>JAGANY010000002.1 GCA_017624025.1 Ruminiclostridium sp. | reverse complement strand
CCTGTGAATACAGAAAGACCGCCGTGCTGTTTAGCAACGTTATTGATAAGCTACATAATAAGAACCGTCTTACCTACGCCGGCACCGCCGAAAAGACCGATCTTACCGCCCTTTAAGTAAGGAGCGATAAGGTCAACGACCTTAATACCGGTTTCAAGTATCTGGTTGGAAGCTGCCTGTTCTTCGTAGGAAGGAGGATCACGGTGGATTTCCCAGCGTTCAGCGTTTTCGGGAGCAGGAAGATTATCTACAGGCTCGCCGAGAAGGTTAAAGATACGGCCAAGTGTCTGTTCGCCGACAGGAACTGTAATAGAGCGTCCTGTGTCAACTGCCTTCATGCCTCTTACAAGGCCGTCGGTAGCGCCCATAGCGATACAGCGTACAACGTCGTCGCCGATATGCTGTGCAACCTCGACAACAAGACGTTCACCGTTATTGTCGATTTCGATAGCGTTCAGAAGGTTCGGAAGAGCCTCGGGTGCGAACTTAATATCAAGTACAGCACCGATAATCTGAACGACGGTACCAATATTTTTATCAGCCATCTTATTTTGTCCAATCCTTTCAGTTTTAGGGTACTGCTTTTAAAGGGCGTTTGCACCCGAAACGATTTCGTTGATTTCGTTTGTGATTTTTTCCTGTCTTGCTCTGTTATAGATAAGGGACAGGTCGGCAATCATCTGATCCGCATTGTCTGTAGCACTTTCCATAGCTGTACGTCTTGCACCCTGTTCAGAAGCGTAAGACTCAACTATACCGCAAGTCAACAGACTCATTACAAATTTCGGTACAATTCGGTTAAATACCGCTTCGGGAGACGGGTCATAGGTTATAAAGCCCATATCCTCTCCTGTTCCTGTACCTATGTCAGAAATCGGAAGAAGCTTTATCTGTTCGGGATTCTGTACGAGAGGAGAAACGAAGGCTGTATAGAAAAGACGAACCTCGTCAACTTCTCCCGAGCTGAACATTTCGGTAGCTATATTCGCAATATCCGCACACTTTGCGGTTTTTACATTCTCAGCGAGATAAGGATAGCTTCCGATAAGCTCATAATCACGTTTTTCAAAATATTCAACAGCCTTTCTTCCGACTGCTATAATTTTTGGATTCTGCTCATCGCCGGCGTGAGCCGCAACGGCAGCCTTAAGGATATTTGAGTTATATCCGCCGGCAAGCCCTCTGTCACCTGCAATAACAATAAACAGGCGGCGTTTTACAGGGCGGCTTTCGGTATAAACTGTTGTAAAATCCTTTTTTACCGAAGCGATTTCGGAAAGAAGGGTATATTGTGCCTCAAAGTAGGGACGTGCTGCTTCCGCTCTCTGCTTCGCACGGCGAAGCTTTGACGAAGAAACAAGCTCCATCGCCTTAGTTATCTGTTTTGTGGAACCAACGCTTCGAATACGGCGTTTGATATCCTTCATATTACCTGTTGCCAAGTTTAATCACACCCTGTTCCTTAAAAATCGCTCTTGATATATACAACCTTTTTACCTAAATATACTGCCGCAGCAAGTGCGAGAGTGATTGCGGAAAGGCTGATTGCAACAATGCTTAAAACGAATGCTGATTTGTTCATAAGTGTCAACAATTCCTTTCTTTAAAATTACGGACTCAGAGAGCTTTAATAATGTACTCGTCAATATGATAACGGAAAGTACCTTTTTCTCCGCTTCCGACTTCCTCGAGCTCAAAGCCTGTGTTCTTCAATATACCGTAGATATGCTCTGCAACGAGCTTCATTTCGCCCTGTTCAAGACGGCTTAATGACGGATCATCGAAGAATACATTTGTCGGACCTTCCTGGAAAGAATCTTCCTTAAAAGTCCAGTCGATACGGTTAGCCTTAACGGTAACCTTTTCGATAGCTCTCGGATTTTTGCTTATTTCATCGACGGCTTTCTTGATGAAACGGTGCTGGAGAACCTTAGGGTCAGCCTCCATAACTGTCTTTTTCATCATTTCAGCCTTTCTTTTTTCGGCAGCTGCACGGTTTTTCTCCTTAGCAGCTTCTTCAGCAACAGCCTTTTTATCGGCAGCAGCCTTAGCCTTTTCAGCTTTCTTGTCGCTGCCCTCGGACTCTGTTTTTTCACTGTTCTTTCCTTCGGAAGCAAAATACTTCTTTAAAAGGAAATATACAAGTGCAACGCCGCCTGCAACAACAACGATAGCTATAACTGCAATTAAAAATTCCTTCATAATCTTTTTCCCCGCGACATATTAGAAGCTTGCCGCAAACTCAGTGAGCACTCTCTTTAAATTATCTTCATTTTCCGGTGTAAGAACCTTTTCTGCTTTTATGCTGTCAGTAATGTTCGGATATTTTTCCGAAATATACTTAAAGAGTTCCTTTTCGTATTCGCCGACTCTTTCAACAGGAATATCCTTAAGGAAGTTATTGATAACAGCATAAATAATAATAACCTGGTTCTCAACAGTTAAGGGAGCAGACTGGGGCTGTTTTAAAACAGCAACTATTCTTTCACCCTTTGCGAGACGGCTCTTTGTATCAGCGTCAAGGTCAGAACCGAACTGGGAGAATGCCTGTAATTCTCTGTACTGGGAGTATTCGAGCTTTAATGAGCCGGATACCTTCTTCATAGCCTTTATCTGTGCGGAACCGCCAACTCGGGATACCGAAATACCGGGGTTAACGGCAGGACGTACACCAGCGTTAAAGAGTTCGGTTTCAAGGAATATCTGACCGTCGGTAATAGAAATTACGTTAGTCGGAATATATGCTGAAACGTCGCCCGCCTGTGTTTCGATAATCGGGAGAGCGGTAAGAGAACCGCCGCCGTAGTCTTCGTTAAGGTTAGCCGCACGTTCAAGAAGTCTTGAATGGAGATAGAATACATCACCGGGGTACGCTTCACGTCCCGGAGGTCTCTTTAAAAGGAGGGAAAGGGCACGGTAAGCAACAGCGTGCTTAGAAAGGTCGTCATATACAATAAGAACGTCCTTACCCTGTTCCATAAAATATTCACCCATAGCACAGCCCGAATAAGGAGCAATGTACTGTAAAGGTGCGAGTTCGGCAGCCGTAGCGGATACAACGATAGTGTAATCCATAGCACCTGCACTCTTTAACTGTTCAACTACAGTAGCAACGGTAGAGGATTTCTGACCGATAGCAACGTAGATACAAAGAACATCTGTGTCTTTCTGGTTAATGATAGTGTCAACAGCGATAGCGGTCTTACCGGTCTGTCTGTCGCCGATAATAAGCTCACGCTGACCTCTTCCTATGGGAATCATAGAGTCGATAGCCTTGATACCTGTCTGTAAAGGAGTATCAACAGACTTTCTTGTAATGATACCGGGGGCAATTTTTTCAATAGGGCGTGTTTCAGCTGTAACTATCGGACCTTTGCCGTCGATAGGCTCGCCGAGAGAGTTTACAACACGTCCGAGAAGAGCGGCGCCTACAGGAACAGAAATAATCTTTCCTGTTCTCTTTACAGCAGCACCTTCTTTAATATCAGCGTCAGAACCCAGCATAACTGCACCAACGAAATCCTGTTCAAGGTTAAGAGCCATACACTGAACGCCGTTCTCGAATTCGAGAAGCTCGTTCATCATACAGTTCTCAAGACCGTGAATTCTTACGATACCGTCGCCTACGGTAATAACCGTGCCTGTATCGGTAAGCTGGATTTTAGATTCAAACGCCTTGATTTTAGATTTTAATATCCCTGTTATTTCATCAGGACGTAATTCCATATTTTCCAACCATTCCCTTCTGTCCGACCGGACGACTGTCCGGCACTCTGAAGTAGTTTAAGTTTAACAGATAACGCTTCCTATTTCGGATTTAAGTGCGTCAAGTCGTGCCTTAACGCTTCCGTCGAAGCTCCTGCTTCCGTATTTTAAGACAATTCCTCCGATAATAGCCGCATCTATTTCTTCTTTAAGGTTTATTGTCTTTCCGGTAACCTGAGTCATTTTCAGTTTTATCTTCGCCTTTGCTTCCGCGCTTAAAGGAGCAGTTGTAACTACGGTTATTTCCGCAATTCCAAACTTTTCATTGCAGCGGGAGGTGAAGTAGCGGTTGATTTTGCTGAAAAATTCGAGTCGTCCGTTTTCAGCAAGTATCATAAGAAAACGATAGGTATAATCGGAAACTCTGCCTTCGAATGTCTCTTTTATAATAGACATTTTTTCTTCGGCAGAAACGGTAGGAGTTTTCGTAAGCTTAATAAAATCGGGAATCTCGTTTAAAATGCTGTCAACAGAAGAAATTTCTTCCTGTACTGTTTTAAGCATAGCGGGATTTTCCTCAGAAATAAGCTCGAAAAGTGCGTCACCGTAGTTTTTTTCAACAATTCCCGTCATTTCCGACCTTTCCTTTCCGCCGCTTATTCGTTTCCGACTTCGGCGATAAACTTATTAATAAGTGCTTCGTTGTCCTTAGCGGAAATTTCCTTTTCACAGACCTTTTCACTCGCCATAATTACGATATCGGCAATCTGATCCTTGATCTCGTTGATTGCCTTTTTCTTTTCGAGCTCGATGCTTTCAGCAGCCTTAACCTTAAGCTCGGCAGCTTCCTGCTGTGCCTGTGCAATAATTTCTGCTTCTCTTTCGCCTGCACGCTTAACAGCGGCAGAAACGATCTGTGCAGCTTCCTCCTTAGACTGTTCGAGGCGTTCGGAATATTCCTTCTTTACAGCCTCAGCCTCAGCCTGTGCAGCTTCGGCAGCCTTAATTTCGGAGCTTACCTTTTCCTTTCTCTCGTCAAGAATTGCCATAACCTTGTTATGAAGCAAAAACTTATAGAGAAGGAATATTATGAGCGTATTAATAAGTGTGAAAATGATCGTATCAAAGTTGATATTTACCAGCTGAAGCATATTGCTTTCTTCAGCCAACAGCTTTATCCACATTTATGTGACCATTCCTTTCCAGTTGTACGATTTTAGCTTCTTATTAAAGCTTGCCGATAAAGGGATTAGCGTACATTAAAAGGAGAGCGATGATAAGAGAGTAAAGACCTGTTGTTTCCGCAAGAGCGTCACCAATAATCATCTGCTTTGTGATTGCACCGCTTGCTTCGGGCTGTCTGCCGACTGCCTCTACCGCCTTACCGCCACAGTAACCTTCACCGATACCAGGGCCTAAACCTGCGATCATTGCTAAACCTGCACCAATAGCAGAAGCTGCAAGTACGATTGCCTGTTCCATAATTTTTTATCCTCCATTAAAAAATATTTACTATTTTAAAGCACATTGTGCTCTAATAACTTGAATTAATCTGTTTCTGCCATAGAAACATAAGCCATTGTAAGTGTTACAAAAATGTAAGACTGAATAAATGCCGAGAATAAATCGAAATAAAGAGAAAGTACGGCAGGAATACCGATAGAAGCAAGTCCGCCAGCTATTCCGCCTAAAGCGAAATAAACAAGTCCGCCGATTACCATACCCGATACATTGTTACCGAAAAGACGAAGCGCCTGTGCAACAGGGTTCGCAAAATCACCGATTATATTAAAGGGTAACATAAAGGGGGCAGGCTCTACGTAGGATTTCAAGAATCCCTTTACGCCGCCTGTTTTTATCTTTGTGTAGAATACAAGAACAAAGGTTATAATCGCCCAGGCACCTGTAACCGAAACATCGGAGGTCGGGTTGCGAAGACCGAAAATACCCATAATACAAGAAAGGAATATAAAGCAGAACAACGCTCCGATATAGGGACGGTAAGCCTTATAACGGGGACCCATAGAATCATCAACCTGTCCCGTAAATGTTCCTACGATATACTCAGCTATCATCTGTCTTCTTGTTGTGGGAACAACCTTAAGGTTGCGTCCGAGCACAAAGAAGAATATTGCAAGCACAAGCATAACGACCCACTGTACAACAACGGATTCAGAAACTATCCATTCCTTTCCGAGAAAATCAAAGGTTATCGATTTAAGAGGACCGTCAACAGTAAATGATCTCGCTTCCTCGGCGAGAAGTCCGATATATCCGTTTGGCATATCTTTCTACCATTCCTTTTCTGTGTTAATTTTAATCATCGTTATATTTTCCCCTTAAAGCCTGTATCGTATAATAAAGCTTGGGGTAAAAGAGCGGTATAACCGCTGTAAAGGGCGATATTAAATCAAAAGTAAGCAACGCCGCTAAAATAACAAAAATTCCTATATATCTTGCACCGTAAGAGAAATTACCGAGAAACTGACCTCGTTTGAACTGTCTTGTGCGGGTAATTGCTCCTGCTGTAACTCCGATAAGAAGAAAATTCGCAATCGCAAGAATATTTCCGGCAAGAAGACCGGTAAAAAGCCTGTAATCGAAGCCGAAAGCAAAGCCTATCATAACTATCGACAGGATAATTATGATGTTCGCTGACAGAAGAAAGGGTACCATAGCCTTAAGCTCTTCTACAGCTTGATTCTTGTGTTTTTTCATAGTCTTTTTTTCTTTATTGTATCATCATAATAATCGTGGTCCCGTCTGTCATGTCTGACTTCAGAAGTACCAACTCCCGATTCGCTGCTATCAAACATTTTTATAAGCTGGTTAAGATAACGGAACGAACCGGCAAGCATCGTAAAGATACCCATTGCTACAAACAATACATTTACCCAGTCGGGAAGGCTGAGCCACTCAACGAGTGCTGTGCCGCCTATAACAAAAACAAGAAGCGGCGTTATAACTATAAATCCGATCTGGCTAACTACCGCATATACGGCAATCGGATTATCTTTTTTGGGTTTTGACATATAATCCTCCTGCCGATGATTTTAAATCAGAATAGAATAGTCTTAAGAAGCCATCCGTTCTCTGTTTTTATCATTTCTCCTGTACATTTTACTTCTTCGCCGCTTGTACGGTTATGAAGGGTAATCTGGATAACACATTCCGTGTCGCTCTGAGGTTCTATCTTAAAAGTCGGGTTTTCCCAGGATGTATCATATTCCATAGGGGTAAAGTTTTCGATAATACCAAGATCCCCGTTGGCACGTGCCTTATATATGGGGCCGTAGCCTAATGAGTTGGTCTTTATCTGCTCTGCCTGCTCCGCAACAAAGGTTGAATCAACCAAAGCTTCAAGCTGTTCAATAGATGTATATTCATCGCTGTCAACAGTATAATATCCGCCTTCGGGAGCATTTCCGTAAGGCTCTTCCTTATGGTCAAGACCGTGGATATAATAAAGCGAAAGAACTTCGTAGTTCGAGGATACAAGACCTTCTGCCGCGTCCTTCATTTCTTCGGCTAAGACCTCTTCTATATCGTAGCCGTCGGGAGCGGCTGTTGTTACAGCAGTCGTTGTAGTAGTCTTTGGCGTATCCTTCTTCTTTTCTGTATCGGGGCTGAAGTGCAGCACAAGTGCAAAAGCTGCTATTGCCGCAACAGCACCTATCGAAAGAAACGTCGCATAAAGAGGCGTACTTTCGGGGTATTTTCCTTTTATACTCATATATATTTTCAGTTCCTTTTTATTATTTAAGGGCGAAAAATATTATCCGCCATTTTAAACATACAAGTATTATACTATAAATTTGGTAAAAAATCAAGGGTAAAAATCTAAAAATTTTATCACAATTTCTAATAAAACACAAAAATTTTACTGTTTTTTTACTGTTTAGCCGATTTTGACGCCTTTATTCATCGTTTTTATTGCCTTTGTTAAATAATTGCCGAAAATGCTGTCAATAATACCATCATACATAACTCTCTGAAAGGATTATTTATGAACCGAAAAAATCTGAAAATACTATGCAGGAATTTAAAGGAGCTGAGAAAAAAGTTCAAGGGTGCTGAAAAGTACCGCCTTGAACTTGAAGCGTCTTCGCTTATTGCTTCTGTTCCGAAATACAATGTCTGCTTTATGGGAAGCCTTCCGCTTGTAGCTTATCTCATAAGAAACGAAACAAATCTTACAACTCCAAGGCTTTCGGAAATGCTTTCGCCTTATGCCGAAAAGCTATCCAACAGCGATTTTTCCGGCCTTTCCTGGCAGGTACGCTATGCACTTATTACAAAAGCCCTCGAATCCGAGGAGAGAGAAAATGCCTATTATTTATGGGCGGATATAGATTACGAAGAGATAAACGACAGACTTAATCCTCTTCATATCGCTTTTTCAACCGACGAGGCATATCGTTTAAGCACTTCCGCAACAAAAGCCCTTATCCGTTCAAAAGCCGAAAAAATCTCCGGTGAAACAGGCATACCCGAAAGCCGTCTTGCAAAAGAGTACATTAAAACAGCTGAAACGGACGATATAAGCTTATGCCGTGTTGTTTGGAGAGATTATTTAAGGGTATTCCCTAAGAAAAAACCGCTCTCCTATATAGCGGTTCTTACTGCCTTATCCCTTACCGCTTCATTTTTTATAGCTGTTTTCTTCAATATTCCCATAGCTTTTTCTTTATTCGTTCCTGTTTTTTCAATCTTCAAGACCATTGCCGACAGACTTCTTCTTCGTTTCAGCGAAAACGAGCCTGTTGCTTCATATACAAAGGAAGAGGCGGAAAAACACCGCACGGTCTGTGTGCTGAGCATTCTTGCCGACTCTCCCGAAAGCATAGAGAACGGTATTGAAAAGCTGAAGCAGGCTAAAATACGCAATAAATCAAAAAATCTTCAGTTCTGCCTTCTTTGCGATTTACCGCCTGCAAACCAGCGTGAAACCGACGATGACGACAGAATCATCTCGGCAATAAATGGCTCTTATAATATCCCGACTATAGTCCGTCACCGTGATTTCAGCAGAACACAAGCCAAATACCAGGGCAAAGAACGGAAAAGAGGGGCTATTGATGACCTTATAAGCTATATATGCGGTGAAAAAATAAGCTTCAGATATGCTTCGGGCAATATCGAAAAGCTAATGGGGGCAGAATTTATCTGTGCTCTCGACTATGATACGGTTCCATTTATGGATACGGTAAATAAGCTTGTTGCGTCGGCAATTCACCCTGTCAATGCAAGATACGGAATTTTCGCTCCGCGTATTACCGCCTCTCTTTCGTCTTCGGGCAGAACTAATCTTTCGAGACTATGGAACGGAAACGGAGGCTGTCACTGGGCAAGCGCCTATGATAATTCCGATACGGAGCTTTACTCTTCCGTTTTCGGAGAGGGAACCTTTACAGGAAAGGGCCTTATAAGAACAGCCGATTATTACGTAAAGCTTAAAAACGCTTTTCCCGATGAAAAAATACTTTCCCACGATATTCTTGAGGGCGGAATTTTAGGCGTTTTATATTGCGGAGATACGGAATTCAACGACAGCTTTCCGCCCACAACAAAAGGTTTCTTCCGCCGTAACCACCGCTGGCTCAGAGGAGATTTCCAGAACGTACGCTTTATATTCTGTAAACGCCTCTCGCTTCTTACAAAATTCAAGCTTTCAGATAATATAAGGCGGGGACTTGAACCGATATATGTTGTTGCCACGCTCTTTTTATCAGCAGTTTATGGATATACAATTCCTGCTGTTATTGCTGTTCTTTCGGCGGATCTTCCTTTTATTCCGGGACTTATCTCGGGAGCAGTAAAGGGCTTCGGGTTTTCAAATACAAGAGAATTCTATTCGCCCTTTCTTTCTCTTACAAGAACTCTCGTTTCACGGCTTTTCGGTGAAATTATATTTATCGGGAAAAATGCCTGTGAAAGCCTCGACGCACTTTTACGGACAAGCTTCCGCCTTATTACAGGAAGAAACCTTCTCGAGTGGCAGACCGCAAGCGGTTTCGACAGGATAAGTGCTGTCGGATACGGAAGCTTTATTCTTCCCGAAATTCTTTCTCTCGCTCTTTTTTCCGTAAGTATATACTATAATAATATACTTACAGCAATAACCGCTTTATTTATGATATTTGCTCTTCCGTCTGCAATATGTCTCGATAAGGTTATAAAAAAGCCCTTATCCGACATAAAGGAACGGGACAGGAAAAGGCTTATTTCCGAAGCCGAAAAATACTGGCAGTTTTTCAGCGATTACGTTACCGAAAGCGACAATTTTCTTCCCCCCGATAATGTTCAGTATTCTCCCGTTTACCGTGTTGCTCACAGGACTTCGCCCACAAATATCGGTATGTATCTTCTTTCCTGTGTTTCAGCGTCAGAGCTTTCGGTTATTGATACGGAAACCGCCGAAACCTGTATAAAACGTACAATCAACACCGTAAATAAACTTAAAAAATATCACGGAAACCTTTATAACTGGTATTCTACAGAGGATTTATCCGTTTCGGGGGATTTCGTTTCCTCTGTTGACAGCGGTAATTTCCTTTGCTGTATGGTTATGGTAAAAGAGTGGCTTAAAGAAAAGAACAAGGACTCTGCCCTTATAAATCTTATGGAGGGTATAATCGGCGAAGCTGACCTGTCCGTTTTTTACAACAAGGCACGCAATCTTTTTTCAACAGGCATAAATGCAGATTCGGGAAAGCTTACGCCTAACTGCTACGATATGCTTATGTCGGAAGCAAGAATGCTCAGCTATTTCGCTATCGCAAAGGAACAGGTACCGAAAAACCACTGGAACGCTCTTTCACGTACTATGAGCAAGAGCGGAAAATATGCCGGGCCTGTAGCCTGGACAGGAACTATGTTCGAGTTTTTTATGCCCGAACTTCTTCTTGATTCAAAGAGAGGCAGTCTTTCCTTCGAAGCTCTTAAATATGCTGTGCATTGCCAGAAGGAGAGAGGAAAAAGGACACGTTTTCCTTTCGGGGTATCGGAAAGTGCTTATTTTTCCTTCGATAAGGAGCTTAATTATCTCTATAAGGCTCACGGGGTACAGGCTCTTGCTCTTTGCGGAGGAATGAACAGAGAATATGTCATAAGTCCATATTCGACCTTTCTCGCCCTTTCACACGGCTTCAACGCCTGTATGAATAACCTCGCAAGATTATCGCAACCCGAATTTATGCACGAAAGCTACGGCTGTTACGAGGCTATCGACCTTACCTTTAAAAGAACAGGCGGTACGGAGGCTGTTGTAAAAAGTCATATGTCCCATCATATAGGTATGAGTATGGGCGGAATCACAAACGCGCTCTGTGACGGAAAGCTTAAACAGCTTTTTATGTCCGACAGGGATATGCAGAGGGCGGAAGAATTACTGGAGGAAAAGATAATGTCCGGAGAACGAATTATTGATATAGAAAAACAGCGTGACCGAAAACAGCCAACCGAACAAGTAGAGGAGGGGACAGTTTTTTCGGTTCTTCGTCCCGAAATAAATATTATCGCCAATCATAAGCTTTCTGTCTTTATGACCGATACAGGGCTTTACTACGGACGTTACAAAAACCGTTCAACCGCCGTAAAATCTCCCGATTTCCTTTTAAGACCAAAAGGAATGTTCTTCGGGATAAAGGACGGAGAAAGGGAAATACCTTTTTTCCTTTCGATGTATGATAAGGGCGAGCCTCTTAACCGCTCCGTAACATTTATGGACAACGCTTCCGAATACTATATCAATTCCACAGATTTAAGATGCGGAATGAAGCTGGGGCTGTTCGGGGAAAACAGTGCGGAAATAAGAGAATTTGCAGTGGAAAATGTATCGGGAATACAGAAAAGTATTAACCTTACCGCCTATATAGAGCCCTGTCTTATGGACGATAACGCCTATTCGGCTCACCCTGCCTTTGGCGACTTATTCCTAAAGACCGAATATCTTCCCGAAGAAAACGTAATAATTATAAGCCGTAAAAACCGTGACAGCGATGAACAGGTGTTTATGTGCGTTGGCTTTAAAGAGCCGAAAAGCTTCAATTACAGCTTCAGCCGTGAGGATATAAACGATTATAACGAGCCTCTTCGCTTTATGGAAAAGGCGGGCAGGGGAATAAACAATGAAAACTCCGTTCCCTCTCCCGCTGTATTCATAGACCTTCCCGTAACCCTTGAGCGAGGCGGTAAATTCAGTGCTGAAATGTTTATATGCTACGGGGAAACGAGAAACGAGGTTCTCGGGATATGCCGTGATATTCGTTCCGAAAAGGAGGAAAAGAAAGCTTTATCCCCTCTCCCGAAGGCAACCCTTCACGGTCAGATTGCCCGAAAAATCCTTACCTCTCTTATCTATCGGAATGTTTTAAGCGAGGAGATTTTAAATGCCGATACGGCTCTTCCGAAAAGCTCCCTTAAACGCTTCGGAATTAACGAGCATATTCCTCTTTTCCTTTACAGCTATGACGGAGACAGTCTTAACCTCGAGGGAACGCTTTTAACCATAACAGGGCTTTCCGAATGTCAGATAAACGCACAGCTCGTTATACTCTGCCGAAATAAAACCGAACAGGAAAAAATCTCGGAGATACTTTCTGATAACGGCGGAAACGGCACTGTGATTATTGAAAGCACTATTACGAAGGACGAAAGAAGGCTTCTTACCCGTTCTTCCGTGTTCATTTTCGGAAAATCGGAAATAAGGAAACCGCCCGAAAAGCTTATGGAGATAATTCCCTGTGAGCTTCTCGGTGACGGACGTTCGGCAGGCTTCAACGAAAATTCCTATATCATAGACAAAAAGGGGCACCCTCTCTGTAATGTTCTTGCCTCGAGACAATTCGGCTGTGTAGTTTCCCAGAACTCCCTTGGTTTTTCCTACGCTCTGAACAGCCGTGAAAATAAGCTTACACCCTGGTACAATGATATTCTCAACGACAACAAAGGGGAAATGCTTCTTCTTAAAGGGGCAGGGAAGTACTACGACATTATTTCGGGAGCAAGAGCGGTCTTTGCTCCCAATAAGGCAGACTATTACGGAAAAACAGGCAATCTCGAATTCAGCACCTCTGTAAGAGTATTTAGCAAGGGAATGGGAAAGGAAATAACCGTTAAAATAAAAAATACCGCTTTCCACGAAAAGCAGGTATCCCTTTCATATTACACCGAGCCTGTACTCGGTTCGGATAAAAGCACCAACGATTACGGTGCTTCATTAGACTTTAGCGAGGACGAAAACGCAATTTTCATAAAAAGCCTCGGAAATGACAATTATAAAGGCGAAATGAGTATATGGTGCGACAGGAAAGCGGAAAAAACCACAGACAGAGAACGGTTCTTTTCGGGCGAAACACAAGGAGAGGTCTGCCCAAGAGGCAACGGCTGTGCTGTTCTTACCGCAAAGCTACGAATAAAAGCCAACGGAACCGAAACGTTACGCTTCAGAATGTCCTTTTCGAGAGGAGTCAGCAGAAAACAGCTTAATGCATTCGAAAATATCAGTACAGAATGGAAAAAAGAATACTCGCCTCTCCTTAACAGCAATTTCCCCGACCTTAACAAGCTTTATAACTACTGGCTTCCCTGGCAGGCTCTGGGCTGTAGAATATGGGCGAGAAGCGGTTTTTACCAGAACGGAGGTGCTTTCGGGTTCCGTGACCAGCTCCAGGATAGTCTTGCTGTTACTCATTTTATGCCCTCGGAGGCTAAAAGGCAGATTTTAAACTGCTGTGCAAGTCAGTTCGCTGAGGGTGACGTTCTCCACTGGTGGCATAAAACAAACCACGGGCGAATGGGAATAAGAACTACCTGTTCAGATGACCTTCTCTGGCTTCCCTATGTTACGGCATATTATGTCAGAAAAACAAAGGACAGTAATATTTTAAAGCTTAAGGTGCATTATATAAAGGGCGAGAGCCTTGGCTCAGAGCAGGAAAAATATATGGAGGTTGCTAATACCGATGTTAGAGAAAATGTATATACGCATTGCAAAAAGGCACTTGAAAAAGGCTTCAAAAAGGGCAGTTCGGAACTTCTTCAGATTGGCGGGGGCGATTGGAATGATGGCTATAACCGCATTGGTGCTGATGGAAGAGGAGAAAGCGTCTGGCTGTCAATGTTCTACGTCCTCGTCGTAAAGGAATTTGCTCCTATTGCAAGAGAGATG
The DNA here is from genome assembly GCA_017624025.1 of Ruminiclostridium sp. Taxonomy (GTDB): domain Bacteria; phylum Bacillota; class Clostridia; order Oscillospirales; family Ruminococcaceae; genus Ruminiclostridium_E. The sequence goes on along the minus strand of JAGANY010000002.1, from coordinate 31,590 downwards.
CAGGACGCCGAGTATGCAACAGAGCTTGAAAAAAGAGCTGCCGAGCTTACGGCAACTATAACCGAAATCTGTTTCGAAAACGGCTATTTTATCCGTGCGTTGTATGATGACGGACGGAAAATGGGCAGTGCCGAGAGCGAATGCTGTAAGATAGACCTTTTACCTCAGGCTTTTTCCGTCCTCTCCGATATTCCCGACAAGGACAAGCGTAATTCCGCACTTGACGAAGCGTATAAGATGCTCGTTGACGAAGAAAAACGCATAATAAAGCTTTTTACGCCCGCCTTTTCCGCTGAAGCCACAGACGATGACCCGGGATACGTAAAAAGCTATCCTGTCGGAGTCAGAGAAAACGGCGGTCAATACACTCACGGAGCAATCTGGCTGGCACTTGCATTTTTAAGAAACGGCGATACCGAAACCGCAAAAAGACTTGCGGAATTTCTTAACCCGAACAGGCGGGGAGAAGAATTTAAAAACGAGCCTTATTATATGACGGCAGATATCTATACAAATCCCGAAGCCTACGGGCGTGGCGGTTGGTCTATTTATACCGGCTCAGCAGGATGGTATTATCTGCTCCTTGATGAGCTGTACGGGAAATAAAAAGTAATTATTAAAGGGCGGACAATATGTCCGCCCTTATACTTTTTAAAGCTTTATTGTATCCTCGTATAATTTATCCATAACCACATCGTCTGTTGTCATAAAATACATATCTCCATATCTGAACCTTTTCGTGCTGTAATTGTATTCAAAGCCGTAATTAACGCATCTAAGATATTTTGAATACTTCTCGTTATTGAATTTTTCTTTTACCTTATTCTTTTCGTAATATTCCTCCGAAGCGAGTAAAAGCTTTTCCTCGAGTTCTTTATCATAAACCTTTTCAAGGGGATACCATTTTCGTTTATGCTCACCCTTAAGATAGCTGTAATAATAATTCGTAGCAACATCGCCTATATGGTACTTAAAGGTAATTTTTCCGCCTACACCCGTATAGTTCATAAAATATGAATTTAAATTAAAGTTTTCGTCATATTCGTTTATTTCGGCGATAAGCTCATTAAGAGATTTTTTTCCAACGCTACCCTTTCCGTCCAGCCTTATGCTCGAAGCAACTCCCGACTTGTACATGCCTATTATGTTAAGTTCTCCCGTTTCTCTTACGATAATCCTTCCGTGATTTTCGTATCGTCCGATTGTCGTAAAGCTACCGTCGGTTACGTAAAGCTTAGAACCTCTTTCCATAATAAGCTCTCCGTAAACAGTAAGGCTTGCTCCGCCTTTTATTATAAGTATAGCACCTCTTTTTAAGTGCAGTTCAGCATTACGTCCGATAACTACGTCCTCACGAATCGTAAGCTTTTTTGAGAGTACATAATTATCATACCATTCGGTAGAGGTTACGTCCTTTGTAAATGTTTTATATCGTTCATTATACTCCTTTTCGATAACCTCGAAATCTCCAAAATAGTCTTCGTAGAGACATACATAAGCACTTGACGGAAACGAGAAGAAAAGGAAAGATAAAGGAATTAAAATAAGTATAGTAATTATTTTTTTAATCATTTTATTATTACCTCGTTAAAGCTCTATTTCTTCCTCGTAAAGATTATCCATAATAAAAGCATTTCCGTCATCAACGGTAAATATAAAATATTGATCTTCATACTTCAGCTTACCTGTGCTGTAATTGTACTTAAAGCCGTACTCGAGGCAAAACAGATACTTATCATCAGAAAACCTCTCCATTATTTTATTTTTCTCCATATATACATTAGCCGCGTGGAGTATCTTTTTTTCATTTTGAACATTATAAACCGTATCAAGAGAATAACCTTTTCGTTTTAATTTTCCTTTAGAATAACTATAATAATAGTCAGTGGTTATGTCTTCTGTATGATAATAGAAGGTAATCTTACCGCCAACGCCTGTGTATTGCATAGAATACCAATTTAATGCAAATCCGCCGTCATATTTTTTTATTTCTTCGGTAAGCTCGTTAAGAGATTTTTTACCGACCGTTGCTTCTCCCTGAAGCTTTATACTTGATGACGGTCCCGAAAGATACATTCCTATTATGCTTAACGTTCCTGTTTCTCTTACAATAATTTTACCGTGGTTTTCGTAATGTCCGATTGTCGTAAGACTTCCGTCGGTTACGTAAAGCTTAGAACCTCTTTCCATAATAAGCTCCCCATACACCGTAAAATCCGCTCCGCCTTTTATTATAAGGATAGCGTCACTTTTTAAATATAACTTAGCATTACGCCCGATAACTACGTCCTCGCGAACCGTAAGCTTTTTAGAAAGTACATATTCATCGCCCCATTCGGTAGCGGTAACCTTTTTAGTAAATTTTTTATATGTTTCGTTATATACCTTCTCGTACTCATCTCTGTTGTTTTGCGCCTCTTTGTTATAGTAATCCATCTGTACATACGCCTGCGATTGAACCGAAAAGGATATAAGCATTATAGGAATCAAAACAAGAGTAGTAATTATTTTTTTGATCATTTTAAAATCCTTTCTGCTTGAATACCAAGCTGCAAATTATTTTATATCTTTTGACCTTTTTGCCGATTTGGCGATATAAAGCTACGCTTTAATGGAAACCTCCTACTATAATAACTATTTAAGGTTTAGAAATTTGACCGTTTTATCATATTTTTTAAAAATCGCACGACGTTCTCTGTTTTGTACAAAATAATACATAACGAATTATTAAAAACAACGAATAAAGGGCAGACTTTTTGTCTGCCCTTATTTTTAATCGCTCTTTTTTTCTTCTTCGCCCCAGATATATCCGTAACCCCATACGGTCTGGATATAAAAAGGCTTAGAGGGGTCGTCCTCTATCTTCATTCTTAAACGTCTTATATTAACGTCGATTATCTTATCGTCGCCGTAGTAGCCGTCTCCCCAGATCTTGCTTATAAGGGTCTGGCGGTCTATAGCACTTCCTCTGTGGCGGATAAAATATTCGAGGATATGGTATTCAACCTGTGTAAGATCTAAAAGCTTTCCGTCCTTATAAATGCTCCTGCTCTTCGAGTCAACAAAGAAGGGACCTGTTACTATGTCGCCGTAAAGGTCAACGTCGGGCTGTGAAATGCTTACTCTTCTGTAAACCGCATCAACACGGGCAACAAGCTCTGACGGAGAAAAAGGCTTCGTTACATAGTCGTCCGCACCCATCATAAGACAGTTTACCTTGTCCATTTCCTGGCTTTTTGCGGAGAGCATAATTATACCAATAGTCTTACTTCTTTCACGGAGAAATTTACAGACCTGTGTTCCGTCTATTCCCGGCATCATTATATCAAGAATTGCAATATCGAATCTTGCACCCTGTTCCCATACCTTTATTGCCTGTTCGCCGTTGCTTACGTCGAAAACGTCATATCCCGAACGCTTAAGGTGGATAACAACGAAGTCACGAATCGCTTCTTCATCCTCACATACAAGTATTCTCTTTGTTTTCATCTTTTTCTCCCCTTTTAATTTAATATCTTGAAACAGTCCGAAAGCTCTGCTTCCGTAAGAGCAAATGTGTTTTCTGTATTGTTTCTTATATAGAAGCAATATCCCGTTTTTTCGCTCTTTCCGTAAGAAACGAAGCCCGAAAGGTCAGCTTTTTCAACAGAAGCCTCCGGCAACGCTCTTATTACCATAAGCTCCTCGCCAACCTCCTTATTCCTGCTGTCATACTGGCTGAAGGTTGCTGTTCCGTCAGCTATAGAAACATTAACAGTTATAAGCCCTGTCCAGCGTGAAGGAATAAAGAAGACATAGTCGCTTCTTATACTCATATATGAAAAATATTCGCACTTTACAAAATTACCGCCCTCTCTGAGCTGGTACCAATAGGTCATATTTATCTGTTCGGGCTTTGTGAGGTTTTCGTATCCGCCGAAGGGCGAGGTTCCGGGAACCTCTATAATTCCGTCATCGTCAATATCCTGTGAGAAAATCGACGGCGTATAGGTGTTTATGCGTCGGACAAGCTGTTCGGGACGTATCTGGGATTGAATAAAGCTTCGTCCCCGACACATAAATATATCTGTGGACAACGCACCTTCTGATGTAAGGTAATCTACATATATGGCTTTATTTCCGTCTTCGTCGCAAACTCCGTTTACGATATTCTTACATTCGGCATAATTTTCATTCAGCGGCGAAGCAGAAAGAATCGAAAAAGCGTTACTCTCTGTCCAGCCCAGAAGATATACCGAAGCCGCACCTATGGAACGGTCGTGGTTTATAAGGAAAACCTCATCCGCACCGTCCTCGTTTATATCAACAAGGCTCATATAAGTATGTCGGCTCTTATAAACCTCTGTAGGCACATTATCCTTGTACTTAAAAATACTGGTTGCGGAATCGGAAGAGTTCTGGATGGAATATGTTACTATTACGCTTACCTCGCTGTCACCCAGGTCAGCAAACTGAACCCTTTCTATTTCGCTTCCGAGAGCGGCAAAGTCATATACCGAAACCCATTCATCGTTCTGTTTATCAAGGAAGTTAAGACGAAGGGAAGAACCGCCGTCGGTTACGTTCGAGACCTCGTAGAAAACAATAGCCTCGTCTGTTTCCTCGTCGTCGATATTCCTTACAACGAAAGCACTTCGATACTGACCGCTTACAGGATACTTAAGGTCAACATCGCTGCCCTTGCTTAATGTAAGGGCATTATAAATCGCCGACTGCTCTTCGTCAAGCTTCGGCGGACTTAAAAGGGTCTCGATTGAAACAGAACAACCGCCTAAAAACAATGCAGACGCCGCAAGCACGGCAGACAGCAGCCTTTTCATCCGAAACCCTCCTTTTATTGATTTATTCCTCTTTTTCTTCCTTTTCAGCCTCTTCGTCATCTTTTTCGGGTAAAAGATAATTGATTTCTGATTTCTGTTCTGTTGTACAGAGCGTTATAATGAACGCACCCGAAATAAGAAGCACAATAACCGCATCAGCGTTTATACCGCTCATTCCCTTAACGGCATCCCCGCCGAAAGCAAGGGCAATAAGCTTTGAAACAACATACATACCCGAAACGACAAAAGCAAAACCGCCTGTTATAACTTCACGGGTACGGGAAAGCTTTGTTTCGATTCGCGAATAGAATCTTGCGGAAGCAACAAAGAACAGTGTTCCGAGAATATAGATAAAGAGAAGGATAAGATTGTCGGAATGGTTTTTAATTACGAGGTCTTCGGTAAAGAGAGAAACCGCCGAACCGAAGAAATATAATGCGGATATAAGCATTATTATACCTGTAACAAAAGGCGGTACGCTGCTTTTTAAAAGCATAAGTCCGAGAGCGGCAAGTGCTATTGCAAAAGCATAGCTGCTTACTATTTCAAAAAATCCGTCGCCGGCATCCGTATCAAGACCTATGGAGTAGATAAACTTGCTGATTGCCGAGCCTAAGAAGGAAGCCCCGAGAATAATCGTAGCCTTGCTTCCCATACCATCGGATGATACCGTTAATGCTGTCCAGTTTTTCTTAAGTCCGAATACGGTAAGTCCGGCAAAGCCTGCTGCAGCCGCTAAAAGCACAATATATATAAGTGCTCCGGCAGTTTCGCTTCCGTAGGTAAAAAATCCTGTACGGAAATCTATAATCGATACATACTGGAAAAATCTTATAACAGAAGCAATTATTATTGCCGCTATACTATAAAAAAGAAGCGGTTTTCCTGTTTTAATATTCATAAATAATCAAGTCCTTTTCATAAAAATACTATTTTTATTATAGTCTATTTCAACCCTTAAGTCAATATAAATATAATAAAAAACGCATAACGAAAGGGAAAGAAAAAATGAAGGACAAGCTTTTTATTGTAATTATTCTTATTATCGTATCAATAGGACTGCCGTTCTTGTCGAAAGGAAAAGAAAGAAATATTCCCGAAAAAATAAATCTTTATCTTACCGACGAGGATATTATTGCCGAGCTTACTCCCGAAGAATATCTTGTCGGCTGCCTTGCCGCACAGATTCCTATAGATTACGAGCAGGAAGCACTGAATGCCCAGGCGGCGGCAGCTATGACCTATGCGGTAAGGCTTATGACTGATTTTGAAAACAATAATCCCAATATTCCCGAAGGAGCAGACTTAAGCGACGACGGGAAAATATGCCAGCCTTATTACACATACGAAGACGCTGTTGCCGCTTACGGCGAAAGCTATAACGATTATCTCCCGTCTCTCGAAAAAGCCGCCGCATACGGTGCCGGACATATCATTACCTTTAACAACGAGCCTATTTATTCGGTTTACCACTCTGTCAGTGCAGGAAAAACCAACTCCGCTATGGGAATATGGGGCAGGGATTTCGGATATATAAAGCCCGTTGACAGTAAGTGGGACGAAAGCTACATAAACTTTGAATGCAGAAACGAAATGACAACAGAACAGGCAAGGCTATCTCTTGTACGATATATGGAAGGAATTTCAACCCCTGTCGATTACGGAAAATGGTTTTCGGAGCTTAACGCTGACGAAAACGGATACGTTATTTCGGTTAAAATAGGCGATAATGTTTTTTCGGGGGGAGATATATGGAGAATCTTCGGGCTTCGTTCTACTGCCTTTACCGTAAGCTACCAGAACGGTATCTTTACCTTTGTAACAAAAGGGTACGGACACGGTGCCGGTCTAAGTCAGTACGGAGCAAATGAGCTTGCGAAAGAAGGGAAAACCGCCGCAGAGATATTGAGGTATTACTACAGTGGGGATATAGAGATAGGATAATAAAAATGAAAGATGAATAATGAATGATGAAGGTACGCCCGTTGGGCGTTAATTTAAAAATCAGAAAAAAGGGTCACTTTAAAGTCTTATTTAAATCCGTCTGCCTGCAGGCAGACACCACAATCTTTCATTCTTCATCATTAATTTTTCATCAGAAAAAGGCAGCCTTTTCATATTGCCTCAGACTATTGCTGAACTCTGCTTTTATGATGTGCGAATCATTCACAGGCTTTGGGGCTGCCGCCCCTTGCCCCCGCCAAGCCTTTTGTAAAAGGCTTGAGCGAAAACTTTTTTATTCTCGCTTCGCTCGGCTTTACGATAAGCTAAAAGGCAGCCTTTTCAGACTGCCTTTATTGCATTTATTATAATTCTTAATGTTGATACATCTCCGCCGTATTTACCGAACATTTCACAATATTTTTCCGTATTTTCGCTGTCACCCAGGAATTTATAGGCAACCGCCGCAAAGCTTATTGCGAGAACGTTGGAAGGCTCGATTTCAAGAGCCTTAAGAATATATCCAAGTGCCTTTTCAGGTTCGGATATTTTTATATATGCTCCTCCGAGCTTACAATTTGCCGAAGAGCTTTCGGGATTAAGCTCAACCGCCTTTTCATAAGCCTCTACAGAAGCAAGCCATTTCTCATTATCTAAAAGAACTTCGCCGTACATTTCCCAGACAAGAGAATTTTCGCTGTTATGCTCCAAAATCTCCTTAAGGCATTCCTCTGCTTTAGAAAGCTCTTTTTTCTCCTTGTGACAGCAAGCCTTGAAATATAGCACCGACGTAAAATCATCGCTGTAAAGACAATCCCGTTTTACTTCGTCAAGAACCTTCAACGCCTTGTCGTATTTTTTTCTTTTATAAAGGGTAAGTCCCTTCATAAGTTTTTTATAGGCAGGCTTATCGTTTTTAAAGGCTTCGCCTATAACTTCGCTGTATTCGTCGGCATAAATGATGTAGTCCAAAGGCGACTGCTTCTTCTTTATGCCCGTCATAGCAAGAAAATATACAAGAAATAAAGTACCTGCTCTTGTGATAAGTTTTACATTCCTTGCTTCCGCAAAGAAAAGCTGGTAAATAAGTATTCCGAGCATTAATATAATTATTGCTATATTAAGAATAAGTATTATCTTTGTATTTCTTTTCATTTTATATCTCCGCTGTCATTTTTTCAGCTTTTTTAAAGAATCCGAACATCTTTACAATAAGCGGTATAACCATAAATGCCCATACGATAGGTTCCGTAAGGATTATTCCCCAGTAGCCGAGAAGAGGAGCAAGAATATATGCCGCAAGAACCTTTCCCACAAGCTCAACACCGCTTGAAACAAGAGGAGTTGTATGGTCGCCGATACCCTGGAGAGCGTTTCTGAAGGGAGAGATTATTGCTGTAAGGAAATAGAGAAGGGTATCAAATCTTAAGTAAGTTGTTGCCCATTTTACCGCTTCTTCGTTCTGTGTATCGGTAATAAGGCGGATTATAACAGGCACAAAGGTCCAGCTTACAATTATCACAAGTACACACCACGCCCAGCAGATACCTGTTGCGGCAAAAACGCCTTTCTTTATACGGCTGTATTTTCCCGCACCGTAACACTGACCGCAATAAGTAGCCATTGTCATTCCGAAAATACCGAAAGGAAGCATAAAGATATTCGTTACCTTTCTTGCGGCACCGTGAGCAATAATGATTGTATCTCCGAGCTTGTTTATAGCACCCTGTAAAACTACTGTTCCGAGACATACAAGACTGCTCATAAGCCCCATAGATACGCCTGTTACAAGAAGGGTCTTGTCGAGATTAAGGTCAGTTTTGAAATCGGACGCCTTTAAATGAAGCTCCGGATATCTTACGGTTATGTAGATGAGGGAGGCTATAAAGCATAAAGCCTGTGAAAGTACGGTTGCTGTTGAAGCTCCCGCTACACCCATATCGAATACTTCGATAAATAAAAGGTCAAGCCCTATGTTCATAAATGCCGATACAATAAGAAATATAAGGGGAGCAACCGTATCGCCCACCGCTCTTAAGGTCGCCGCAAGAGAATTATAGAGCATCGAGAATGTCATACCGCCGAGAATTACCCCGATATATGCGATACCTTCTGTAAGATGCTGCTCGGGCATACTTAAAAGAAGCAGTATTTCTTCTAAAAATATAAGACTGAATGCTGTGAGGATTGCCGAAACGATAAGGCCGAGCTTTATACCCGAAGCAAAAGTCTTTCGTACCTTTTCGAAATTTCCCTCGCCGAAGCTTCGTGCGGTTATAACAGCAAAACCGTTCGTAAGACCTACAAGAAAGCCTACAATCAAATCGTTCAGCGTTGTGGTTGCACTTACGGCTACAAGTGCATCGTCGCCGAGACAGCTTCCTACTATTCTTATATCAGCAAGTCCATAGAAAAGCTGGAAAAGGTGACCTATAAAAAGAGGAAGTGCAAAGCTGCACATCGCCTTTACAGGATTACCGATAGTTAAATCTTTCATTTTTTGTTCCTTTGTTCTATACTTTAAGTAATATTTATATCTTTAATAAGTCAAAAGCAAAATCTCTTGAAATTGCAAAAATTTCTCTTAGCCAGTAGCTCGGTAACGCCCATATCGTCCTCGTTACGGGAGCGGGAAGTGCTGCCGCATCAAGTCCAAGCTTTTCCGCATTTCTTGTACCTCGGTAAACGTGGTACAGCTCGCTCACGATTATTACATTTTCAGAAAGATTGTTCTTTTCTATTATTTCTTTCGAAAACAGAAGGTTCTCTTCTGTGTTTTTAGATTTAGACTCTTTGTATATTCTATCTTTATCTATACCTTTTGTAATCAGAAATCGTTCCATAGTTTCCGCTTCCGGCTCAATCTCATCAGCGCCCTGTCCGCCTGTAACAATGCATACAGCCTGTGGGTTTTCGGAAAGATATTTATACGCTTCTTCAAGTCGTGTCGCAAGCATCATAGACGGTGCTCCGTTTATGGTCTTACAGCCGAGAACAATCACCGTTTCCTGTTGAACAGACCCGCTTGTTGCTGATTGGAAAGCTTTTTGAGGAGTGTTCATAAAACCGGATATTATGAATGATGATATAATTGTACAGTATAAGGCGAATACTCCGGCAAGGCTTAAAATAATCCTTATTACCTTACGTATCGGCTCACTTTTATTATACTTATTGTATAATAACAAGCATGATATTACTGTAAGACAACCGATTAGCCCGATAACATTACCAACGTTCACGATATTTCGTGACATAGTTATCAGAAAAGAGCAGGATAGTAATACACAAATCGTTATAATTATAATTTTTATTACAATTTGTAATTTTTTCATATTAATACAGAGGGCGGAGTAAAAATACATTACTCCGCCGCTTTAATTTACTTATTATCTTCTACGAGCTTCTTGAAACGAGCCATAGCTTCAACAGTGTTTTCGAGAGTGTTGAAGGCTGTAAGTCTGAACCAGCCGTCGCCGTTCTTTCCGAAGCCTTCGCCGGGTGTGCCGACAACTTCTGCTTCATTAAGAAGCTTATCGAAGAATGTCCAGCTGTCCATACCGAAGGGGCATCTGAACCAGATATAAGGAGAGTTCTTGCCGCCTGTGTACTGGATACCAAGGCTGTCGAAGGTTTCAGCCATTACCTTTGCATTAGCCATATAGGAAGCAACAATAGCCTTGCACTGTGCCTGTCCTTCGGGAGAGAATACTGCTTCAGCAGCTCTCTGAACAGGGTAGGAAACGCCGTTGAACTTGCTACCCTGGCGTCTTGTCCAGAGCTGGTAGAAGCTGATGTCTTCGCCTGTGGGAGTTTTTAACATAAGCTCTTCGGGTACGATTGTGTAACCGCAACGTGTACCTGTAAAGCCTGCAGTCTTAGAAAGAGAGCAGATTTCGATTGCACACTTTCTTGCACCCTCGATGCAGAAAATAGAACGGGGAAGCTCGGGGTCGCTTATGAATGCTTCATAAGCAGCGTCGAAAATAATAACTGCATCGTTAGCGATAGCGTAATCTACCCATTCCTTAAGCTGAGCCTTTGTATAAACAGAGCCTGTGGGGTTATTGGGGGAGCAAAGATAAATGATATCAGCGTGAACGTTCTTGTCGGGCATAGCCGCAAAACCGTTTTCGGGAGTTGAATCAGCATAAATTACCTTTCTTCCGCCCATAACGTTGGAGTCAACATATACGGGGTAAGCGGGGTCTGTAATAAGAACAGTGTTATCAGCGCTGAAAATATCGCCGATATTGCCGCAATCGGACTTTGCACCGTCGCTTATAAGAACCTCGGAGCTCTTTACTTCTACGCCGAAAGCCTTATAATAATCTCTTACCGCATCACGGAGGAAATCGTAACCAAGACCGCTGTCTTCATAGCCTCTGAAGGTTTCCTTCTTACCCATTTCGTCTGCTGCCTTCTTCATAGCTTCTACTACTGCAGGAGCAAGAGGCTGTGTTACGTCGCCGATACCCATACGGATAATCTTATTATCGGGATGAGCCGCAATATATTCTCTTATTCTCTTTCCGATTTCAATAAAAAGGTAGCTTTTCTTTAAATCAAGAAAGCTCGGGTTCATTTTTGCCATAGTTATAATGTCCTTTCTTTTAATACAATAAAAATTCAAGATACATTATATCATAAAAAAATACTTTTGCAAATACTTTTTTAAAATTTTGATTAAGTTGTATTATTTTTCCTATAATAAGCACAGAAAGTAAGTAAAAGCTGTAAATTTTACTGTTAATGAAAGGAAAAATATGAGTACAAAGGAAAAAAATCTTGACCTCTCCCTCCTTATAGGGGCCCTCGTTTCAATTCTCCTCGCTATTGCCGCCGGGTTTACAAAGGACTGTGAAGAAATGCAGGATAAGGCATTCCGCCTCCATATTCTTGCAAATTCCGACACTGTAGCTGACCAGGAGCTTAAGGCTGATGTAAGAGACTACATACTGAGCGACCTTGGCTTTATCTTTAAAGGCTGTAAAACGAAGGAAGAAAGCATTATTGCCGCTGAAAAAAGCCTGCCCCTTATAACCGAACGTGTCAACGAGTATCTCAAAGATAAAAACTGTGGCTATAAAGCAAAATGCAGTATAGGAAAATGCTCCTTCGGCACTCGTAAGTACGGCGATTATACCTTAGCGGCAGGAGAATATGACGCTCTTAAGATTACTCTTGGAAAAGGGGAAGGACATAACTGGTGGTGTGTTCTTTACCCGACAATCTGTATAGGAGCAGTATCCGAACCGCCGTCGGTATTTCCAGAACGAGCCTTTTATGAGGAAGAAAAAGCTAAGGCTGCCCTTACAAAAGACAGTCTCGCCTATGAACTTGGTTACGATGTTGAATACCGTTTTATGATATATGAATGGTTAAGGGAATTTTTCGGCATAGGAGATTAGGGATGCTCTCTGTTGACCCCCAAAACTCCCCCTGTACAGCCTGTAAGGACACAGGTTATAAGCTTCGGCAGCAGCTCTGTACCGTTAAGCGTTCCGCCGATTACCGTCCCGATAACGCAAAGGAACATAAGTATCACCGCACACTCAAGTCCTACCAGTAAGCCCTTTCTCTTTTTTATGCTGCCACAGATAAAACCCGACACCATACACCCTGTACCTATGGAAAAAAGCGAAAAATAACCTGCAAGCTGTAAAGGGGTCTGAAGGACGTACATTAAAAGTGCGGTAAGGAAAACCAGTGCTATTGAAACGGCTGCACCCACAGCCGTTGAAAAAACATAAGTGCCTGCTCTTTGTAAAAAATCCCGTGTTATTCTTTTCTCGGACAAAAAAATCACCTCATCAAAATGTATGAGGTGATTTATTATTTTATGACAAGCTGTCTTATGCTGTTTCAAGGTCAAACTGGCTGTTATAGAGCTCGGAATAGAAGCCGCCTTTTTTAAGCAGCTCATCGTGGCTGCCCTGTTCTATGATATTTCCGTCCTTCATAACAAGAATTATGTCGGCATCACGGATAGTCGATAATCTATGAGCAACGATAAAGCTCGTTCTTCCTTTCATAAGTCTTGCGAAAGCGTCCTGTATCCTTATTTCTGTTCTTGTGTCTATGCTCGAGGTCGCTTCGTCAAGAATAAGCATAGGCGGTATGCAGAGCATTATTCTCGTGATACAGAGAAGCTGCTTCTGACCTTGTGAAAGGCTTCCGCCGTCCTCGCCTATAACAGTATTGTAGCCGTCGGGAAGTCTTTTTATAAAGCTATGAGCGTGAGCCGCCTTTGCCGCCGCAATAACCTCTTCATCTGTTGCGTCGGGCTTTCCCATAGTTATATTATCTCTTATAGTCCCCGATTTAAGCCAGGTTTCCTGTAACACCATACCATAGGACGAGCGGAGACTTTTTCTTGTAAGCTCCTTTATATCATTGCCTTCAACACATATTTTTCCCGAATTTACATCGTAAAATCTCATAAGGAGATTTATAACTGTGGTTTTACCGCATCCTGTAGGCCCTACGATAGCAATACGCTGTCCGGGGGTAACAGTAAGATTGAAGTTTTCGATAAGCTTCTTTTCGGGAACATAGGAAAAGCTTACGTTTTCGAGACTTACATCTCCGTCTGTGCCCTCGAGTATCTTGTTGTTTTCATCAGATACCTGTGAAGGCTCCTCGACAAGCTCAAATACTCTCGCCGCACAGGCTAAGGCGTTCTGTAACTCGGTAATAACTCCCGAAATCTCGTTAAAGGGCTTTGTATATTGGTTAGCGTAGCTTAAAAAGCAGGATAACGAACCTACAGAGAAAGCTCCGCCGCTTGAAATTGCCGCTACAGCACCCGTAAGCCCTACCCCTGCATAAACGAGACTGTTTACGAAACGGGTAGAGGGATTTACGAGGGAAGAGAAAAAGGTTGCGTTAAGATATGCCTTTTCGAGACGGTTGTTGATTTCATCAAACCTTTCTATTGCCTCATCCTCACGGCTGAAAGCCTTTAAAACCTTCTGGTTGCCTATCATCTCATCGATAAAGGCTGTCTGTTCGCCTCTTGTTTCGCTCTGAAGCTTAAACATATTGTATGTTCTTTTAGCTATAAATTTTGCAACGAAAAGAGAAACAGGGGTAAGAAGTACTACAACAAGAGTTATCCAAGGGTTTATTGTAAGCATAAACACAAGCGTTCCGCCGATAGTCATAATACCTGTAAAAAGCTGTGTAAAGCCCATTAAAAGACCGTCCGCAAAGGTATCCGCATCCGCAATTACACGGCTTACTATATCTCCTGTAGGGTGACCGTCGATATATTTAAGGGGAAGCTCTTCGATTTTTCTGAAGGCTGTGTTTCTTATATCACGTACTACCTGGAAGGTTACCTTATTGTTTATAACGCTCATAAGCCACTGGCAGAGAGCGGTAGCGGCAGCAACTACGCCTGCACGGATAAGAAGCGGAAGTATTGCGTCAAAATCGACCTTTCCTGCCTCAATGATAAAGTCTATTGCCTCGCCTATTATAATAGGAATATATAATGTTCCCGCAACGGAAGCGGCGGCAATAATAACAGAGAGAATAAGGAAGAATATATACCGCTTAATATATTTCATTACCTTTTTAAGGGTTTTAAGGCTTGTTTTTTTGTTTTCAGACATTCTGTTCACCCTCCTTTTTAAACTGGGAATTGTGAATTTCCCTGTAAATATCACAGGTCTTAAGAAGCTCCTCGTGGGTTCCTTTTCCGACAATCTCGCCGTCATCGAGTACTATTATAATATCAGCGTGACGGATAGAAGAGGTACGCTGGGAAACTATGAAGACCGTTGTATTTGTGAGAGTTTTAAGTGCCTTTCTTAGCTTTGCGTCTGTTGCAAAGTCAAGAGCTGACGCACTGTCATCGAGAATAAGTATCTCGGGCTTCTTTACGAGGGCACGGGCAATAGTGAAACGCTGTCTCTGGCCGCCCGAAAGATTTTTACCGCCCTGTTCAATTATATGGTCGAGTCCGCCTTCCTTTTTATCTACAATTTCCTTAGCCTGTGCAAGCTCAAGGGCTTCATAGATTTCTTCATCCGTAGCACTTTCCTTGCCCCATTTCATATTTTCACGTATCGTACCTTTAAAAAGCACTGCTTTCTGGGGGACGATACCTATTTTTTCACGAAGCTTTTCAACCTCATAGTCCTTTACATTAAGCCCGTCAACAAAAACTCCGCCTTCGCTTGCCTCGTAAAAACGGGGAATCATATTTACAACAGAGGTCTTACCCGAACCCGTACCGCCGATTATTCCGACAGTAGAGCCTCTCTCTGCCGCAAAATCAATATCTGTGAGAGATTTTTCTGCCGCATTGGGATAAATAAGAGCCGCTTTTCTGAACTCTACGGCATATTTGTATCCGTCAAAGCCGTTCTTTTCTACGCCGTCCTTTTCTCCGTCGGGCATTTCAAGAACCTTCTCTATTCTTCTTCCGCAGGCTATTGATTTTGTTATGTTAATGATAAGGTTTGCGAGCTTTATAAGCTCTACGAGTATCTGTGACATATAGTTATAGAGAGCTACTATAGCACCCTGTGTAAGAATACCTGTATCAACACGTATTGCACCGAACCATATAAGAAGGATTATTGCGAGGTTTATGATAACGAAGGTAAGGGGATTCATAAGTGCGGCAATTTTTCCTACCCGCTTCTGTTCAACGGTAAGAGCAGAGTTTTCGCCCTCGAACGCCTTTATTTCATCCTCTTCCTTACAGAATGCACGTATAACACGTACGCCTGTAAGGTTTTCTCGTGTTTTTCCCAAAACCTTATCGAGCTTTCCTCTTACCTTATTATATAAAGGGATAGTAACGAACATAACCCCGAAAACCACTATAGCAAGCACAGGTATTGCTCCCGCAAAAATAAGTGCCATATCGAAATCTATGGTAAACGCCATTATCATTGCACCGAATACAACGAAAGGGGAGCGGAGAAGAAGACGAAGAGTAAGATTTACGCCGGACTGAACCTGGTTAAGGTCTCCTGTCATACGGGTGATAAGCGTAGAAATACCTGTTTCGTCAAGCTGTGCGTAGGAGAATTTCTGGATACGGCGGAATAATGCACCGTTTACGCTTTTCGCAAAGCCTGCAGCTGCCTTTGCGGCAAAAAACTGTGCCGTTACGGCAAAAATAAGGCCGACAATACCGAAAGCGGCTAAGATAAGGCACATTTTTACAACATAGCCCTTATCTCCGTTTCCGATACCCGTATCGATAATTGCCGCTACAACTATCGGCACGAGCAATTCCAGTATCGCTTCAAGCATTTTAAATAAAGGAGCGAGTATCGTCTCCTTCATATAATTATCAGTAAGGTGTTTAAGCAGTTTTCTCATTGATGAAATTCCTTTTCATTTTGTTTTTTTCGCCGTTTTAAAGTATAACACGTTTTTCTTCGTTATGCAACCAAAATTATCCGAGGGTTGCAAAATTTCTTTATTTGTGATATATTTATTCTTATCATAATTGAATTGAGGTATGATATGAAATTAATAAAAAAATTAACCGCCCTGTTTCTCGCCGTAACAGTTATGACTTCTGTTTCAGCCTGTAACTCTTCTCCTTCTTCGGACGATCTTAAAATAATAACCACGAATTTCCCCCCCTACGATTTTGTCAGACAGATATCCGAGGGAACGATAACTCCGAAAATGCTTCTTTCGGGAGGTCAGGACAGCCACTCCTTTGAGCCTACCGCCGCACAGATAATCGAAATTTCCGAAGCGGATATTTTTATCTACACAGGCGGCGAAAGCGACGCATGGGTAGAAAATATTCTCGACAGCATCGAAAGCGATGTTGTTTTTATAAGAATGATGGACTATGTTGAGCCTCTCTGTACCGAAGAGGAGCATCATCACGAAGAGGGCCAACATCACGAACATAGCCACGAAGAATATGACGAGCACGTATGGACATCGCCGAAGAACGCAATGGAAATAGCAAATGCAATAAGCGTTGCTATGAATGAAGCGGACCCAGATAACATAACTATCTATAAAAACGGCTTCGGCACTCTTTACAGCGAGCTTTCTGCTCTCGACAAGGAGCTTTCCGAAGCGGCAGAAAATCTTTCCTCTCCTCTTATTTTCGGAGACCGTTTTCCCTTTTTATATATGGCAAGGGATTACGGAATAGAATACTATGCGGCATTTTCGGGCTGTTCCTCCGAAACGGAACCCAGTGCGGCAAAAATGACGGAGCTTATCGAAGCGGCAAAGAAATATAATGTAAGCAAAATCTACCACATCGAATTTTCAACAGAAAAGGTAGCAAATACTGTTGCGGAAGCCGTCGGAGCTAAAACCGCTCTTTTCCATTCCTGCCACAGCGTTTCGGATGAGGATTTAAAGAACGGCGAAACCTATGTTTCGCTTATGAGAAAGAATATTGAGGCAATGAAATAAAAAACAGGCGGGTTAAAAATCCGCCTGTTTTCATATACTATTTCATAAGTGCGATAAAGGCCTTTGCCTTTGTGACAACGAGCTTGTCATTGTCATAAGTAAGATAAGACAATGCCTGTCCTATCTCTACCCAGCGTATTTCGGAAATTTCTTCCTCCTGGGGCTTTGTGTCGCTGTTTAATGCCTTTGCTACAAAATATACGACAGTCTTGCTTGTATCCCTTCTCGGAGAAAAAGATACAGTTTCTCTGAAACCTGTATCAATAAGCACATCGACATTGGTTTCTTCCTTTATTTCACGCATAGCAGTTTCGGCTTCGGTTTCGCCTGCTTCAACGTGACCCTTCGGGAATGACCAATAACCCGATTTAATGTGCCTGATGAGCAATATCTCAGTATTGCCGTGAAATTTCCTGTAAACAATTGCACCACAGGATTTTTCGTAATTCATCAGCTCACCCTTTCAAATAATAGTCTTACCTTTTCGGTATATATCTCATATATTATATCACAAAAAATTTAATTTGTCACGTATTTTATGCAATCTTTTTTAAGTAAAATAAATAAAATCAGCTTTTTAAAGCTTTACTGTATTGTCGCTGTTGACAATACAGCATAAAAAGTATATACTTTAAATAGAATATCACCAAAAGGGAGAACCGATATGGGCAAAGGCTATAAAAGCGTAAAAAATCCGGCTACTATAAAAGACCAGCTCGCTAAACTTAAAAGCAGAGGCTGTATAGTTGAAGACGATGAACGTGCAAAATTCGTGCTCGAAAATATAAACTACTACCGTCTTGTTCATTATTTTTCGGTTTTTCTTGAAAATAAAGGAAAATACCGTGAGGGAACGACCTTTGAAAAGGTTATGAGAGTATATGACTTCGACCGTATGCTCCGCTCCCTTATCCTTACGGCTCTCGAAGAAGTCGAAATCTCCTTAAGGGCACACGTTTCAAACTACCACGCTTTAAAATACGGTGCTTTAGGGTATCTTAACGACGCATCCTTCGACGTTCACCACAATCATAAGTATTTTACAGGTAAAATCGACCGCCTCGTTGAAAGCAACACGGGCGAAGAGCTTGTAACACACCATATGAAAAACTACGGCGGTGCCTTTCCGCTATGGGTAATTATGGAGCTTTTCAGCTTCGGTATGCTTAATACCTTCTATTCCGACCTTAAAACAGACGATAAGAAGGCTATCGCCGATAAAGCCTTCGGCGTACCCTACCGCTGTGTTGAGGACTGGCTTCACTGTTTATCGGATTTACGTAATATGTGCGCCCATTACAACAGACTTTACGCCAACAAAATGGAAAGCGTACCGAAACAGCCTCCGGATATATCTCATCCTCTTTCCGACACCCTTTATGACTACATTATAATACTTAAAGAGCTCTATCCCCGTGCTGATATCTGGCAGAGTACGTTTATAATGCGTCTTGAAATGCTGTTCCTCGAATACAACGATGTTATAGAGCTCGAACACATAGGCTTCCCCGAAAACTGGAGAGAAGAACTTAAGTAGTAAGCTGCACTTGCAAGAAGTGTTTTTACAGAAATATTTATAAGTATTATTGAGGGAAACCCTTTTGAAAAAGGGCTTTCCCTCAAACTCCCTTCCGAAAACTTTCAGTATAAAAATTAAGCTCCATAGGGTATGCCCTATGGAGCTTAATTTTATATTAAAAGTCTTTGGAAGAGGGTTCGGGAGAAAGCCTTTCTTCAGAAAGGTTTCTCCCGATAATACATATAATGCTTCTATAAAAACATTCCCTGTAAGTACGGATTATTACTTAAGTCTTCCCATAAGGATACCTCTGCCGTTAGAGCCGAAATATACCTGTCCGAATACCTTTCGGTCGGCCGCAAGGCTTGTACCGATTGCACCGAACTGGTGCATATTGTCGTTTATTCTCTGCCAGCTTTCACCCTGGTCTGTTGAACGCCAGATACCGTAAATTCCGTTATTCGTTCCGATTGCGTAAAGGGTCATGGGCTTGCCCTCTGCTTCGGGAGCACCTACAGCTACCTGTACTGCACTCTGGATATTTGTTCTCTTAAGCTCGCCGTTTCCGAAATCGGTTATAAGGAATACGCCGCCGAAGTTAGAAGCAAGCCAGAGCTCGCCTTCCTTTTCGGGATTAGGAACGATTACTCCGCCCTCGGGAATAAATAAGCTGCTGGATTTAAAGGTTACGCCCTTATCTGTTGAAATATAGAGGGAACCGCTTGTATATACGTATAAAACATCAGGGTTTATACAGTCACATTCAATCTGTGCTTTTGCAAAAGGCTTGTCGAGCTGTGTCCAGTTTTCACCGTTGTCTTCGCTCTTGAAAACAGCGGCAGCTGTATTATTTGTCCAGTAAATAACTGTACCGTCAGCGTTTACGGCTACCTTTCCGCTGTCTCCGCCCTTAGTGGGCTTTCTTACCTGTTTCCAGGTCTTGCCGCCGTCGGTTGAAATAGAAATACAGTAATTTGCGTTGCCGGTTCTTGCTACTACATCGGGATTTCCGTAGCTGCAGGCAATATCAACCGCACCGCCCTGGGCACCGTTTTCATTAAGAACCTCGGGAGCTTTATCAACATCGTGGTGAGCGAAACCGTCAATGTCTCCCATTGCGGAATAAAGACGTATCTCGTCGCTGTTGGGAGCGTCGAGAGCGTTTACGGCTGTTTCTTCGATACCCTCACAGTAAACCTCGAACACAACAGTTTCATTGCCCCATTTTGTAAGGTTTTTAGAACGGAACACGGTTGCACCTGTACCGTAAGTAATTTCATCGCTGTTGAAGGGGTTCATTTCAATATCGCCCATCATCCAGCCGAGCTTTGCGGTTTCTCCGCCCCAGTCCAGCCACTTTGCAACGGAATAGTCCATTTCAAATATACGGTTCTGACCGTCGCCCGTGAAGAGTCCTTCCCAGGTTGCACCGCCGTCAGTAGTGCGGTAGATACAGTCGTTTTCATTTGCACCCCATTTGCCTATAGTGCTTGCATACATAATATCGGGGTTAGCGGGGTCTATTTCGAGGTCACCCCAGCCGTGATTTGCGTCAACAGGCGAAATATCGGTCATTTCTCCTGTGGCCTTGTCGAGACGCTTTATAGCACCCTTTGTAACGGTATAAGGACCTGCCTGGTTGCTTAATACGAAGTAAACGTAGTTGCCCTCAACATAGATATGATAGGGTAAATATGTTATAGGGTGGTCCTTTACCTGTTCCCAGGTTGCACCGCCGTCTGTTGTGACATAGCTTATTTTATCGCCTGTGCCGACATACATAGTCTTACAGGGCTCGCCGTCAGCACTTGATTCGGGGTCACAGGCTATAGCGGTTATGCCGAAATTATATCCGTCCTCTTTATAATCAAGTCCGAGAGTAGGGAAGGTCTCCATTTTTTCAAAGGTAGCACCATAATCGTGGCTTACCCATAAGCCCGAGTTTCTTGAACCGAGATAAAGGGTCTTGTTGTCGTTAGGGTCAATTATAAGACGGTCACAGAAACGGTTAGGCTCGTTTCCGCCTGCCGAAAATTCGAGAGGAGTCATTTCCCAGGTCTCGCCGTAATTATCGGAGCGTAAAACCGCCGCTTTCCAGCTTCCGTACATACCCGCAAGAAGATAAACCCTGTTAGGCTCCTTTTCGTCTGTTGCGAGACCGTCTATACCATAGTATGTATAATCGTCATTGTTGAACTGGTCGGTAATCGGCATCCATCTGCCTGTTTCCTTATTCATCCTGTATGCACCGCCGATGTCGGTTCTTGCATAAACAAGACCTTCTTCAGCCTTATTATAATAAATTCCATCAACATATCCGCCGCCTACGATTTCAACATTTCCCCATTCATACTGTGAAGAAATATCGTTGGGGTCGCTTGTTTCGGGGGCAGTATTGCCGCTGTCCAAGGGCTGTGACACATCTGTTTGTCCCTCAGCAGGTAAATCGTTCTTATTACATCCGCAAGCGGTTACGGTAATAATTCCTGCAAGAAGAACAGAGAGTAAGCGTTTACTTTTCATTATACATATCCTTTCCTGGTTTTCCTGTTTTTTATAAAACCGCCGTGCAATATGCACGGCGGAATCCTTTATATATCCTGTACAGATTTTATGTCGTTGTTTTCATATACGGCAAAGGTTATTCTATAGCCGTTGCTTTCAACAACTTCGCTTTCTTCTGTCTTTTCCCAATTATCAAGCTCGCTTAAATTTGGGAAAAATGCGTCTGCATCAAAAGTCTCGTCAATATGAGTTACATAAGCCTTTTCACAGTAGGGAAGAAGCTGGAGATAAACTGTGCTTCCGCCACAGACAAAAACATCATCGTCTCTGCCTCTTATAAACTCGAAAAGCTCGCCTGTGCTTGTAAAGCATTTAACTTCAGGATAATTTTCCGGTTTAGAGGTAAGAACGAGGTTCTCCCTGTTCGGGAGAGGTCTTTTCGGAAAGCTCATATAGGTACTGCTTCCCATAACTATAGTCTTACCCATAGTTTTTTCCTTAAAATACTCCATGTCTGCCGGAATTCTCGCAAGCAGTCCGTTGTCCTTGCCGATTCCGAATCCCTTGTCAACAGCAACGATAAGATTCATATTGTTTTTTCCTTTCCCGAAAAAGTTTTATTTTATCTGTATTCGGATCGTTTCCTTACAATCCGTTAAATTGCAACGGGAATCTTCCCGTCAAATTCATGGTATTTATAATTTTCAAGCGTAAAGCTGTTTTTTGTGAACTTATAGAAATCGGTAATATCCTCAACCTTCATAACGGGAGCAGGATAAGGCTTCTTTTCTATAATTTCCTTTACAATATCAATATGTCTGTCATAAATATGAGCGTCAGCAATAACGTGTACAAGCTCGCCGGGCTCAAGTCCGCTTGCCTTCGCGAACATTATAAGAAGTGCCGCATACTGGCATACATTCCAGTTGTTTGCGGTAAGCATATCCTGTGAACGCTGGTTGAGAATTGCGTTGAGCTTATTGCCTGTAACATTATATGTCATAGAATAAGCACAGGGAGCAAGACCCATTTCGTTAAGGTCGTGGTGATTATAAGTGCTTGTCATAATGCGGCGGCTTGCGGGGTTATGCTTAAGGTCATAAAGCACACGGTCAACCTGGTCGAATTCGCCTTCGGGGTACTTGTGCTTTACAGACATCTGGTAACCGTAAGCCTTGCCTATGGTATTACCGCCGTCAACTGTCCAGCTGTCCCATATATGAGTTGAGAGCTTTGTAACATCGTTGCTCTTCTGCTGGTATATCCAGAGAACCTCTTCGATTGCCGAACGGTAAAAAACACGGCGTAAGGTCATTACAGGAAATTCTTTGCTTAAATCATATCGGTTTACAAGACAGAATTTCTTCACGGTATGAGCGGGAGTTCCGTCCTCCCATTTCGGGCGGACGTTCAAATCTGTATCCCATGTGCCGTTTTCGATAATATCACGGCAATTCTGTATAAAAAGTTCGTCTGCCAGACTCATAAAAACCTCCGGTTCTGATGAAAAATGAAGAATGAATGATGAAGGATTAAGGAGCACCCTTCGGGTGTATTTTAAAATCCTCCGCCGAAGGCGGCACAACAATCATTCATCTTTCACCATTAATCATTCATCGGATAAAAACAGCAAAGCTGTTTTTATTCCTGAAGCATAAACATATTGTAGATAACTCTTATAGCTTCTTCGAAATCAGCCTCTTCGATACCTACGATAATATTAAGCTCGGAGGAGCCCTGGTCAATCATCTTGATGTTGATATTAGCGTGGGAAAGAGCAGCGAAAATACGTGTAGCAGTACCCTTTGTTGCCTTCATACCTCTACCTACTACTGCTATAAGAGCAAGGTTCTTTTCGATTTCGATATGGTTGGGGTTAGCTACCTCTACGATTCTGTCAGCAAAATTGGGATGCTTTTCGAGATCCTCGCTGTTGACAATGATATTCATTGTGTCGATACCTGTAGGAATGTGTTCGAAAGCAATGTTTTCGGTTTCCATAAGTGTAAGGATACGGCGTAAGAAACCGATTTCGCTGTTCATTTCGTCCTTTTCAAGACAGATAGCACTGAAATTCTTCTTGCCGGCGATACCTGTGATGATATGCTCGTTCTTGCCCTCGGGAGCTTCGGGAACGATCATCGTACCCTTAGCGGAGGGGTCATTTGTGTTCTTGATATTGATCGGAATCTGTGCTGTTCTTACGGGGAAGATAGCGTCCTGGTGGAGAACGGAGAAGCCCATATAGGAAAGCTCTCTGAGTTCTCTGTATGTTACAACGTCAATAAACTTAGGATTTTCAACAATTCTCGGGTCTGCAACAGCAACGCCGGGAACGTCTGTCCAGTTTTCGTAGATTTCAGCACCGATAGCCTTAGCTACAACAGAGCCTGTAAAGTCGCTTCCGCCTCTTGAGAAGGTCTTTATTGTTCCGTCGGGCTTTGCACCGTAGAAACCGGGAATAACGGCGTTAGGATAGCCTTCGAGGATAGCGGAGAGTGTTGCATCGGTTAAGTCAGCGTCAAATTCGCCGTTTCTGCCGAAGAAGATACCCTTGGCTGCATCAACGAACTGGAAGCCTAAGTAATTTGCGAGAATGATACCGTTAAGGTATTCGCCTCGGCTTGCCGCATAGTCCCTGCCTGCCTGCTTACGGAAGTTTTCCATAATTGTTGCGTATTCTTCGTCGAGGGAAATAGTAAGTCCGAGGTCGGAAATAATGCCGTTAAAGCGTTCAGCGATAGGTGCGAAAGCGGTAATAGCATTCTTACCTGCACAAATTTCATCATAACAGGTATAAAGCATATCTGTTACCTTGATATCGTCGGAAAAACGCTTTCCGGGAGCACTCGGAACTACGTATCTTCTTTCCTTGTCGCTTCTGATGATATCCGCAACCTTGCGGAACTGATTTGCGTCGGCGAGAGAGCTTCCGCCGAATTTTACTACCTTTGCCATAGTTGTTCAGCCTTTCTTGAATTTATTTTATATTTTATATTCCTTTTATAATAAAAAAATTATTAAGTCATTATACCATACTTTACACAATAAATCAAGACAAAAGATAAGAAACTATACATAAAAATTAAGTAATTTCAAGTGCTCAGATGTACTAATGTGAAAATTGAGAAAAAAGACTTGATTTTTTACAGAAAATCGTATATAATACTAAAGTAAAGCTCTTGAATATGAACACAGACCCTGTGCAAGGTCGTGTCGTGAACCATGTCAGGCGGGGAACCGAGCAGCATTAAGCGAATTTCGGTCTGTGCCGCAGTAAGCCTGTGTTCATAATCAAGGGCTTTATTATTGAAATAATATGTC
Organism: Ruminiclostridium sp.; assembly: GCA_017624025.1. Taxonomy (GTDB): domain Bacteria; phylum Bacillota; class Clostridia; order Oscillospirales; family Ruminococcaceae; genus Ruminiclostridium_E. Next base: position 7,065 of record JAGANY010000002.1, on the reverse strand, counting down.
TAAGCTGCAAATGAATAATGAATAATTAAGGAGTCGGGCAAAACCCGGCAAATTTTAAATATACGTCTATAGGCGTCCCTTAATCTTTCATCATTCATTTTTCGTCTTTAATCAAAAAGGGAGGGGTCAATATGTATCTTGCATTATACCGAAAATATCGTCCCCTTACATTTGATGACGTAATCTCCCAGGAACATATTACCACCACCCTCAGAAACCAGCTTAAAAACGGTCAGACCTCCCACGCCTATCTTTTCACAGGCTCAAGAGGCACAGGCAAAACTACCTGTGCAAAGATTCTTGCAAAGGCTATAAACTGTCTCGATACAAAGGACGGAAGCCCTTGTCTCGAATGTGACGTGTGCAGGGCTGTGGCTGATGACTGTCCCGACATAACCGAAATAGACGCCGCTTCAAACACAGGCGTTGACAACGTAAGAGCACTTAAGGAAGAGGCTGTTTATACTCCTCTTACCTGTAAATACAAGGTTTATATAATCGACGAGGTTCATATGCTTTCAACAGCGGCATTCAACGCCCTTTTAAAGCTTATCGAAGAACCGCCGCCTCACGTTGTCTTTATTTTTGCAACTACGGAGCTTCATAAGGTTCCCGCTACTATACTTTCCCGCTGCCAGCGTTTCGATTTCAGAAGAATCGACATAAACGACAGCAAAAAAAGACTGCTTCAGATTGCCGAAAAAGAGGGAATGGAACTTGACGAAGAAGCCGCTTTCCTTATTTCCCGTATTTCTGACGGCGGTATGCGAGACGCTCTTTCGCTTCTCGACCAGTGCTTCGCTGCAAGCGACCACGTTACCGAAGAGGTTGTAAGAAGCTGTGCCGGAATTTCGGGCACACAGCACCTTTTCGACATAGCCGATGCGGTTATTGCAAAAAACAGCAGCAAGGCTATATCTGTACTTGACGGACTCGTTCAGCACTCCAAAAGTCCCATAAGACTTATGGAGGAGCTTATTTCCCACTACCGTATCCTTATGCTTTTAAAAGCAGGTGCAGACCGCTCAATGCTGAGAATCTCATCGGATGAGGAAATCCAGTACAACGCACAGAACAATAAATACTCTATGGAGAGCATTCTCCGTGCAATTTCGATACTTTCCGACACCCTTTCAGGCAGGAATTATTCAAAAAACGAACAGCTTACCTGTGAAATGTGCCTTATACGTTTATGTACGCCGACTCTCGACCTTGATGAGAAGGCTCTTTCGGGCAGAATTGACGCCCTCGAACGTAAAGTAGCAGATTTAGTCACAAACGCTGTTTCTGCTGTTGTTACGAATACAGCTCCTGTGCCTCCCGTGAACAATTATGTTCCCGAAGAAAAAAAGGAAGCCGAACCAAAAGAACAGGTAAAAGAGCTCTTTACTGCTTCTTTTGCTGAGGAAAAGCCTTCCGAAAACCCGATACCACTTCCTTTTGAGGAAGATAAGGATTTTTCCTTACCCCCTCCGCCTATGGAAGAACCGGTTGCGGCAATTCCGGAAGAGCCGTTCCGTGTTGACGAAGCGTTTCCTGTTGCTCCGATAGAACCCGAGACCTTAAGCGAAGCCTTAGGCTTACCGCCAAGCGAAAAAGCAGAGCCTGTTATTGCTTCTGATACGGAAATATGGAAGCCTGTCGAAGTAAAGGAAGAGGTTATTTCCGAAGAGGGCTTCGAGCCTTTCAGGGAATGGAGAGATATTATCGACAATCTCCCGTCCTCGACAAAAATGCTTATATCCGAAACCTACGCTCTTATAAGAGAAAATACGGTTATGGTTTGCGGAAGCGAGCTTCAGAAGGGCTATGCAGTAAAGGATTTCCACGATGCTATCCAGGACGCGGTTTCAAGAGCAATCGGCCGAAAGGTCGGAATTATCGCCCAGCCTAAACAAGCAGTCGGCGGCGATGAAAAAAGTTATGTAAATGACTTCCTTAAATTCGCTGAATCACAGGGAGTTAAAATAATAGTTCAGTAAATAATTCAAAAGGAGAATTTAAAAATGAAAGCAAGATTACCTCAGGGATATTCAAACAAGGGCATGGGCAACATGAACAATATGGTTAAGCAGGCTCAGAAGATGCAGGAAGATATCCAGGCAGTTCAGGAACGCCTCGAACAGACTGATTTCACAGAAACAGCAGGCGGCGGTATGGTTGAACTTACTATGACCGGCGGCAGAGTTTTAAAGGAAATTAAAATCAATCCCGAAATCGTTGACAAGGACGAAATCGATGAATTACAGGACATCATCGTTGCAGGCGTAAACGCTATCCTTACAAAGATTGACGATGAAAGTGCAAAGGAAATGGAAAAGGTTACAGGCGGCGTAAGCTTCCCCGGACTTTTCTAAGATATGGCTGAATATAATTCTCTTCCTCTTGTATGTGCGGCTGAACAGTTCGCAAAGCTTCCGGGTATCGGTATGAAAACCGCCCAGAGACTTGCGTATTTTATGCTGAACCAGCCTGTCGAGGATGTAGAGGAATTCGCTTCGGAGATATTAAAGGCTCGAAAAAGTGTAAAATGCTGTAAAACCTGCCAGAACTTTACAGAGCGTGACGAATGTGCTATTTGCGACGACGAGAGACGCAACCAGAAGGTTATCTGTGTCGTTGAAGCACCGAAGGATGTTTCCGCTATCGAAAGAACAGGCGGTTTCACAGGCGTTTACCACGTTCTTCACGGGTTACTTTCGCCTATCGATAATATCGGGCCGCAAGATATACGTATTACCGAGCTTATGACGAGACTTTCGGGAGACGTTGACGAGGTTATAATGGCGACAAACCCTACGGTAGAGGGTGAAGCAACCGCAACCTACATAAGCAGAATGATAAAGCCTATGGGAATAAAGGTTACGAGACTTGCTTACGGTCTGCCTGCAGGTTCGGCTCTTGAATACGCCGATGACGTTACTCTCCAGAGAGCACTCGAAAACAGAAATGAATTATAAAAAGTATTTATAGGTAGTAACGGGAGAAACCTTTCTGAAGAAAGGCTTTCTCCCGAACCCTCTTCCAAAGACTTTTAATATAAATTTGAGACCCACAGGGTATTACCCTGTGGGTCTCAAATTTAAACTGAAAGTTTTCGGAAAGGAGCTCGAGGGAAAGCCCTTTTTCAAAAGGGTTTCCCTCGGTAATACCCATAAATACTTCTGCAACAGCTCCTCCCATAAGGGTGCTTTTTTATTCTTCAGCCTCATTATTAAAACTTTCTCCATAATGCTTCCCCATAGTAAAGCCTACGGAAAACATCGTTTTTCCGCTCTGATAACCGATTTCGTGAATACAAAAGAGAAGGTCTGATAAAACATCCTGTTCGCTTTCGGGAATTATATCTTTAAAATGTGCAATTATACTTTCAAAGGAAGAGATTGCGGCGTTATAATTTCCGTTCTTCCTTAAGAGCTTTTCCGAGTATATCTCGTTGGCAAATAAATCATCGAGTTCGTACATAAAATTCACCTCTTTTTAATATCAGTATGATTGTAACATAATATCATAATAATGTCAATGTAATTCTTATTATTTCGCTGTCTATGTGATATCATATAGACATTAAATAGAAAGAGGTTGCTATTATGGATAAAATTCAATCTGCTATGAGACTTGAGCTTATAGACCATGTAAAATTAAAGAAGATATCACAATACGAAAATCGTTCAATGGCTAATATGATAGAAACTCTTGTTAAAAGAGAAATTGCTCGTTACGAAAGAGAAAACGGCGAAATTACACTCACAGATGAAGATTTATATACAGAATAATTTTTTCGGGCGGTCATAGACTGCCCTTATATTTTTATAATGCTTTTTCTGTAAATCCGCTTTACTTTAACTAAAATTCTTTAGCGTAATACTGCATTAATACAGCATAATGTAAAAAATATTTACCTTTTCTTTGAAAAGCTATTGACAATCTTTAATTGCAGTAGTATAATGTTAATCAGTGCAGTAAATGATGTTTACATTATTTACATAACAACGTAATTTTTTACTGAAAAAGGGATATACTATCCCAGAGAGGAAATGTTATGGTTCAGATAAAAGGCCTTAAGAAAAGCTATAAGAACTTTAAAGTTCTCGACGGCCTCGATATGTCTATTGGAAAAGGCGATGTTTATGGCTTTCTCGGAAAGAACGGCTGTGGAAAATCCACAACAATGAACATAATCTGTGACATAATACCGAAGGACGAGGGCGAAATTATCCTCGGCGAAAACGGCGAACAGATTAAAATCGGCTATCTCCCCGAAACTCCCGCACTTTTCGGATATATGAACGGCTACGAGTATCTCGAATATATCGCTGCCTGTGCAGGATATAAGGGAGACGTAAAAAAACGTATTTACGAGGTTCTCGAGGTTACGGGAATGGTAGAAGGCGGACGTAGAAGAATAAACGGCTATTCGAGAGGTATGAATCAGAGAATGGGTATTGCTGCTACAATCTTCAACAATCCCGACCTTATTATTCTCGACGAACCTACTTCGGCTCTCGACCCACAGGGCAGAGCAGAGGTTATGGCAATCATAAATAACCTCACCAATACGGGTGCTACTATTCTTTTATGTACCCATATCCTGAGCGATGTTGAGCGAGTAGCTAACCGTATCGGTATTCTTAAAAACGGAAAAATGGCTGTTGAGGATAATATAATCGACATAAAGAGCCGTTTTATCCACAACAGTATCGAAATCGGACTTAAAAGCCCCGACGAAAAAACAATAACTCTTTTACAGAATGCGGATTTCATAACGAATTTCCGTTTCTTCCCCCAATCGGGTCTTGCTGTTCTCGATGTTGAAAATGCCGACGAGGGTATGCTTAAGGCTATGAGTATTCTTGCCGAAAACGGAATATCTCCAACAAAGTTACAGGCCACAAGCCCCACTCTTGAACAGATTTATATTCAGACTGTTTCCGACGGTGGAATGGAAGGGGGTAGATTCTGATGAAATTTTCAAGTGCTTTTAAGAAAGAATTTATGTTCTTTACAAGAACTATGAGAATGTTCGGTGTAATTCTTTCGATTATGATATTCTCTGTAGCCGACCCTGTAATGCTTAAGGGTATGGGTGCTCTTATGAACACTATGGTTGATACTATCGAGGAACAATCCGAAGCAACAGGCTACGAAATCTTCTCCGAAGAGGATAAGGCTGTTTTTGAGATATTCGACCAGATAGACGCAAGTACAGCCGCTGCTATGGCCGTGGGAGATTTTACAAGCACAGCGGTTATCATCGTCCTTCTTATTCTTATGGCTCCTTCGGGAAGCGAACAGAAGAAGCGTTCGATTATTATACCGAGGTGTGCGGGACTAACCCCGAAAATGTATGTTACTCCGAAATTCATACTTTATCCCGTAACCGCATTTTTATCGGGATTCTTAGGAATGTTTATCTGTGCAGGCGTATCAAGTATTCTTTTCGAAGGCTCCTTTGAATTTACTTCGATACTTCTTTCTGCCGTTTCGGTAGGCCTTTATATAGCATTCGTAATCGTACTCCAGCTTACAATCGGTATCTGCTCCGAAAGACCCGGTGTAGCAGTAATTTCCGTACTTGCCGCTACAGCAATCATCCCGACAATGCTTTCGTATTTCCGTGTCGATAAATTCAATCCTTTTGCTCTTCCGTCCATAGCATCGGAAGCGTTCGTAGCGGAAATCGACCCCGTAAACGTAGGCGTAAGCCTTATCGTAACGGTTATTTTAACTCTTATACTTTATTTTACAACTCTTTTCGTGCTTACAGCACGACAGATAGATAACAGTGGAAATGAGGCAATATTATGAAAAAAAGATTTTTAGCATTAATCCTTGCTGGTGTGTTAGCGCTCAGCTCCTGCGGCAACAAGCAGGCAGAAACAACAACCACAGAGGCTGCTGCAACCTCCGCTTCTGTTGAAGCAGAAGCAACAACTGCCGCCCCCGAAGCAGAAGCAACAACCGCCGCCCCCGAAGCAGGCGAAACAACACAGGCAGAAAGCACCACAGACGGCGAAAATGCACCGTCGCCTGCCGTTTGGCTCGTAACAGACCCCGAAAGCGGAAACAGTATGAAAATGATGGGTACTATCCATATCGTTCCCGAAAGCGAAAAGCTCGTACCCGATTATGTTATGGATATCTATAACGAATGTGACTCCGTTGCTGTCGAATACGATATTTCAAAGGTTCAGACAGATATGGTAATCCAGATAAAGTATTTATCATATTTCCTTTTAAACGACGGTACTCTTATTACCGACCATATTTCTGCAGAAGCTTATGAACAGGCTAAGGCATATCTCACAGAGCTCGGTTATTATAACGAAACCTTCGACAGCTACAATGCCGCATACTGGGAAAACCTTCTCTCCTCCGCTTCAATCCTTACAATAGAGGGAATGAAGGATACTGGTATTGATACCTACTTTATCGGTCTCGCTAAACAGGACGGCAAAAAGGTTCTTAATATCGAAGCTCTCGAAGACCAGATGAATGCAATTACTGCAACAACTGACAGATTAAGCGAATTCAATATTCTCGAATTTATGAAGCTTGAGGAAGGCGAATTTGAAGAAAGCTTTATGGCTCTTTATAATATCTGGGCAAGCGGCGATGTAGATGCTTACCTCGAGCTCGAAGGCGAAGGAATGGAAGATTATCCCGAAGAAATCCTTGCTGATTACGAGGTTTATAACGAGGCTATGCTTACTACCCGTAATATAGGAATGGCTGAACGTGCTAAGGAATACTTAAAGAACGGCGAAAATGTGTTCTATATGGTTGGTTTTGCTCATTTCTGCGGTGAAGGAAGCGTTATTGACCTTCTCGAAAAAGACGGCTATACCGTTGAAAGAATACACTAATGAAAAAGCACCCTTTCGGGTGCTTTCAGCTTGTCGATAAACCCTATAATGTGATTTTTAAAGTGAAAAGTGAATAATGAATAGTGAATAGTTGAGGAGCGCCCTGTGGGCGTGAATTTTAAAAAAGCCTTTTATGAAGCGCATTTGTGCAGAGTTTTATTTAAATCCATCGCCGTAGGCGATTCCATCACTCATCACT
>JAGANY010000066.1 GCA_017624025.1 Ruminiclostridium sp. | reverse complement strand
CCCTGTGGGTCTTAAATTTAAACTGAAAGTTTTCGGAAGGGAGCTCGAGGGAAAGCCCTTTTTCAAAAGGGTTTCCCTCGTTAATACTCATAAATACTACTATGAGCACTCCGATTAATGTTTTTGTAACACTTTTTTTCTTTCTGAATAGAATAAGATACAAAGAAAAATTCGGGGGAGGAGGCTGTGATATGAGACGGCATAACGGTAGCGGGAAATGCGTTGTTGCACTTATTCTGCTTATTTTCGGAATTATATTTCTATGCTGTATATCCTGGAGATTTATGCTGTTTATTGTTGCGTCGGTCTTTATTATTCTCGGAATTATTCTTATAAGAAAATGCTGATGGAGGGTATATATTATGAAAGTAGTAGTTATGAAAAGTCCGAAAGCCTTTGCCTGGTTTTTCCGCCTTATCTTCGGAATGAAAGCGAACAGGTCTTAAAATAATGTCACTGTTTGTCACGGGTATGTCATTGTTTGTCACGTAAGGATATGATAATATGTAATTGCTGTGAGCGGATGATTTCGCTCACAGTAATTCTTTAAGAAAGGAACAGCAAGGAAGATGGGAGAAGAAAAAATTGCAGACAAAAGCGAAATCCTCGAATATCTTACTAACGTTATGCGTGACGCCGGGGTTGATGAGCGTACACGTATGAAGGCTTCGGAACAGCTCGGCAAATACCTCGGCCTCAACGTTAAGAAGACTGAAAGGGAAGAAAGGCTTACGGTGAAAATAATCGATGACATCGGAGAGGAATGAGATACGTCTTTCTTCTCTTATTGCACCGGTCTTTCATCCCGTACACCTCGATATTCTCTCCAACCGCCACACGCACTATGTTTTAAGCGGAGGGAGAGGAAGCTCGAAATCCTCGTTCGTAAGTATTGAAATCATTTTTGGGATAATGAACGACAGGAACGCTAATGCTGTTGTGGTAAGAAAAGTGGGTCAGTATCTCCGTGACAGCGTTTTTGAACAGCTATTATGGGCAATAGATAAGCTTTCGGCTTCCGAGCTATGGGAAAGCAAGGTTACTACGCCGGAGCTTATCTTTAAGCCTACAGGCCAGCGTATCCTTTTCAGAGGGGCGGACAAGCCCCGTAAATTGAAATCAACAAAGGTTGCAAACGGGTATATAAAATACGTATGGTACGAGGAAACGGACGAATTTTCGGGACAGGAGGAAATCGACAACATCAACCAGTCGCTTTTAAGGGGCGGAGAGGTCTTCTGCTGTTTTTACAGCTTTAATCCCCCTAAGGAACAGAGCAACTGGGTAAATTTCTTTGCGACGGAGCCACGAGCCGACAAGCTTATCCATAAAAGCAGTTATCTTTCTGTTCCGAAGGCCTGGCTTGGTCCACAGTTTATAGCCGAGGCGGAATATCTTAAGGAAAAGAACCCTCTTCGCTATAAAAACGAGTATCTGGGCGAGGTTACGGGTACGGGAGCGGAGATATTCCCGAACGTTATCGTAAGGGAAATAAGCGACGAAGAAATCGGTGCAGGAGAAAGGTTCTGCCGTGGGCTTGACTGGGGTTACGGGGCGGACCCCTTCGTTTATATGGGTCTTATATTCGACAGGAGCAACCGCCGTATCCTCATATACCACGAGTTTTTCAGATACGGGGCAAAATATGACGAGATAGCGAGAGCAATCTTAATCGAAAATAAACATAACAGCCTCGTTATTGCGGAAAGTGCAGAGCCTCGCTCGAACGATGAGCTTCGGGCGAGAGGGGTACGGCTTAAGCCCGCAAAAAAGGGGAGCGGTTCGGTAGAATACGGCATACGCTGGCTCCAGAACCTTAACGAAATCGTAATAGACCCTGTACGCTGTCCAAATACGGTAAGAGAATTTTCGGGATACCGCTTTCCCTCGGACGGAAACGGAGGCTATAGAAGCGAATATCCCGATAAGGACAACCACACAATTGACGCTGTACGATACGCTCTCGAGGACGAGGCAGGGCGGAAAAATGCGGTAATTACCGACAGACGCCGTCTCGGAATATATTAATAGAAAGGAAAAATTATGTATCAGTTATCGGAAAATATAAAAATTACGCCGGAGCTTGCTTTAAAGTACATATCAAAGCATAATCTCGGCAGGGAAAGGTTCGATACCCTTTATGACTATTATATCGGAAACCACAGCATTCTTTCCCGAACAAAAGGCACAGGGGCATCAAATAACCGTCTTGTATGCAACCATGCAAAGTACATTACAGACTGTACAACAGGTTATTTTATGGGCTCGCCTGTCCAGTATCTCCCGAGAGGAGGAAAGGATATTTCAGCGGTAAAGGACGTACTCCGCCGTGCAGACAGTGCGACACAGGATATTGACCTGGCAAGACTTGGTTCGATTTTCGGGGTATCCTATGAAATGCTTTATTTTTCGGGAGATAAAAATCCCGAAATAAAGCTTGCGAGCATAGACCCCCGAAATGCATTCGTTGTGTATGATGATACCGTAGAGCAGAAGCCTCTTTTCGGGGTATATTATATGCCTGTGTATGACGAAAACGAAACTCTCGGCGGTTACCGCTGTTACCTTTGCGATAAGGAAAGAGTAACGGAGTTCTTTATTACAACAGGTCTTAAAATAAAGGGTACGCCATCTTCTTATCCTCATTATTTCGGGGACGTTCCGATTATAGAATACTATAATAACGGAGACTGCCAGGGGGATTTCGAACAGATTACAACACTTATTGACGCTTATAATATTCTCCAGTCCGACCGTGTCAACGATAAGGAACAGTTCGTAAACGCAATCCTTCTCATAAAAGGACAGGTTTTAGGGGACAGCTCTGCCGAAGAGCTTGAGACATATAAGGCGATAAAGGAATACGGGGTTATGACAATTGATGACGGAGGGGACGCAAAGTGGCTCACCCGTCAGTTTGATGAAGCCTCTGTCGATATTTTACGAAAGGCAATCGAAAACGATATTCATAAATTCAGCGGAGTACCCTGTATGAATGACGTAAGCTTTTCGGGAAACGCTTCGGGAGTAGCTATGCGTTATAAGCTTCTCGCCTTTGAGCAGATGACAAAAATTAAGGAGCGTTATTTCAGCGAGGGCTTAAGGCTCCGCCTTAATATGATAGCAAACGCACTTTTTACTATGTCAGCAATAAAGACGGACGCTGATGACATCGAAATACTCTTTACACATTCTCTTCCCGAAAACGAAAGCGAGCTTGCGGAAACAGCAAGCCTTTTAAAGGATATCGTGCCTTCTGAAAGACTTATAAAAATGCTTACATTTATCCCCGATACAGAATAAAAAAACACCGCCGTGCAATTTGCACGGCGGTATTTTTGCTTGTCATTTCATATCAGAATATGTTAATCGTATGTAAACGCGAAAATATATCCTAAAAATCAATGATAGCGGTCGGGATTATTCACCCTTCTGCTTTGCGAAACATTCACTGCATAATACAGGTCTGTCTTCACGGGGCTTGAAAGGAACTCTTGCCTCGTTACCGCATTCTGCACAAGTAGCAGTAAACATTTCTCTGTTTCTTGTAGCGTTCTTCTTTGCGTCACGGCATGCCTTGCAACGCTGGGGTTCGTTTGTGAAGCCCTTTTCAGCGTAGAATTCCTGTTCGCCTGCTGTGAAAACGAATTCGTTTCCGCAATCCTTGCATACAAGTGTCTTGTCTGTGTACATAAGATATACCTCGCCAAATATATAAAAATTTTAGACCGCTGACGGAGTTGCACCGCCTGTACTTTTTCGGTCATAACAGGCTGTAAAATCTACAGCCATAAAATATCTCTTGAAATCTGAGCGAAGCCTCAAAAATCTGTGAACGCTTCAGACAGAATAATTACAGCCACTGCTTTAGCTTCTGCTTTGAACGCGAAAGGGAATTATCAACGGACTTCACAGAGAGAGAAAGCTTAAGGGCAATCTGTTTATAAGTATATCCCTCGAGATAGAGAGTAAGAACGCTTAGTTCCTTTTTTGAAAGGATTTCTGAAAGCTTTTTGAACAGCTCTTCGTTTCGCTCCTTAAGGATTATGTTGTCCTCGGTATGAGCGGTTTCGTCAGTAATCTGTTCAAAATCGTAGTCATCGGCAACTCTTAAACCGCCCTTTGCCTTTAAAACGGCATTTTTCATACGGTTAAGGATACACACCTCAGCAAAAGACTGGAACTTTCCTTTTTCACTGTTATAGGCTCTTACTGCATCGAGAAGACCTAAAATTCCTTCCTGGAAAAGGTCGTCGCTGTCGATGTCGGCACTTTTTTTCAGCTTTGAGGCTTTTATTCTTATTATACGGGAGTAACGGTATATAAGAAGCGAGATTTCCGCACTTTCCATAGGTTCTTTATGCTTCTGAAGAATATCAACAAGCTCCTCATCGGTTAACGCCACGGAAATCACCCCTCAATCTGAGTGCCTGGAATAATTATATCACTTTATTTTCACATTGTCAACAAAATATCGTCATATTCGACAATATTTTTTTCTGCCATCCTCGAAAATATTACCGCCGTTACAATCGATAGCAACTGTAAGGGGGAAATCCTCGATATAAAGACGCTTTACGCTTTCACAGCCGAGGTCTTCAAAAGCTATGACCTCACAGCTTTTTATGCACTTGCAGGCTAATGCACCCGCACCGCCGATTGCACAGAAATAAACGGCCTTGTTGCGGATAATTGCGTCGATAACTGCCTGGTTGCGTTCGCCCTTTCCTATCATAGCCGAAAGACCCTTATCGAGAAAATCGGGAGCGAATTTATCCATTCTGCTTGAAGTAGTAGGACCACAGGAACCGATAGCCATACCTTCCTTTGTGCCGGTGGGTCCGGCATAGTAAATAACCGCTCCGTCAAGGTCGTAAGGGATCTCCTTACCTGCTTCGAGAAGCTCGGTTATACGCTTATGGGCAGCGTCACGGGAAGTATATATGTAGCCTGTAAGGCTGACTTTGTCCCCTGCCTTGAGTGCAGGGGACATAGCCTTTAATTCAGTTGTATTGATTTTTATCATAAGAGGAAATCAGAGAAATCGGAATCAGAGGACATATCGTCATCATCTGTGCTGTCTGTGCTGTCTGAACCGAAATTGAAGGGGTCGTCGCTGGAGGAGCTCTGTCTGAATGCAGCCTGCTTCTTCTTGGGAGTTTCAGCTGTTGTTTCAGCGGAGCCGGCAGCAAAGAGGTCGGCAAATTCACCGAAATCATCGTTTATTGATGTTGTGCTGGACTTATATTCATCCTTTATTTCAGCGGGAGTAAGCTCGAAATCACCGATTTCTTCCTTGACCTTCTGTTCTGTCATCATATTTGAGAGAGTCTGGTCATCGGCGTCAACGGGATTAATAGCCATATCGAATATATCTTCGCCTAAATCGCTGCCCTTGTCGGGAGCTGCTGTAAGGTCGTTGGGAGCGAGGTCAAAATCTGCTCCGAGAGGCTCGGGCTCAGCGTCAAGAGAGAAGTCGTCAATAGCACCTACGCTTGTTGTATTGATGAGAGAGCTGCTGTCCTCGGTAGTAGGAGTAATGAGGAAGTCGCTTAAGTCGTCATCAACAGGTGCAGCCTTCTTTTCGGGCTTATTAGGAGCAGGCTCGGGCTTCTTTTCTTCCTTTACAGGCTCGGGCTCAAGTGCGGGAAGGTCAGCCATAAGCTCTTCGTCTGTAGGAGCGGGAGTTTCGGGAATTTCGTCGATTTCGATAGAGGAGAGGATATCTTCGTCCTCGTCGTCTTCGTCATCTTCAACGCCGCCCTCGTATGTTGTTTCAACCTTAAGCTTTTTCTTGAGTTCTTCAATAGCGGACTTATCGAAAGCAGCCTTGAATTCGGGAAGAGTAAGCTCTGCCTTTATTTCGGAGGTAGCTTCAGCGATAGCAGCACTTACGGAATCAAGCATACCTGTATCTGTGCCAGCGGGGGCAATAGAAGCGGTAAGACCGACAGCTTCTGCAGCGTGAGTCTTGATGCCGGCGATGCTGTCCTTTGTTTCGGTAACGCTCTTTGTAACGTCGCCGAAGGAGTCCTTAGCCTTAGTAAGAGTATCGGAAACGGAACCAAAGGAATCCTTTGCTTCTGTAAGCTTTCCGCTTACATTCTCGAATTCCTTTGAAACACCGCCGATTGCTTCGGATGCTGTTCCGAAGGAGTCCTTTGCGGCGGTAAGCTTTCCGCTTACGTTTTCAAATTCCTTGGAAACGCCGCCGATTGCTTCGGATGCGGCAGTAATCTGCTGGTTAACGGTTTCGAACTGCTTTGAAACACCGTCGAAGGTTGCGGTAGCTTCGGTAATCTGCTGTGTAACAGTACCGAACTGCTTTGTAACGCCTTCGATAGTTGAAGTTGCTTCGTTTATCTGTGCGGTAACAGTGCCGAACTGACCTGTAACAGCGTCAATCTGGGTCGTTACAGCGGTAATCTGTGTGTTTACAGCGTCAAAGCTGGATGCGAAGGAACCGAGCTGGCTTGTAACAACAGAAATCTTATCGGCGATTTCCTTGATGTTCTGCTTAGCGGCTTCGTTTTCCTTAGCTGCCTTTGCGGACTGGTCGTCAAGCTGCTTCTTTGCGGAAGCGAGCTTTTCGCTTCTGTTTTTAAGCTCAGCCTCAACCTTAGCCTTATATTCGTTTACGCTGTCAATGGAAGATTTTGCGTATGCGTTTGCAGATTCGATGATCTGTTCAGCCATTTTACAAGCTTCGTCAAGAATTTCGTCAGCATTGGAGGTTACAACAGCCTTTCCGCCGCCGCCTGCCTTCTTTGCAGCGTGGTACTTTTCCTTAAGCTTTGCGTATTCTTCACGGACCTTCTTTTCGGACATCTGTGCCATAGCACATTCTTTATCAAGCTTTGCTACGTTTCTTCTTTCGTCGAGAACCTGCTTGCGAAGCTCCATTATCTTAGCGTCATATTCTTTTTTGGTTTCTGCCTTAGCGTCGTTTACAGCCTTTATTACATCAGCGTCAGTATTGCCGATAATTGTTGCGGGCTGTGCGGGGACATTCTTTGCTGCTTCCTTGGCAGCATTCTGCTCATCGTGAGCGTCCTCGAGATTTTTGCGGAGGTTGTTGAGACGGTTTTCGAATTCCTGCTCCTGCTCCTTCATCTGCTTTTTGAGCTTATTTATGTATAAGTTTACCTCGTTTTTATCAAATCCGAGCGGTGACTGCTTAAAACCGAAGCCTTCGCTTGAGGGACTGGATTTTTCCTGTTTCTTATCCTGTTTTGGATCTGCCATAACGCAATTTACCTCCATCGTAATTCAATGTAAATATTATAGCAAAATATATACATAAATTCAATAGTGAAAATTGATAAATTTGCACAATGATTTTTGATATTTTGAAAGAAATGAAGGTTTTATAAAAAAAGTACTTGTAATTTTCGTAAAAATGTGTATAATAATATTAAAGTGTAATTCTATTGAAAAGTAAAGGAGCTGAATGAAATGCACGATAAAACTATGACTTTTTCCGTAAAGGACGAACGTGATAACGAGATGAAGGAGATCCTTTCAACTGTTTATCAGGCACTTAACGAAAAGGGTTATAATCCTATTAATCAGCTTGTCGGTTATATTCTTTCCGAAGACCCGACATATATTACTACATACAATAACGCAAGAAGCCTTATCCGCCGTATCGACAGAGACGAGCTTCTCCAGGCTCTCGTTAAGAATTATCTTGGTGCGGAGTAATAAACATAGCACACTGCAAAAAGCTTCCCGAAGAAACGGGAGGCTTTTTTTGTGAAAATAAAAAGCAATAGCTGTTGACCTTTTGTATATTGCATAAAATATGAAATGAGAGGTAAATTTATGAAAAAAACATTTGTTTTGTTAATTTCAGCAGTCCTTCTGCTTTCCGGCTGTAACGGTAAACCTAAGGAGCAGACCACAACATCTGCTGTTTCGGAAACCGAAGCGGTAATCGTTACGGAAGCGACAGAGGAGGTTACGGCAGAGACAACAGAAACATCAGCAACAACCGTAGCGGAAGAACAGGATGAAAACGAAGAATTTACATATATTCCGGGAGTGACCGATTTTTATTACGGTTACGTAAGCCCCGAATATGTTGACCGTGAGACTCTGCCCGTAAAGGGTGAAACGCCTTATGAGAGAATGGTCATACATTCAAACGTTTATGCGGAGAATTATGACCTTTATCTTATCGGAGAAGAGGTCACACGTTCGGAGGACAGCAGTTATATTTATGCAGAGCGGTTCGGTATAGCTGTGGTAAACGGAGAAGGGATAATCGAATCAGTTTTTACACTCCCCGAAAGCGACAGATATTCGATACCTGTTGATATGGAATATAACAGCTTTTCTTATTACAGGGTTCAGTTTAACGGCGAAGAGCATTATTTATATGATGTTTCTCTCCTTGCCGACGGTATTTATGAGCGGTATTTTCTTGCCTTAAAGGATAATGAGGTATTTCTGTTCAATGATGAACCTCTCGATATGGGGAAGGAATACGGTATTATTTCCGAAGAATCAGTAGTAACCAACGAGGAAAAGCATATACGCTACAACCTCGATTTCAATACCGTTACATACACGGAAGAGCCTATGGTAATAACAGAGCCTGTTCCTTATGAGACTGCTCCCGAAAATATAGGCTATGGCGGTTACGAAGCTCTCGGTTTTCTTACGGAAGAGCAGAATGAAATCTATATCGCTTCCCGAAGGCTTTCGACGGTACAGATGGACAGCAGTGCTCTCAGACTTCCCTACGGCGATTACCTGTCCAATGAGTTCAGTTGTATCACAAATGTAAGCTACGAAAGCTTAAGAGATTATATCGGAAGCGTTTTTACCGAAGAAAGCATAGATTATGTTATTAATCCTGGCATGTTTCTTGATGTAGGCGGACGGGTATTCTGGAGGGACGGAGCGAGAGGCGGAAATATAAGCTTCAGACACGAGGAAATTACTCTCGTTTCCGCCGATGAAAATAAGATAGTTATGAAGTGTACCGCTTATTACCTAAACGATTCCGACGACGAGGAGAGCGGATACTATACCGAAGAGCAGGAGCTTACTATGGTAAATACGGAAAACGGCTGGAGAATGGAATATTATCCGCTCTGGTACTGATAAAAACGCACCCTTAGGGGTGCGATTTTTAGTG
>JAGANY010000065.1 GCA_017624025.1 Ruminiclostridium sp. | reverse complement strand
CTTTCTGAAGAAAGGCTTTCTCCCGAACCCTCTTCCAAAGACTTTTAATATAAATTAAAGAACCATAGGATTTATCCTATGGTTCTTTAATTTAAACTGAAAGTTTTCGGAAGGGAGTTTGAGGGAAAGCCCTTTTTCAAAAGGGTTTCCCTCAATAAGACCCGTACACGCTTCTATACCCGACCGCCTCGGGGTGAGGTTTTATTGCTGAAAAAGGTATAGGACAGTTATACCGTTTTACTATAGTTTTGGCTTTTTCTTTATGCTAAAATGTAGTCACAGAAGAGAGAACGGCGTTGTTGTACTGAAACTCTACGGCATTGCCGTACAGACAAACGCTTAACAATAAGCTACAATTAAATTACTTGAAAAATCACAGCGAAAGGATAAGAATTATGAAGCCTGTATTTGATTTGGAAGACTGCACCTGTATAAAATGCGGAAGAGATATTTCAAACGACTCTGTCGCATATCACCATATTATGAGTACATATTCCATCTGCTGTAACTGTGCAAAGGAAAAGCCCTTGGGCTACTGTGAATATATAGTAAAAGACCGTACATCCCATCTCGTTCTTACGGAATATACCTTCGGCAAGCTTGAAGACAGTATTTATGAAATAGGATATACAGAAAATGAAGGAAAAGCCCTGAAGTTTTACGTCGAAAGAGAGAGAAGTAATTCCGATTCGATTGAATCCTTCTACTCCTCTATGGGGGTGAAAAATCTTCTTCTCGAAAAAGAGGATGGTCATTACGCTCTCTATTTCCGTGAGTTTCCCATTAAACCTGCTCCTAAATTCGTAACCGAAGACAAGTGCATAAACAAGGTTCTCGGCGATTTCACAGAAATTGTGGCAACATCCAAGCTCCTGTATCTTGTTGACCGTTATGATAATTTAAGAGGCATATCCAGTGCAAGCCTTGAGCTTATGAATGATTTATGCCTCGAAACATACAATATCGCATCGAAAGCCTATACCCTCGATGAGCTTAAGGTAAAGTACGGCGGATTAGAGGCGGAGCTGAACCACAGCCTCGGCAAATTTACTCCCCGTGAGCTTTACGAATACTGCCGTACGAGGATAAAAGGACAGGACAGCGAGCTTAAAAAGGCGGTTTACCTCGTTTACAGCTACCTTAAGCTTGTGGCTGAAAAAAAGCGTTTCACCGCACAGAACTGGATACTTACCGCTCCCAGCGGTTCGGGAAAAACAGAGTTTTTCCGCTCGGTACGTGATTTCTTCGAGGAGCATAACATCCCCGTCCCCGTTTCACAGGTAGATTTAAGCCACCTTACCCCCGAGGGCTATAAGGGAGCAAACGCAACGGTCGCTATCCCGAAAAGCCTCGTGGAGAAAAACAGGAACGCAAAAGGCGTCGGTATCTGTTTTCTTGATGAAGCCGATAAAAAATGTCTTCCCTTCGATACGGATAAGTCCTGGAACAACGCCCTGCAGGCGAATCTCCTTACCATTCTCGAGGGAAAATCGTTTCAGGTAGAGCTCGAGGGCGAAAGAGGTTATTTCGAGTTCGATTCGGGGCTTACGATGTTTGTGCTTATGGGTTCCTTTCAGGAATTACGGCATAAAAAAGCCGACCCCGAGCCTGTAAAGGAAAAACGCCTCGGCTTTAATTCGGATATTTTTACCGAAGATAAGAAATCCGAGGATTTATACGATGATATTACTATAAGCGATATGGTCGAAGGCGGAATGCAGGAGGAATTTGCAGGCAGAATCTCCCAGGTCGTAAATTTCCATAAGCTTTCCGAAGAGGATATGCGTGATGTAATAAAATCGAAGGCAGAGGAAATATCAACACAGATAGGCGTAAATATCGAGCTTTCAGAAACGGCTGAAACGGAGCTTCTTAAAATCTCCTACGGAGCTCTCGGCATAAGAAATCCTATGAATAAGATACGTGAGCTTGCACAGAACGCACTTGCGGAAATCTTTTTCGACGATGATTTCGGGGAAACCGAAAAGACCGTTGTAATAAATTCCCTTACGGATGCCCGAGTAAAAAGGCACAGGACCGACACAAAAACCGTCTCCTCCGAAGGCTACAGATACAGGGTGCTTATCGAAGAGGAGTATTAAGAAAGGATATAATGATATGACAATAAAGTATAAAATAAAACCTGACACAACATACGGAAAAGGAGCATTGGTATGAAGATAATAGCTATGATAGGTATCGGGGCAATATCCTTCCTCGTTCTCTTTATTTTGACATTTATTATGGGCTTCGGTACAGCAAAATACACAGTATTCGGTGAAACCTACAGCGACAGCTATACCGAAAAAACCTTTTCCGCCTTTAAGAGCTTTATAGTAAGCTGTATCGAGCTCGGAGCGGCGGCAGCAGTATATTTCCATTTATCTGTCGCTGTTTCTCCAATAACCGTTATTGGCATTCTTACAGCAATAACGCTTCCTGTTGAGCTTTTAATAAAGTTTCTTATCGACAAAGCAGACCAAAAATCTTCCTCAAAAAAGAAAGAAGATGAGGAATTCAAGGTTTCAACCTGTATTCTTATGACGCTTAACGTTTTAGCCGTAAGCGTATTTATTCCTCTTATTTTCAACACTATCGGACTTATTAAGTAATTACGAAAGGATTTTGTGAAATGAATACCAAAACCGACATTGAAAAGAAGATTGATGAAGACCTCAAGCATCTCGAAGATATAGAAAAACGACTTAATTCAATTCAGCAGAACATTGACGATATGGATAAGGCTCTCGAAGAGATGAGCCTTATAACTGATATTCTGCTAAAACGTCCCTCTGTTTAAAGATAGCCCCATTCTCGCTTTTTCTGTGAGGATGGGGTTTATTTTTTCAGAAAATCAAAAACTTATATTTACAAAGCTCCCGTTTTCGTGCTATAATTAAGAAAACCTATAACTTAAATAATGCAGACGCTTATATGCACTGAACGGAGAAAAACAATGATAAAAAACCAGATTAAAGAAGGAAAAGTTTCAATAGGTATCGAATTCGGTTCAACCCGTATAAAGGCTATTCTTGTAGGCGAGGAGCTTAAAGCGATAGCTTCCGGCTCATACGACTGGCAGAATACTCTCGATAACGGTATCTGGACCTATTCCCTCGATGATATTCATAAAGGATTACAGACCTGTTTCGCAAATCTTATGTCCGATGTAAAGGCAAAATATGACGTTGAGCTTACAACCGCCGCATCTATCGGCTTTTCCGCTATGATGCACGGCTATCTCGCTTTCGACGAAGAGGACAAGCTTCTTGTGCCCTTCCGTACCTGGAGAAACACAATGACCGAGGAAGCCTCCGACAAGCTTTCGGAATGCTTCGGCTTCAATATTCCTCAGCGTTGGAGCATCGCTCATCTTTACCAGGCTATTCTCAATAAAGAAGAACACGTATCACGCATAAGCTTTTTCACGACCCTTGCAGGCTATGTTCATTGGCTCCTTACAGGCGAAAAGAACATAGGCGTAGGCGACGCTTCGGGTATGTTCCCTATCGACCCCTCGACAGGCTCTTATAATAAGGAAATGCTTGATAAATTCGCCGTTCTTACCGAGGGTACAGCCTTCAGGGCTTCTCTTTCCGATATACTCCCTGCAATAATACCCGTAGGCGAATGTGCAGGAAAGCTTACCGAAAAGGGTGCTCTTATCCTTGACCCTACAGGTACATTCAAGGCCGGTGTTCCCTTCTGTCCCGCTGAAGGCGACGCACAGACAGGTATGGTTGCCACAAACAGCATAGCCCCCCGAACAGGCAACGTTTCGGCAGGTACCTCGATTTTCGCTATGGCTGTGCTTGAACGTGACCTTTCCAAGCTCTACAGACAGATAGATATTGTTACAACTCCCTGTGCTGACCCTGTTGCTATGGTACACTGCAACAACTGTACCACAGACCTCGATTCCTGGGTAAGACTTTTCGGAGAGCTTCTTAAAAACTGTGGATGTGAAATAAGCAAGGGCGAGCTTTATGATAAGCTCTATGCTATGGCTCTTGACGGCGACGCCGACTGCAGCGGAATAATAAGCTTCAATTACCATTCCGGCGAACACGTTACAGGCTTTACAAGCGGAAGACCTATGCTTATGCGTTCTCCCGAATCCGCCTTTAACGCTGCAAACGTAATGAGGAGCCTTATCTATTCCTGTATGGCTACCCTTAAGATAGGAATGGACATTCTCCTCGGCGAAGAAAAGATAAACCTTGATAAAATCTACGCACACGGCGGTCTCTTCAAGTCCCCCGTAACAGGGCAGAGGTTCCTTGCGTCTGCTCTCGGAGTTCCCGTAACCCTTATGGATTCCGCAAGCGAAGGCGGAGCCTGGGGAATAGCCCTTCTCGCCGCATACCAGGCAAGAGCCGACCGAAGCGAAAGCCTTGCGGACTATCTTAACAGCAGAGTTTTTGCAGGTATGACAGGCAGCAGTATGTCCCCCGACGAAAAGGACGCCGAAGGCTTCAGAAAATATATGGAGCAGTACAGTGCCGCTCTCGCTGTAGAGGAAGCTGCTGTGAAGGTGCTGTAATGAATGGATGATGTGCGGGAAAACACATAAATATATAAAAGAATCAAGCTCCGTAGGGCATGCCCTATGGAGCTTCAGCTTGTCGATAAACCCTATAATGTGATTTTTAAAGTGAAAAGTGAATAATGAATAGTGAATAGTTAAGGAGCGCCCTGTGGGCGTGAATTTTAAAAAAGCCTTTTATGAAGTGCATTTGTGCAGAGTTTTATTTAAATCCATCGCCGTAGGCGATTCCATCTCTCACGCCGAAAGCAAAGCATTGGCATTAATGGACTTTATGACTTTCATAATATCAAGCCATACAACAGTATCATTTGCAAAAACCTCTGCAACATCGCCCTTGTCGGTAAAGGGGGCTTCTTGAAGCACTGCAAAATTCTTCATCATTCCGTTCCGGACTATGTAATTTATTATCTGATTTACAAAATAAATCTGCCTGTCGTCAAGATTTACATCGTTCAGATACTTCGAAAAAGCTTCCTTTGCGGAATTCATATCGAGCCCTACAATCTCACGCACCAGCTCGCCGAGAGGCTTGTCCTGATACTCGCTCTGATAATCAGCTTTAGAGCCGAGTTCGGACCAGAGTATTTCTTCCAGAACATCTATATCCGCCCGGGTGAGGGGTTTGTTTGTATGAAGCTTCGCAATTACAGCGTCATCTATATGCTGTCTGATATAATGATTTACCTTCATCCTGTAATTTTCAAGGTCGTTGCTGTTCAGGTCGGATTCCTTCCATTCCATTGAAAGAATATCGTCGTCGAAAGTGGTGACATAAACAGTTTTTTCGACTACAGGAATATATTTGATAAGATCACGCAGTTTTTCACGGATTGCTTCAAATTCATTTATGCCTGCTTTTTCAATATAGTTGCTGTTAATAAGCTTGTCAATAAATTCCTGCTGAGCGGTAACAGCGGGAATAGTGCCGATTTTTGCGATAGCACGCACCTTATTCATCAAATCGGTAATACCCCGTGTGTATTTTTTGCCGATGATATAGCCCAGCTCTATAGCGTACATAAGTGCGTCAAATCTTACAGCACATATTTCATCGTCATAAGGAAGTATAAGCGGAGCAACTTCAGTTTCAAGCTGATGCAAGTCCATAGGCGTCAGTGCAGTGTAGCTGTTTCTGTCGGCGTAAAGCTCAACATATCTGAGGTGCTGTCTTACTGCAAAATTCTCCTTATTAAGCTCGTTTATCTTGCCGATAATATCATCAACAAACTCGTTTCTGTAAGCAACAAGCTCCTCGGTCTGGTATTCGAGAGCCTGTAGTTTGTAAACTATCTGTGTTTCAAGATTGAATATACGTTGCTGTACGGAAAGCGTAGAGGGTACTTCTTTACCTTTCTCGTGCACACGGAAAAACTCGAAATTACCGCAAAAATCAAAGATATAAAACTTATCTTTATCCTCGCCGTCAAGCAAGCCCTTGCAAAGCCTCGTTCCTCTGCCTATCATCTGCCAGAATTTCGCCTTGCTCATTACCTTTTTGAAGAATACAAGATTAACTACCTCGGGTACGTCAATACCTGTATCCATCATATCAACAGAAACAACAATCTGGGGCATTTTATTCGGGTCGGAAAAATCGTCAATAAGGTTCTGGGCATATTTCGTCTGGTTGTCAATAACTCGGCAGAAGCCTTTTTTTGATAATTTCGGATATTCGCTGTTGAATATATCGCATATTGTTTCAGCGTGCTTGTGGCTTTTCGCAAAAATTATAGTCTTGCCGATTTTATTGCCGTAGTCAATCTTTATTCCCTTTTCCATAAGAATCGACAGGACTTGTCTGATAGTATCGATATTAAAAATCCGTTCGTTGAGCTCGGAGCTGTCGATTGCTTCGGGGATTTCGCCGTCCTCAGAGGCAAAAAGTTCTTCATAGGCTTCCTTATCTTCGTCCGAAAGGTCGTCATATACTATGCCCTGTTCCATAAGCTTAAGCGAGGTCTCCACTGTCATAAAATCAACAAGATACCCGTCCTGTACAGCCTGGGCGAGCTCGTAGCCGTAAGTAGGAACCCCTTTTTCAAGCTCGAATATACCGTACGTATTCTTATCGATTTCATCCTTGGGCGTTGCGGTAAGTCCCACAAGATGAGCGTCGAAGTAGTTGAAAATATCTCTGTATTTGTTGTAAATGCTTCGGTGTGCCTCGTCGCATATTATAAGGTCGAAATGACCTGCTGTAAAAAGCTTTCCGCCGTCTTCGTCCTTGGTTTCGTCAATGCAGTTCATCATCGTCTGATAAGTGGAGAAAACGCCTCTTGCTCCGCTGTTTACTTTATCTTCGCAAAGATTTACGACAGACAGGTTAGGAAGAAGGTTTACAAAAGCACGCTTTGCCTGTGTTACAAGGCTTGTGCGGTCTGCAAGAAACAGAACATTCTTGACCCAGCCGTGGCGGATAAGGACATCTACAATAGAAATTACCGTTCTCGTCTTGCCCGAGCCTGTTGCCATAACAAGCAGAGCCTTTCGGCGGTTTTCATCGTCAAAGGCACGGCAGACAGCCTTAACGGCTTCCTTCTGGTAGTAGCGTCCCGAAATTTCATCGTTTATACGTACGTTGCCGAGCTTACTGCGCATAGTAAGCTTGTTGAATTCCTTTTCGAGGTCACGCTTTGAATAAACACCGCTGACCTTATGCTCGGGATAATAATTATCGTTCCATATTCTTGTGTCAAAGCCGTTGGAAAGGAAGATTATGGGGCGTCTTCCGAACTTCTTTTCTAAGCAGTCTGCATAAAGCTTGGCCTGCTGACGTCCTACGGCAACATCAACACAGGTCTTTTTTGCTTCAAGCACCGCAAGAGGTCTGCCGTCATTACCGAAAAGAACATAATCCGCATAGCCGAGACCGCTCGGATTAGGCATTCCTTCGACTTCGTATTCGTTTATCCAGTCCTTGCCCTCTGTCCAGCCTATGCTTTCAAGCATAGTATCGATATAGACCTTACGGGTCTTATATTCGGAAAGGTCGAGAGGCTTCGGGGTATAGGTCTTGGTCTGTTCTGTACGCTTACGGGTAAGCTCCTCTCGAAGCTCGGCATTTTCCTCCATAAGCTTTTTCATATCAAGCTCAAAGTCGGCAGTATCGGGCTTTGTAATGTCCTGTTTCAGAAGCTCGCGGTTAAATTCCGCCTCAACGTAGCTATCGGGCTCGCCGTAACAGTAGGCTATAAAATCCATAAAATAAAACAGGTTTTCAAGAGCCACTTCAGCCTGTTCGGGCTTTGTTTTTTTACTGCTGTGGGCGGAATTATTGCCGATAATGCGGATAAAATCTATTCTTCGGTAAAGGTCTTCGCCGACTATATCACGAAATTCGGCTGTATTAATAAGGCTTACGAATTTATCGTTATAGGGCATAGTAAGGTCTTCGTCCACTGAATACATCCATTTTACACCGAACTCTGTCGCTCTTCGGATATTGAACACACAGGATTCTATATCGAAGCTATAGAGCTTTTCAGCGGTTATAGCGGTATCGGCGAAGCTTTCAAAGCCTTCGTCTTTTTTAAGGAAGTCGAAGTTAGTCATTTTTTCACCTCGTTTTATCCAAAATATTCCTGCACAAGTGATTTTTTAAGGGTTTCAAGCTTTTCAAGGCTCTGTTGGATTTGCTGTTTTGATTTGTCGGTTTGGGAGACGAAGGCTATATAATTGCTTTGTAAGTTTTTAGGCGGAAGAATGTACTTCATTTCCATAAATGGTTTCTGCGTTACTTTTTTCAAGTCTCCAGCATCCTGTTGCTTTGTGAAATCAATTTGCTCCATCATTTCACAAAGAAATACTAAACTTAAACTGTCGTCATAAAACTCACTAATGTACATTGCGTTATCAGTTATCCAAATAGGACCTTTCACTAAATGTACATTTCCGCTTTGAAAACCCACTCTTCCAATAACAATAGTATCTTGCTCATACAACACATCGTCTGTATACCAAGAGATACCGTTCCCACCATATGCAGGAATACCATTTTCAAACCGTTTATCATTTGGCACAGCTTTACCATTTGATATCTTAAACAATTCAACACCCTTTTTAGCCTTGAAGCCTTTTGAATTAGTACGAACATCCCCAAACATCTCGATAAATCGGGATTTGACAAGCTCGTCCAGCTTTTCAAGCTGTTGCTTGCGTTTGTTTATAAGGTCGGTTACCTTGTTGAGATTTGATACAATTTTATTTTGATTTTCAACGCTATGTAAAGGTATATCAGCATCTGTCAAATTACCAAGCTTGATATATTTTATAACTCCACCGATAGATTGCTGTCTTAGCGTTTCAACATATTTATCGAGAAAACAGTACATATATGGAACAGTTAAAACAGATTTGTCAACGCTTTCAATAATATATGTTCTTTGATATGCGTCAAATTTTCCGTTATAATATTTCACGTTCAAATCGCCGTTTCCAGCAACAAGGACACATTCACAATCATAACTGTAAGTATCGATTTTTAACGGTTGAACCGAACAAGTAAAAAAGGGATATTTGCCGTTTTCAGAACTTGCATTTGCATCTAATTTACCAGTTTTAATTACTGTATAATCCCCCAACTTAGCCATCCAACATCCCCTCCAGTTCCTTCATACCCTCATCAATTTCCTTCTGGAGTGCTCTGAGGTCTGACATAAGCTCCTTTGTTGAGGGGTACTCGACGGGCTTGTAATCTACCTTCTTGTACTTATTTATGGAAAGGTCGTAGTCGAAGCCCACAATCTCCTCCTTAGGCACAAAGAAGGACTTGTCCGTACGCTGTCTTTCCGCTTCGCCTTCGGGATTATGGAAACGGGCGATAATATCGGGAATATCGTTCTCCGCTACAGCACTACGCTTATCGTCGAGGCTCAGCCCGTCAGCCTGCATATCGTAGAACCATACCTTATCTGTACCGCCGTGACCTGTCTTTGTGAAAATAAGTATGCCTGTGGAAACGCCTGCATAGGGCTTAAAAACTCCGCTCGGCATAGAAATTACCGCTTCAAGGCGGTTATTTTCAACAAGCTCCTTGCGGATAGCCTTATGGGCTGTTGATGAGCCGAAAAGTACGCCGTCGGGTACGATACACGCACAGCGTCCGCCAACCTTAAGCATACGTAAAAACAACGCAAGGAAAAGAAGCTCGGTCTTTCTTGTCTTACAGACCTTAAGAAGGTCGGGCGAAACAGTGTCAGCGTCGAGGCTTCCCTTAAAGGGAGGGTTGGCGAGGATTATGGAATGCTTATTCGTGTCGGTATTCTGGTCCGAAAGGCTGTCGCGATAGTCGATATCGGGATTATCAACACCGTGAGTCATCATATTCATAGCAGCAACACGAAGCATAGTTCTGTCCATATCATAGCCACAGAACATAGAATTATTGTAATGGTTGTTGTTTTCCTTGTTGAAGAATATTTCGCTTCGGTACTTTTCTTTGAGATACTCCCCTGCCGATACAAGGAAGCCCGCCGTACCACAGGCAGGGTCACAGATAGAATCCTCGGGCTTAGGGTCAATAAGCTCAACCATCATACGGATAATATGACGGGGTGTGCGGAACTGGCCGTTTACGCCTGCTGTCGAGAGCTTCGCAAGAAGACTTTCATAAACATCGCCTTTGGTATCGGCTTCTATCTGCTTCGACATATCCATATAAAGCCCGTCAAGAGCGTCAACGATTTTGGAAAGAAGCTGTGGTGTAGGAATCTTGAAGATTGCGTCGCTCATATATTTCGAGTACGCACTTTCCTTATTTCCGTGAAGGTTCTTTATAAACGGGAATATCTCCGACTGCATAAGCTCATACATCTTTTCCGCCGGAAGGTCACGGAAAACCGACCATTTATACTGTTCGTGCCCCTCGAACATACTCGTAAACGGCAATTCAAGCATAATACTGCTTTTCGACTTCTTCGAATCTGTTTCATCAAGGTCGTGTATAAACATCAGATATGTCATTTGTTCTACAACATCGAGGGGATTTGTGATACCGCCAGTCCAGAACATCTCCCATATCGAATCGATTTTATTTTTAAGTTCTCCAGTAAGCATAATTTTCCTCCGAATATAATTATTCATAGTAAATTATAACATATTTCAGAAAGAAGTTCAACAAAAAATATAATTTTTCTACAAAACCTCTTGTATAACAAAACTCCCAGTACCCATCAGTGATACTGGGAGTTCTTATTATTCGGTTAGAACCGATTTTCTGTTACGCCTGTGAAAAAGAAAACTCCGCCAAAGCCGAAAGTGCCTTTTACAGACGAGGAAATGCAGCTTTTATGGAACAATCTCGATTTTGCTTTTGTGGATATGGTGTTAATCGGGATATATTCGGGTTGGCGACCACAGGAGCTTGCAACGCTGAAGAAATCGGACATTGATTTAGCGGCGAAAACGATGTTCGGCGGCTTAAAGACCGAGGCAGGCAGAAACAGATATGTGCCTATTCACAGCAAAATACTGCCGCTTATTATAAAAAGGTACGAAAAAAGCGATACAATGCTGTTTGAGGACATTAACAGCAACAACGGCATTGAAATGACCTACGACAAGTACCGTGAACGCTTTATGAATATTATGGATTACCTCGGATTAAAGCACAAGCCCCACGAAACAAGGCATACCTTTATAACAAGAGCAAAAGAGGCAGGCGTTGATGAATACTGTCTGAAACTCATCGTCGGACATCAGATAGGCGATGTGACCGAGCGTGTCTATACTCATCGCACCATTGAAAGTCTTGCGGCTGAAATTGAGAAAATAGGATAAAAGTATAACCTGTGAGATGTGGGGCTCACAGGTTATTTTGCGTATTATTTTTGTGCAACAATGGAAATCCAAGCTGGCAATGCCGCCATAGGATTGTATTCCCAGTTGTTTACTTTATCAAGATTTTCCGAGGTCTGTTTGATTAGTTCCTCGTATGAAAACCAG
>JAGANY010000064.1 GCA_017624025.1 Ruminiclostridium sp. | reverse complement strand
GTAAGCATTTATAAGTACATAGATATGTCGGAGATGACGGCTTTTTCAAGCCCCGAGGCTATGTTTTTGTTGCTTACGGACGTAACGAATATCGTATTTATTTACCTGCCCCTTTATCTTTTTATCGTAAGCGGAATTATGTTCGACACAGGCTTCGGAGAAATAGGCGTTATAAGATTCGGAAGCCGTAAAAGGTGGCTTTTTTCGAAGCTTATCACCTATATTTTAAATACCCTTATCTTTTTCGGCATAATAATACTTATCAATTTTACCGTAAGCTCACAGGTCTTTAATTTCAGCGACGTATGGAGCGGAAATTTTGTAGGCTTCCGTGTTATGATGGGACAGCCCGCTTCGGATTTTGCAGATAAGCCTCTGCCTGTAATAATAACGGCGTCGGTTGCGGTATTTATGCTTTATATGTTTTGCGGAACAGTAAATATGTTTATCTCTCTTCTTACGTCGAGAGAGTCGGCAGGGCTTTTTATATCCCTTATTTTCGGGATACTTTTAGGGCTTCTTAATATGCTCATAATTTCGGGAGGCCTTTCGTCACAGCTTATACGTATCGCTGTACTTTTCGTATCGGCGGTAATAATGTATTTATTGTCTTTGCCTGTCCTTAAGCGTAAGGATTTCGGCGGAAAGAAAATGTATTAAAAGGAAAGGAGCGTGCTTATGAAAATAATAAAGATAATATCTGTACTGCTTGTAGGTGCGCTCAGCCTTTGCGGTGCGGTTTATTTTACCGACAGCTATGTCAGCGAGGTTTCGGCAAGGGAAAAGACCTTAGCCGAAGTAATCCTCGGCAATCAGCTTCAGGAGCAGATAAAGGACGCCGAGGAAAAGGCAAAGGAGGAGCTGGGCGAAGCTCTCGTTACGACGGTTCTTGAAACAAAACCGCCCGAAACGTCCCCCGAAGCTACAACAGCAGTTACGACTGCTCCGCCTGTTACCGTACAGAGCAGTACCTCTACGACCCGTCCCCCCGACGGAGGCAGACCTCTCGGCGAATATATTTCGGAACGGCTCGAGGAACAGATAGTAACCGAGTTTACGAGAGGCGGAATACTTCCCACAGACAGAAGCGGTATCGGCTTCAAGACCATATTCACCATTTCCGCTGACGAGCAGAAACGTGTTGCGAGGTTTCTTATTGACCATTATTTCCTTGACGGCGTAATATACATCGAAAAAGAGACAAACCCCATACTTAAGGAAAGAAAACAGCTTGCAAACGATATGGAAAGCAGTGCTATCCACGCACTTAACCTTATTCTCGGAAGCATAAATACCACCGACATAACCTCAATTATGACAGCGGATTATGACAGTTTAAGCAAGGAGCTTGTTTCAACAAGGGATAATTTCAAGGAGGAGTATAAGGACGCCTATAAAAACGGCGAGGAATTCGGACGGCTTTATGATGAGTGTCTGCTTCTTCTCGGACGCATCGTAAGTGCTGTTGACAGGCTTAAGGTAGTTTCCGACGAATATAAGGCGACCACTAACGTTGTCCTTTCCGCAATTCTTTTAGCCTCGGCAATAGACGAGGTTATTATCCCAGAAATAATGAATGTTTTAGAACAGTCCTTCGGAGTTGTCGAAATAACACAGGAGATTTATCTCCAGGGTACACAGGGCACAAAGCTTCTCTCGAGAGACGAAGTCCGTGACATAGTAGAAAACCCCGCCTTAATCCTAGACACAGGCCTCGCATAAGAACCGTACCATAGAAGCGTGTATGGGTCTTATTGAGGGAAACCCTTTTGAAAAAGGGCTTTCCCTCAAACTCCCTTCCGAAAACTTTCAGTTTAAATTTAAGACCCACAGGGTAATACCCTGTGGGTCTTAAATTTATATTAAAAGTCTTTGGAAGAGGGTTCGGGAGAAAGCCTTTCTTCAGAAAGGTTTCTCCCGATAGACCCGAACACGGTTCTATGAGTATGGTTCTGAAAGATGTCAGCTTATGTCTTTGAAATGTCATTGAATGTCGTTGGATAAACTGGTACTATTTAATATGCAGTTGAATACTGCAAATTAAAACGGGAAAGGAAGAAAAAAATGACAGAAATCGAGACAAACGGAAACATAAGACATACGAAGGGCGACACCCTTATTCTCGAGGTAACGCCTCTTGTTTCCTCTGAAACAGAGGAGCCTTATTTTCTTAAGGAGGGCGAGTATATTGCTCTTTATGTAAGGAGATACCCATTCAGCGAGCCTGTGCTCAGAATAACAACGGATATTCAGCAGGAAACCGGGGTATGCGTGCTTACGGAAAAGGCAGAGAATATGAACCTTAAAACTTCATCATATACCTATGATGTAAAGCTTCATAGTGCTGACGGTACAGAGATATATACCTTTATCGGCGGAACAAGAAAGCTTCTGTTTACGGTAGTTTAAGGAGGGCGTATGAGTATAACGGGAATTTTAAAAACAAGCTCAGCCGTATCGGGAAGTCTTTCGGACGGAAAGGGTATAAGCGGAGAAACGGGAAGACCCGTAAACGCAAAAACTACCGATTATAACGAGCTTAATAATAAGCCGTCAATTAACGGCGTTGTGCTTTCGGGGGATAAAAGCCTCGAAGAAATCGGCGTTACGGCGGAAATCGGTTCGGCGGTAGAAAATGCACTTTCCGAAGCGGAAGAAGCGGGACGCTTTAAGGGCGAAAGCGGAGCTACCTTTACGCCCGAGGCAGTTGTTTCGGGGAACACGCTTACGGTAAGCTGGAAAAACGATAAAGAACTCGTAAACCCCGACCCTGTTTCAATAACCGCACCTAAGGGAGATAAAGGAGACAAGGGCGATACAGGTTCGAGAGGCGAAAAGGGGGAAACAGGAAACAGCGGTAAGGACGGAGTTACCTTTACGCCCCGGGGAGAAGCGAGCGGAGCGACACTTACGTTATTCTGGACTAATGACGGAGGGGAGGTAAACCCCGAACCCGTATCAATAACTGCTCCTAAAGGAGAAAAGGGCGAAAAGGGTGATAAAGGCGATAAGGGAGACACGGGAGAAGCGGGAACAACCGACCATACACAGCTTTTAAACCTCGACAGCCCCAACCAACATCCCATTACAGCAATACAGGGACTCGAGGGAGCATTAAGAGACAGATTTACGAGGTCAGAAGCGGGAACGATAATTACCGGTGCAATAAGCTCAGTTTTAAAAAGCTCCGTCGGCAATCCGAACCTGCTTATCAACTCCGATTTCAGCATCAACCAGAGAGGAAAGAGCCTTTACGATACGGCGGGCTATACGGCTGACCGCTGGGCACTTCAGAAAATATCAACAGCACAGGCTATCGGAACAGCCAATGTAACGGAAAACGGCGTAACCCTTACCTCTAACGCTTCGGCACAGTCCGTAAGACTTTTACAGAAGCTCGAAAAGGAGATACCCGAGGGCGAGACGGTTACAATGTCGGTATATGTCGAGGAGATTTCGGGAAGCTGGACAGCCTGTCAGTTCGGCGGAAACGGAAAGCTTACGATAACCGAAACAGGCTGGAACACCTTTACAACAACCTGGACCTATGAAAATTCGTCGAGCATTAATGCGTTCGTAATTTATAACAATGATTTGGGAAGCATAAAAATAAGCAAGGTAAAGCTGGAATACGGAATGTTCCAGACGGCATTTATACCGCCCGAGCCTTCGGAGGAAATGCTTAAGGCACAGAGATATTACCAGATAAGAAGCACAAACGATATTTTACCCGAAGACCTTCGTCCGACTATGAGGGCGACGCCTTCGGTCACAGCACTAAGCGACGGGCGTTACGCCTATTCGGCTGAACTATAAAAACCCGAGCGAAGCGAGTAACAAAAGTTTTCGCACAAGCCTTTTCCAAAAGGCTTGACAGGGGCGAGGGGCGGTAGCCCCAAAACCTGTGAAAGCTTTGCACTTCTTTTAAATTCAACTCAAAAAAGCCGAGCGAAGCGAGTAACAAAAGTTTTCGCACAAGCCTTTTCCAAAAGGCTTGACGGGGGCAAGGGGCGGTAGCCCCAAAGCTTGTGAAAGCCTCGTACCACTTTTAAATAAGCCTTATAAACAGTCAAACGCAAGAGCAGTAAATCCGCTCTTGCGTTTTTCTTTTTATTCGATTCCGATAAACTTGAAATCCTTGTCTTCAATAGTTTTTTTGAAAACCTCTTCGGCAATTTCTGTTTCGAGAGTAACAACAGCAGTGCCTTTTTCGTGGCTTACTTCGGCATTTGCAACGCCTTCAATAGCTTCAAGAGCCTTTTTAACCGTTGCTTCACAGTGTCCGCACATCATTCCTTCGATTTTAATTACTTTTTCCATTGTTTTTTCCTCCTGTATGGTATTTGGTTTTTGCTTTATTTTCTTATCCCTTGCGGGGTTATGAATGTTGATAAGATTAAGCCTTAAGGCGTTAGATACAACACAGAAGCTCGAAAGGCTCATCGCCAGAGCCCCGAACATAGGGCTAAGCTCAAGTCCGAAAAACGGTATCCAGAGCCCTGCTGCAAGGGGGATTCCGATAATGTTGTAAATAAATGCCCAGAAAAGGTTTTGTTTTATATTCTTAAGGGTCACACGGCTTAGGCGTATTGCGGCAGGAACATCGGAAAGGCTGTTCTTCATAAGCACGATATCCGCCGCATCAATAGCAACATCTGTGCCTGCTCCGATAGCGATACCAGTATCGGCTCTTGTAAGGGCGGGAGCGTCGTTTATTCCGTCGCCTACCATTGCGGTTCTGCCTTCCTGCATAAGCTTTCGTACAGCCTTTTCCTTTCCCTCGGGAAGAACGCCCGCAATAACCTCGTCAATGCCTGCCTGTGCCGCAACAGCACGGGCGGTTCTTTCGTTATCGCCTGTAATCATAACTACACGGATACCCATATTTTTAAGCTCTTCAACAGCCTTTCGGCTTTCTTCCTTTATTTCGTCCGCTACGGCAATCATACCTATATATCTTCCGTCCTCGGCGAAGAAAAGAGGGGTCTTGCCCTTTTCTGAAAGGCTCTTTGCGGCGGCTTCGGCGGATTCGGGGATTTTTATAAAGCCCTGTTTACCGCCTGTAAGGCGTTTGCCGTCTTTTCTTGCGGTAATTCCGTTTCCCGAGGAGACAGTAAAATCCGTTACCCCGAAAGGAACAAGCTTTTCATCTTCCGCTTTTTTAATTATAGCTTTTGCGAGAGGATGCTCGCTTTTAATTTCTATCGAATAGGCAAAGGTAAGAAGCTCGTTTTCTGTAATGCCGTTTTCGGGAATAATGTCCGTTACGGAGGGCTCGCCTTTTGTTATGGTTCCTGTCTTGTCGAGAGCGGCAATTTCGGTTTTGCCTGCTCCCTCGAGGGCGGAGGCGGTTTTAAAAAGCACTCCGTTTTTCGCTCCGACTCCGTTTCCGACCATTATCGCAACAGGCGTTGCAAGCCCTAAGGAACAGGGACAGCTTATTACAAGCACCGATATGCCTCTTGCGAGGGCATACCCCACATCTGCTCCCGAATTAAGCCAGATAATAGTAGCAATAACGGCTATAGCAATAACGGAGGGGACAAAAACGGAAGCGACCTTATCGGCAATTTTCGCTACAGGTGCTTTCGTTGCGGAAGCGTCCTCCACAAGCTTTATGATTTGTGCAAGGGCGGTATCTTCGCCCGTTTTCTTCGCTTCACATTCCATATAGCCCGATTTGTTGACTGTTCCTGCCGAAACCTCGTCGCCCTCGGCTTTATCTACGGGGAGGCTTTCGCCCGTAAGAGCGGACTCGTCAACAGCGGA
Source organism: Ruminiclostridium sp. (assembly GCA_017624025.1). GTDB lineage: Bacteria > Bacillota > Clostridia > Oscillospirales > Ruminococcaceae > Ruminiclostridium_E. Next base: position 24,247 of record JAGANY010000064.1, on the reverse strand, counting down.
GCTGCCCTTTGATACTATTCCGTCGGCAGGTATGCTTTCGCCGGGGCGGACAATAAATATATCGCCCTTTTTTATGTCGGAAGCGGATATTTCCGTTTCCTTTCCGTCACGTATTACCGAAGCCTTTTTCGGAGCAAGCTCTATAAGGCTTTTAAGAGCGTCGGTTGTTTTGCCCTTTGAACGAGCCTCGAGCATTTTTCCTACCGTTATAAGAGTAAGTATCATAGCGGCGGATTCGAAATAAAACTCGTGGGAAAAATGGGCAACAAGCTCTGTGTTTCCCTTTGCCTGTGCGTCGATAAGGGCGAAAAGCACATAAACGCTGTAGATAAAGGAAGCTCCCGAACCCATAGCCACAAGGGTATCCATATTCGGAGAACCGTGGAGAATGCCCTTAAAGCCGTTTATAAAGAATTTCTGGTTTATTATCATAACTGTTGCTGCAAGAAGAAGCTGTAAAAGTCCTCTCGCCGCGGCGTTTTCTGTAAAGAATGAGGGAAGAGGAAAGCCGAACATACTATGTCCCATAGAAACATACATAAGCACCAGCAGAAATCCGAGAGAAGCGAAAAGTCTTCTTTTTAAAAGCGGAGTAGTCTTATCGGCTAAGCGGTCATTGTCCGTTTTCTTTTCCTTGCTTCCTTTAAGGGAGGCTCCGTAGCCGGCGGCAACAACTGCCGCAATTATTTTTTCGGGAGAAGCACTGCCCTCGGCTGTCATAGAGTTGGTAAGAAGATTTACCGAACAGGATGTAACGCCCTCTACGGCGTTTACTGCCTTTTCAACTCTTCCCACACAGGCGGCACAGCTCATTCCCGTTATATCGTATTGTTCCATTTTTTTCATCCTTATTTCATAAGCTTTTTTAATGTATCGAGAAGCTCGTCGATTACTTCGTCGTTTCCGTTTCTTATATTCTCCGCAACACAGCTTTTTATGTGGTTTCCGAGAAGCTCGCGGTTAAAGGCGCCGAGGGCTGCATTAACGGCGGAGACCTGTACCATAATATCGGTACAGTATGCGTTATTTTCTACCATTTTCTTAATGCCCCGTACCTGTCCTTCGATACGGTTAAGTCTATGGATAAGGGCGGTATATTCCTCTTCGGAACGCTCCTTCGTCTTTTTTGAACATTCACAGCATTTTTTCAAGCTCATATATTTACCTCCATTCTGTAAGGTTGACCTTACAGATATTATATACCCTATGGGGGTATTTGTCAAGATGCTTTTTCCTGTAATAAAAACCAGCTGAAAATATATCGGCTGTCGATAAACCCTAAATAGAGTTTTAACAATTAAATGACAGTTGTCAATAAATAACTTTTTTGACAGGCTGAAAAATATATTTTACATATTGCAAAAATCAACGAAATAGTATATAATATACTATGTATAGATTTTTAGGAGAAAGGTTTTGATTTATGAAAAAAATCTTTTTCGCTTTCTGGGATTATGTTAAACGGCTGGATAAATTTATGCTGCTTATATGTCTTGTGCTTAGTGCGGCAGGAATTTTCCTTTTATATACTCTTAATCTTAACGAAATAAGTCCTTACGTTTCTGAAAGACAATGGAAAACACAGCTTTTCGCTACAGCAATCGGTGTTTTCGGAGTTCTTATAATCTCCGCTATAGATTATCGGTTTATTGCGAAGATATGGTGGCTATATACGCCTGTGGTACTGGTTTTTGTAATGCTGCTGTTTACTCCGCTGGGCGTAGGGGTTGACGGAGCGGACGATATAGGCTGGCTCAATCTCGGCTTTGTCCAGTTCCAGCCCTCGGAGCTTTTAAAGCCCGTATTTATTATTACCTTTTCGCTCCATTTAAGCAAGGTCGGAGAAAGGCTCAACGAGCTTCCGAATATGCTTTTGCTGGGGCTTCACGGTTCATTCCCCGTAATTCTTATTATGCTGCAGGGGGATGACGGCTCGGCTCTCGTATTCCTGTTTATGTTCGTAACGATGCTTTTTGCGGCAGGAATATCCTGGAAATATATGCTTGCGGCAGGTATATGCGTTCCGGCGGCGGTGGTTTTTGCCTGGAACTTCCTTATGCAGCCCCATCAGTTAAAACGATTTCAGGTGCTTTTTGACAAGGAAATGCAGCAAAGCGAGATACTGGGCATTTACTACCAGCAGTGGCTCGGCAAAAAAGCCTTAGGCTCGGGTCAGCTTACAGGTCTCGGGCTTTTCGGAAGCGACAATTACACCTATGTTTCGGAAATCGACACCGACTTTATTTTCGCATATATCGGTATGACTTTGGGGTTTGTAGGCTGTATAACGACAATAATACTGCTTGCTGTCCTCTGCTTCAAGGCTCTTTCAAACGCAACCTCCTCGAAGGACAGCTTAGGAAGATATATATGCGTGGGCGTTTTCGCTCTTTATCTTTTCCATTCGGTTATAAATATCGGAATGGTGCTTGCGGTCTTTCCCGTAATCGGTATTCCGCTTCCGTTTTTAAGTGCAGGCGGAACCTCGGTTCTTTCTATGTATGTGGCGGCTGGGCTTGCTATGAGCGTTTACAGCCACAGGAAAAAGAAGACCCATATGTTCTATGAAGAAAAATACGATTAAAAGGAACTTAAACGGTATATCCGTTCAATATACGTAAAAATAAGAAAGGAATATAAAAATATGGCACATCAGCCCATTTTAGCAGACCTCGAGCTTCTCTACAAGGCAGAAAGCATTAATGCACAGAAAGCACGATATGAAAAAGCAATAAAGAACTATAAGGAATATTTCGCTTCCGAAGGCGAAAATATCCGTCTTTTTTCCGCTCCCGGAAGAACCGAGGTAGGCGGAAACCATACCGACCATAACTGTGGAAAGGTTCTCGCGGCAGGGGTAGATATGGACATTATCGCTGTAGCTGAACCCATAGATGAGCCTTTCGCAATCATAAAGTCCGAGGGCTTTGACGAATGCCGTATAAGTATCGATGAGCTTGCTGTTGTTGAAAGCGAGAAGAATACAACTCCTGCTCTTATAAGAGGCGTAGCAAAGGGTTTAAAGGACAGAGGCTTCAAGCTTGGCGGCTTTAGAGCTTATGCGACCTCAAACGTACTTAAGGGCTCCGGTCTTTCATCATCAGCCGCTTTCGAGGTACTCGTAGGTACGATTTTCTCTTATCTTTATAACGGCGGAAAAATCGACCCTGTAAAGATTGCACAGATTTCCCAGTACGCCGAAAACGTATTTTTCGGAAAGCCCAGCGGTCTTATGGACCAGATGGCTTGTTCCGTAGGCGGTTTCGTTGCTATTGATTTCAAGGACGTTGAAAGTCCCATTATCGAAAACGTAAACGTTGATTTTGACGCATTCGGACACGCTCTCTGTATCATCGATACAAAGGGAGACCACGCCGACCTTACTCCCGATTATGCGGCAATCCCCAGCGAGATGAAGGCTATTGCGGAGCATTTCTCCGTACCCGTACTCCGTCAGCTTTGTAAGCACGATATTCTTCTCAACATAAATATTCTCCGTGCAAAGTTCGGCGACCGTGCAGTTTTAAGAGCGCTCCATTTCTTCGATGAAAACAAGAGAGTTGAAAAGCTTGTAAACGCCCTTAAGCGTAATGATTTCCAGGCCTTCCTCGATTCCATAAACGAAAGCGGCAACAGCTCATACAAGTATTTACAGAATGTATATTCAAGCGCACACGTAGAACAGCAGGGTCTCGGAATCGGTCTTAATATTGCTGAATTTGCTCTTACGAGAAAGGGTGCTTCGAGAGTACACGGCGGCGGCTTTGCTGGCACTATCCAGGCTTTTGTTCCTTTTGAGCTTTTAAAGGAATTCAAGATGGAGCTTGAAAAAGTATTCGGCAGCGGAAGCTGTCATGTTCTTAAGATAAGACCTGTAGGCGGCTGTGAAGTTAAGCTTGACGCTTAATATTTTAAATGAATAATTAAAAATGAATAATGAATAATTAAGGTGTCGCCTTACGGCGAAGAATAAAAAAAGGGCGGCAATTGCCGCCCGATATTCAGATTATCGCAAAGCGATACCTAAATCCTTCATCCTTCATCCTTCATTTTTCATTGGAATATTTAATCTTTGATTAAATATTCAGTTGCTTGCTTCACAAGCTTTATATCGACGAGTGCGTCGGTCAAAACTCCGTCAGCGGTATATTCCTCGCTGAAGATTTTGCCGTTTTCTCTTATCTGTGCCGAAAAGCCCGCCTTATCGTAAGGGATAAGAAGCTTCATTCTTTTAGCACTTTCGGGAAGATTTTTTGCAATAAGCTCAAGCATTCTTTCGATACCCTCGCCGCTTTTAGCGGAAATCTTTACGGTAGTATCGTCCTCGGGAATGTCATAGTCAACAAGGTCAGCCTTGTTTAAAATGCTAACAGAGGGAATTTCGCCGCATCCAAGCTCCGCAAGTATCTTCTGGGTCGTTACGGTTTTATCCATAGCCTCCGGGTCGGAAATATCGCTTACGTGGAGAATAATGTCCGCACAGGCGGCTTCCTCGAGGGTCGATTTAAAGGCTTCTACAAGGTGATGGGGAAGTCGGCGGATAAGCCCTACCGTATCGATAAGAAGAAGGCTTCTTCCGTCGGGAAGCTCGATAGAGCGGCTCGTAAGGTCGAGGGTAGCAAATAATTTGTTTTCGGCAAGTACGCCTGCATCGGTAAGTCTGTTCAGAAGAGTAGATTTACCGGCGTTGGTGTAGCCTACGATTGCTCCCGTAAGAACGTTGTCCTTTTTACGGCGGCGTCTCGAAAATTCTCTTCGTTCGGTAAGCTCCTTAAGCTCCGACTCAAGCTTTTCGATACGTCTTCTTATATGTCTTTTGTCTGTTTCAAGCTGTTTTTCGCCGGGGCCTCTCGTTCCGATACCGCCTCCGAGACGGGAAAGGGAACGGCCGATACCCATAAGACGAGGCAGACGGTATCTAAGCTGTGCAAGTTCAACCTGTAATTTACCCTCGTTGGTAACGGCTCTTGCGGCGAAGATATCGAGAATAAGCATCGTGCGGTCAATAACACGGATATTCACAACATCCTCAATATTTCTTATTTCGCTGGCGGTAAGCTCTGTGTCGAAGACGAGAAGCTCTGCTCCGAGGCTTTCCGCAAGCTCAGCAATCTCCTCAATCTTTCCTTCGCCTAAAACCGTAGCACTGTCAGCGGAGGGACGCTTCTGGATAACCTTTGCGACAACCTCAGCGTTAGCGGTTTTCGCAAGCTCCTCCAGCTCTTCAACAGAAGCGGCGGTATCGTAGCTTCCGTTATCGAGGGCGGCAAGAATTGCCTTTACAGGAGCATTGTTCTGTTCGTTAACTGTCATTTATAATCAATCCTTTCAGGAGGTTTTTACTTTATGAAATTCGAAAAATACGACGTAATTATTGTCGGCTCGGGGGTTTCGGGTCTTTATGCGGCTCTTAACCTTAATCTTAATCTTAAGATACTTATGCTTTCGAAAAAGGAGCTTACCCTTTGTAACTCCGCTCTCGCACAGGGCGGCGTAGCGGCGGTTATGGATAAAAAGGACGATAATTACGACTTACATATAAAAGATACCCTTATTGCAGGGGGCTATAAGAACGATATGGATAATCTCCGTATCCTCGTTGAACAGGGGCCTACCGACGTAAAGAACCTGCTTAAATACGGGGTGGAGTTCGACAGAAGGGAAGACGGTTCTATCGACCTTACCCTTGAGGGCGGACACAGCCGTCACCGTATTGCTCATCACAAGGACAGCACAGGCTATGAAATCGTAACGAGCCTTATCGAAAGCGTTAAGAAGCTCGAAAACGTTACAATACTCGAAAACAGTCATCTTGTTGCAGTAGAAAAGGACAACGACGATTTCCTTACGGCAGTTTACCGTAACGGCGACTATTCCTATTATACATCAAAAGCGGTTATTTTTGCAACAGGCGGAATAGGAAGAGTTTACGATTTTACAACAAATTCGGCAATAGCAACAGGCGACGGCATTCAATTTGCTTATAATCTTGGTGCAGAAATAAAAAATTTAAGCTATATCCAGTTCCATCCGACTGCTTTTGCAGACAGAGAAAACCGTGAATGCTTCCTCGTTTCCGAAGCTGTAAGAGGAGAGGGTGCATATCTTCTCAACGGTAATAAGGAACGCTTTATGCATAAATACGAACCCGAACGCAAGGAGCTTGCTCCCCGTGACGTTGTATCGAAATGTATGATGACGGAGCAGAAGGCTATCGGAAAGGACGAATTTTATCTCGATATTTCCTATAAGGACAGCGAATTTATAAAGAACCGCTTCCCGATGATATATAAGAACGTACTCGAAAAGGGCTACGATATGACTAAGGAGCCGATTCCGATTTATCCCTGCCAGCATTATCTTATGGGCGGAATATCCGTAAACGGTATGGGCGAGACAACGGTAAAGGGTCTTTATGCGGCAGGCGAATGTGCCCACACAGGGGTACACGGCATCAACCGCCTCGCAAGTAATTCTCTCCTCGAAGCACTTGTATTTTCGAGACTTATTGCCGAAAAGATAAACGAGACTACCGCTCCCTCGGGCGGCGGAGAAGCAGAATATGATTTCAGAGCCCCCGAAGGCAAACCCGTTCCCACAGGGCTTCGCACCGAAATCAGACATATTATGCAGAAAAGCTATTTCGTAGTACCCGATATCGAAGAGGCAAAGAAGAATATTGACCGTGTAAGAGAGATAAAGGAGCTTCTTGACACAGACGGCTTTGAGCTTACCCCCGATTATATCGAAGCAAAGTCTATAGCTACCTGTGCGTATATTGTTTTAAGTGAAATACTTTAATAATGAATGATGAAAAATGAAGAATGAATAATTACGGTATCGCTTCGCGATTGATTTTAGATGATGTGCAGTGAAAAGTTGTTCATCAGAAAAAGGAGTTCAATTATGACTTGTCCACGATGCGGAGGTCAGCAGGTAATTATACAGGCTGTCACAGAGACAAAGACAAAAACAAAGCACAGAGGCTGTTTCGGCTGGGCGTGCTGGATATTGCTGGCGATTTGTACCTGCGGTCTTATACTTATTATACCTGCTCTTACGAATACTAAAACAAAAACAAAAACAAAGACCCATAGCGAAGCAGTTTGTCAGCACTGCGGACACAGATGGAAAGTGAACTGAGAAAGGAACAAAAATAATGAGATTATTACAGTTTTACATTGATGACATTATAAAAACCGCTCTTAACGAGGATATAAACTATATCGACAGCACTACCGACCTTCTTATTTCCCCGAAGGACCGCTCCGAAGCTTACTTTATCGCAAAGGCAAGCGGTGTTGTGGCAGGGCTTGATATAGCCTTAAGAGTATTCGAGCTTTTAGACCCCGATGTTGAGATTATCCGTCATACAGAGGACGGAAACGAAGTTTTCAAGGGCGATATAATGGCGGAATTCAAGGGTAAGACCGCCGCTCTTTTAAAAGGCGAGCGTACAGCCCTCAATATTCTTCAGCACATGAGCGGTATCGCTTCCTATACTGCCCTTTGCGTTGAAAAGGTACAGGGCACAAACGCTTCTATCTGTGATACACGTAAAACTCTTCCCGGACTTCGTGCGTTACAGAAATACGCTGTAGTTATGGGCGGAGGAAAGAACCACCGTTATAACCTTACCGATGCGGCTATGCTTAAGGACAACCATATCGACGCTTACGGCGGTATCACCAACGCTGTAAAGGCTCTTCGTGAGAGAGCGGGGCACATGCTTAAAATCGAGGTTGAGACAAGAAACTTTGACGAGCTTAACGAAGCTCTTGCTGTTGGTGCAGACGTAATAATGCTTGACAATATGAGCTGTGAGGATATGAAAAAGGCTGTTGAGATAACAGCAGGCAGAGCAAAGCTCGAAGCAAGCGGCAATGTTACCCTCGACAACATCGGCGAGGTAGCAAAGACAGGCGTTGATATAATAAGCCTCGGAGCATTAACACACAGCGTTACAGCCTTTGACATTTCTATGAAGTGGAGATAAGTAAAAAATCGGAGATTTTTTACGATGAATGATGAAGGATGAATGATGAAAAATTGAGGTATCGGCTTTGCCGATGAATTTCGGATATTATATTGAACCGAATGCGAATTGCTGCAGCGGTATATTAATTATATTCAGATTATCGCCGTAAGGCGACACCGTAATCATTCATTATTCATTATTCATTATTCATCATTCACCATTCATCAAAAATATTTATTAGGGACTGAATTTATGCAGAAAATGCTCGGCTATGTCCGTAAGGCGTGCCAGGAATTTGATATGATACAGGACGGAGACAGGATAGCTGTCGGCGTTTCGGGCGGTAAGGACAGCCTTGTGCTTCTTAACGCTCTCGCCGGCTACCGCCGCTTCTCTCCACAGAAATTTGATATTGTTGCAATAACCCTCGACCCACAGTTCGGAGGAGTACAGACCGATTATTCCCCTGTAAAGAAAATGTGCGGGGATTTAGGAATAGAATACGACCTTATTCTTACGGATATAGGTCAGATAGTTTTCGATATACGTAAGGAACCTAATCCCTGTTCTCTCTGTGCGAAGCTAAGAAGAGGAGCACTCCACGACGCCGCACTTAAACACGGCTGCAACAAAATCGCTCTCGGTCATCATAACGATGACGTTATCGAGACATTTATAATGAACCTTTTCAGAGAGGGACGGGTAGGCTGTTTCGCCCCCGTTACCTATCTTTCGAGGAAGGATATAACGATGATACGGCCTATGGTATTTGCTCCCGAACAGGCTGTTGTATCCTGCTGTAACCGCAACGGCTTCGAGGTAGTAAAATCGAAATGCCCTGCCGATCATACTACCGTAAGACAGGAGACAAAGGACTGGCTTATGGAAATGGAGCGTAAGGATAAGGGCTTTAAGATACGTATTTTCGGAGCATTAAGAAGAAGCGGCGTAAACGGCTGGGGCTTTAAAGTAAACGAAGAAGATAAAACGGAGGAATAGAAATGGAGCTTTCGGTACCGTCACAGGTTGCTGAAATAATAAAGGTTCTTAATGACCATACTTATACCGCTCATCTTGTGGGTGACTGTGTAAGAGCACTCATAAAGGGCGAAAACCCTCTCGATTTCGATATAATTACCGATGCGGAAATGTACCGTCTTATTGCGATTTTCGAGGAGAAATTCAAGACCAATACCGACTATGCCCCGAAAGGCGAGATTATTGTAATAAACGGTGCTATGGGGATTTCGGTTTCTCCTTACCGTTCGAGGATTGCCGAGGACGGAAAGCCCATATACTGTGGTACTATAGACGAGGATTTAAAAAGGAGAGCCTTTAAGGCTGACGCTGTTGCATACAGTCTCGAGGACGGGATATATGACCCCTTCGGCGGACTTGATGACCTTTGCGGAGAGACTGTTGTTCTTAATGCGGCAGTAACCGAAAAGACGGAAGAGAAAAAGAATGTAAAAGGAAAAAAGGAAGTTGTCACAAACTCTCCCTTTACGGTTTTCGAGAACAACCCTGCTGCTGTTCTTGAGGCGATAAGAAGATATTCTACCGACGGAGTTGAAATCGGAGAAGAAACGTATCGGAATATATGCGAAAATCCGAAGGTTATTTTCAGCATTCCCGGGGAAGAATTCCACAAGAATTTTAAGAGCATACTTCTCGGCAAGCGTGTCACAGATACGCTTATGCGTTTTAAAAGCGTACTTTTTTCGGTTATCCCGAAGCTTAGCGAGACGGACGGCTATAACCAGTGCAGCATAGTACAGGAATACCCTCTTTTCGAGCATATTGCAAGGGCAGTAGGCTATGCCGTGCCCGATTTTACCGTAAGACTTGCTCTTTTATTTCACGGTATCGGAAAAACCGACTGTGCGGCGGATATGGGGGCATTTACTTCTTATGCGGGTCACTGTGAAAGAGGAGCTATGCTTACCCGCGAGATTATGACCGACTTAGGCTTTCCCTCTGAATTCACGAAGCTTATCTCGTTCCTTGTGCTTCATCACGATGATGATATAAACGAAGGCAACTACACTTCTTATACTGCCGAATACGGTACGGAAAACGTGCGTTATCTCGTGCTTATGAGGGCGGCGGATATAAGAGCAAAGCGTTCCGACAGAGATTATGAACAGCGTTCGGGCGAGCTCCGCTTTTTAGCAGACGAAATCGCAAGAGGCGGAAGCGAGGTTACAAGAAGAAACTCCGTAACCTTCGCCGACCTTAAAAAGCTTACCGAAAGCCTCGGCTTATAGGGCAAGGAATTTTACAGAAGCATTACGGGTGTTATTGAGGGAAACCCTTTTGAAAAAGGGCTTTCCCTCGAGCTCCCTTCCGAAAACTTTCAGTATAAAAATTTAACTCCATAGGGTACACCCTATGGAGTTAAATTTTATATTAAAAGTCTTTGGAAGAGGGTACGGGAGAAAGCCTTTCTTCAGAAAGGTTTCTCCCGATAAACACTTATAATACTTCTATAAAATTCCTTGCTTTATTAGCAGAAGTGAGTATGCTTTGCGATCCAGTTGAGCATTTTAGGCATTACCCAGAAGCTATAGATACCGAGAGTTACGATAGTGAGTAAGAACCACTTGATCCAGTTACCGAATAACTGTCCGCCTGTACCGTCGAATCTGAGGCGTCTGCCGTCGATAGTAACGTGGGATAAAATAAAATTATAGAGATAAGCTACTGCCCAGGGTGTTGCGATACCGAGGGTGAATGTGATCATAAGGCTTGAAAGAATTGTAGCGCCGAGACATCCGAGTACGCCGCCGTCAAAAGAAGAGATAGCCTGCTGAACATAGCCCTGCTGATAATTGGGCTGCTGCTGGAAATTGGGCTGCTGATTGTTTTCGTACATAATTTTTCCTCCTAAATACATTTATATATACTTGTGGTAAACCACGCTATTATTATACCGCTGTATAATAGCACTGTCAATATTTGTCGGATAAATTCGTAATATATGTGAAATTTAACCCCTTTGTTTAGTGAAATTCAACGGTTTTCAACAAAGTGTTGAATTTCGCTCGGAGCAATAATTTATAATAATTCTCTGCTTTGGGCATTTTTTACGAAAGAACGGCTTTCGGAATTTGGAATATTATTAAAAAACAGCCTTTATTTTCGGGAAAAATGAGTGTATAATAATGTAGAAAAATTTTTTATAAAAAGAAGGAACAATATGAAAAGAGAAGATTTACGTAATATCGCAATTATCGCCCACGTTGACCATGGTAAAACTACCCTTGTTGACGAGATGCTTAAGCAGGGCGGTGTATATCGTGAAAACCAGGCTGTGGTTGAACGTGTAATGGATAATAACGACCTCGAAAGAGAAAGAGGTATTACTATCCTTGCAAAAAATACAGCCGTACAGTATAAGGACGTTAAAATCAATATCGTAGATACCCCCGGCCACGCGGATTTCTCCGGCGAGGTTGAGCGTATCTTAAAAATGGTAAACGGCGTACTTCTCCTTGTTGACAGCTTCGAGGGCACTATGCCACAGACACGCTTCGTTTTACAGAAGGCACTTGAGCTCGGACACAAGATAATCGTTGTCGTAAACAAGACCGACCGTCCCGACGCACGTAATGCGGAGGTTGTTGACGAGGTACTTGAGCTTCTCCTTGACCTCGACGCAACAGAAGAGCAGATTGAAAGCCCTGTTGTATTCTGTTCGGGAAGAAACGGTACAGCGTCATATTCTCCCGACGTACCCGGCGAGAATTTTATTCCTCTTTTCGAAAAGATAATCGAGCATATTCCTGCTCCCGAGGGCGACCCCGAGGACGAATTACAGGTTCTCGTTTCCTCTATAGACTATAACGAATACGTTGGAAGAATCGCTATCGGCAGAGTTGAAAGAGGCGTTATAAAGCAGAACCAGGAGGTTATGGTCTGTGACTACCACGGAAATATTACTCCCTTCCGCTCTAAAATCGTAAGCCTTTACCAGTTCGACGGTCTCGATAAGGCTCCTGTACAGGAAGCAACAGTAGGCGATATCGTATGCTTCTCGGGTATCGAGGGTATCACAATCGGTCAGACAATCTGTTCTACAGCCAAGGTTGAGCCCCTTCCTTTCGTAAAAATAAGCGAGCCTACCGTTGAAATGACCTTCGCCGTAAACAACAGCCCCTTTGCAGGCAGAGAGGGCAAGTTCGTTACCTCGAGACAGATAAGAGAGCGTCTCGAAAAGGAGCTTTTAAAGGACGTTTCCCTTCGTGTAAAGGAAAGCGATGTACAGGACGCTTATGACGTTGCGGGAAGAGGCGAAATGCATCTTTCTATCCTTATCGAAAATATGAGACGAGAGGGATATGAGCTTTCTGTAAGTACTCCCCGTGTTCTTTTCAAGGAAATCGACGGCAAAAAGTGCGAGCCTATGGAAAAGCTCGTTATCGACGTTCCCGAAAGCTGTGTCGGCTCGGTAATGGAGAAGATGGGCGTAAGAAAGGCTGAATTACAGCAGATGAACCCCGTCGGAAACCGCACAAGACTCGAATTCAAGGTTCCCTCAAGAGGACTTTTCGGCTACAGAAGCGAGTTCCTTACCGATACAAAGGGCGAGGGTATCTTAAATACAATATTTATGGGCTATGAGCCTTATATGGGCGAGATTCCCGTAAGAACAACAGGCTCTCTCGTTGCATTCGAAACAGGTACCGCAAGTGCCTACGGCTTATGGAATGCACAGGACAGAGGTGCGTTATTTATTGACGCGGGCGTTGACGTATATGAGGGTATGATTGTCGGCGTATCTCCTAAGGCAGGGGATATAAACGTAAACGTATGTAAGAAAAAGCACCTTACAAATACCCGTGCAAGCGGAAGCGACGAAGCTTTAAGACTTATTCCGCCACGTAAGATGAGCCTCGAGGAAAGCCTCGAATTTATTTCCGATGATGAGCTTTTAGAGGTAACTCCGAAGAATATCCGTTTAAGAAAGCGTATTCTCGATAACCAGACAAGAGCGAAGGAAGAAGCAAAACTTAAGAAATAAGATAAAAGGCAGTCGGAAGACTGCCTTTTTATGATGAATGATTAAAAATGAATGATGAATGATTAAGGTACGCCCGTTGGGCGTTAATTTAAAAAGTTTTTAAAAAAGACGCTTCTATTTAAGATTTTATTTAAATCCGTCCGCTAAAGGCGGACACAACAACCCTTCATTTTTCATTATTCATTTTTCATTAAAAAACAGTGAACCAAACGGTTCACTGTTTTTTGTTATATGCTTTTTTTGTTTGCTTCGAGAATATCGTTTTTCTTGTCTTCGGGGAGCTCCTGGATAGGGTCGGGGTTGGGTCTTGCGGTATAGAAGCCCTGGATAAGGTCAACGCCGTAGCTTATTACAGCGTCAAGCTCTTCCTTCGTTTCAACGCCCTCGGCAATAGTCTTGATACCGTTCATCTGTGCAAATTCGATAACATTCTTAACGAACATCTGCTTATTCACATCGTTCTGGATTTCAGAAATAAGGAAACGGTCGATTTTGATTACGTGGGGGTTATAGCGTAAGAGATTTACGATATTCGAGGTGCCTGCACCGTAGTCGTCGATAGCAAGCTGACAGCCGGAATCCTTACCGCCGAAGTCCTTGATGCGGTTTAATTCCTCGTCTGTGATTTCGCCCTGTTCGGTAATCTCAATAACACAGTTCTTTAATATGTCTCCGTAGGTGGAGCTTATGTAGTCGTAGTCGTCCTGGTTAAGAAAATGACCGGGGATAGTGTTTATGAAGATTTTCTTGCCTTCAAATTTTTCCTTGTTTTGGGAGGCGAAGCTCATAATATTGTAAACCGTAGCACACTCAATATCATAGAGACGGTTATAATCGGTTGCAATCTGGAGAATTTCGCCGGGGTTCATATTTATCTCGCCCGTAGTTCTCATAAGAGCTTCATAAGCGTAGATTTCGCCTGTGCGGGCGTTTACGATAGGCTGGAAATTATAGATAAAGAGATTCTTTTCGACAAGAAGCTGGAACATACGGTAAGCTTCCTTCGGGGTCTTCTTTTCCTTAAGAACCTTGCTGTTTTCGTTCTTGAGGCGGTTAAGGTACATTTCACTGTTCGCTACCTTAAGGAAGGAGTTTATATCTCCTGTCCAGCCCGGATCAGCTACTGTGCAGCCACAGTTTACTTCTATATAATAATCCTTACCGCTTGAATCGTTGTAGCTTTCGGTGTTGCTGAAGAAAATCGCAACAGCGTTTATGATTATATCGCCCATATTTACATCGGGATTTTCGAGATTTATAACCGCAAATTCATCGTCTGCTATACGTGCTATAACGGAGTTCGAGGGGTTCGCAAGCTGTAGTGCTTCGGAAACGAGGGAAACGGCTTCTTCAATATCCGCAATACCGTAGTTTTCGGTAATGAACTTGTACCGTGCGATACTGTAGATAGAAACAGCCATACGCTTGGTCTGTGCGGATTCCCTTATTTCCTCCATACGGTTTACGAGACCTTTAAGATTAAGCAGGTCTGTATGGGGGTCACGGAAGGGCATATCCTCGATACGCGAAGCCATACTGCTCTGTTCGATACGGCTTACGAGAGTACCGAAGGCAATATTCATAATACGGCAGAGACGGTGTATTTTATGGGCGTCGTCGCCTACGTGTACGGATTTCATAAAATAGTAACCGCATACTCTGTCTTCAACGTAGATAGACTGGAAAATAAAAGCAACCTTTTCGGAAATATGCTTTTCAACCTTCGGGAAAAGGTCGGAAAGCTTAAATACTTCCTGGTTATGGGATTTATATGTTTCGTCCTTTGTGGCGATAGAAATCATTTTCGCTGTAAAGGGCATATCAGGGTTGGTTTTTTCGCCTTTTCTTAAGGCGGAGAGGAAATTGCTGTTGAGGAATACGGAGGAGCCGGGAAGAATATTATCGTGGAGCTGTTCTCCGATAGAGTTAAGGTCGGTATTTTCAACAACATGGTCTGCCCAAGAGTAAAGGGCAGTTTCGTGCTGTTGCATTTCTATGACGGATTTATAAAGCTGTTTTGCCTGCTCACGGAAATCCTTTACGAGTACGGGCTTACAGCCACAGGATTCGGAAATTATTACATTATATTTTTTAGGAACGCTGTACGGCTCACAGCCTTCGTTAATGCTTCTTTTTATAAGCTTCATACAGCTTCTTGCGTAGCTTCTGTTGTCTTTTCGGCAGGTAGAAAGCTGCGGCTCGTGGAAATTTGCACTCTGGATGCCGTCAAAGCCTGTAACGATAATGTCGTCCGGTACGGAATAGCCGTAATATTCGAGACGGTCACAGGTATCTATAGCGGAAGAGTCGTTTGCACAGATAATAGCGTCGGGGAGAGGCTTTCCGGAACTCATCCAGCTGTCGATTGCGTTATATACGGGCACCTTCCAGTAATCGCCGTATGCAACACGCTCTTCCTCAAAGGGAATACCGAATTCCGCAAGAACTTCCTTATAGCAGTTAAGACGGGCTTCGGAGTTCTTTTCACCCTTTACGCCGGCGAGGAAGTTTATCTTTCTTACGTGGTGCTCGCCGATAACGTGGCGGATAAGCTCTTTATATGTTTCACAGAAGTCGTTTACGATACAGAAGCAGTCGTCACGCTCCTGGTTAAGAACGACTATGGGGAGATTATGCTCTTTTCCTGTTTTTATAAGTCCTTCGAAAAGCTCTTTGTCGAAAAATGAGCGGTAGTCAAGAACAAGTGCGTCAAGGACATCAAAGTTAATAGCTTTATATATAGACTTTGCACCCATATCATAGGAGTCGCCGTAGTAAAGGTCACGGAAGCTGTTGAATACAAAGACCCTGTAGCCGTTGGAGATAGCTTCCTGGGAAAGATATTCAACGAACTCGGTACAGCTTTCGTCATTTATTTTCGTAATACAAACTCCGATAATTTTGTAACCAGAAATCATTCTGACACTTCCTTTTCCTGTGCGATTTAAATGAAATAAAATAAAATAAAAAAAACGCTCATCGGGAATCCGAATATATTATTATTGTTATTGTACCATATTTACATCTTTATGTCAATATTTAAAGAAAGGCTTTATCGTAATTAAATGCGGTTATTTCGTTGACTTTTTACCAAAAATGTGATACAATTATTGTGAAAAATCACAGGAGGAGCAATATGAAAAAGAGAAAAAGGCTTTTATGCGTTTTTTTGTCCGCTCTGGTTTTTATGACAGGCGGATGTGTTGATATAAGAAACCGTCCCGCTCCCGCAAACCCTGTTATGGCTACGGTATCCACGGAGGCTTCGATTACGGATATCCCCGACGCTCCCGTAACCGTTTCGGTCGCTACAACAACAGCTTCGAGAGCCGAAACAACAACGACAATGCCCGATACGTCGGTCGAAATAGAGGAATTTTACAGCACCTTTGAATTTCTTGAAACCGACTATGAATTTCTCGGGGATTGCGTCTTTGTAGGCGACAGTATATGCAGCGGTCTCGGTCATTACGGGATAATACCTATGGAAAGGGTAATCGCACAGGGAAATATTGCGGCGAGAAATATCTTCGATTTCACATTTACCGTTGACGGCGGCGAACAATCCCTGCTTACTGCTCTCGTAAACGCAAATCCGAAATATGTTGTATTTTCTATGGGCATAAACGATGTAAATATAACCTCGGAACAGGAATTTATGGATAACTACCGCGAAATTCTTAAAATGACCGAGGGCTTTCTTCCTAACGCAAGGCTCATAATCCTCTCCGTAACCCCCATAGATATAACCTCGACCTTTACGACGAACGAGAATATCGACGGCTTCAACGAGGTTCTCGGAAAGCTTGCGGACGAAAATGACCGCTGGTTCTATGCCGATGTTACGAAGGAGCTTAAGAACAGCGAAAACGCCCTTAAAACAAATTACAGCAGCGGAGACGGGATACACCTCGCTCCCGACGCATACCACGCTGTTCTTTACCAGCTTTGCCGTCTTTATCTCGGAGGCGGGGAACTCGTAGATTCGGACACTACCACAGAGTCGGAAGAAATTACCATAGAATAATTTGAAAAATTTTCTGAAAATATATTGCAATCCACTACATATTGTGGTATAATAATATTGTGATAACAATATATGCCGTTTTAAAGGCGTTTTTATAAAAGAAAGGATGAGAAGTGTATGAAGAATATAGAGCTTACCGTTACAGGCGGAACTCTCGACGATAAAGAGATACAGGCATACGTTGACAGAGGCAGAGAAAAGAAGCCGAATCTTAAGCTTCTCGCTCTCGATATAAAGATCGACGGCGACTATGTTGACCTTTCATATACCTATGACGACAGACCCTTCGAGCGTATCAGAAGAATCACAGGTTACCTCGTAGGTACTCTCGACCGTTTCAATAACGCAAAGAGAGCAGAAGTCCTTGACCGTGTTACCCATAATCCCGAAGATGACTGTGAGGACGTTTTTGTAAGCTGAAAAAATACGGCAGTATGATGAAATTATGCGTACTGTATATGTTTACCTCCAGAAAGCCGCCGCACCGAAAGGTGCGGCGAAGTTTTTTTACGGGGCAGCGGCTTATTGCAGTTATATAAAAACAGCATTACGGATATGCGAAAAATTTAACAATTTTTTTTGCTTTACCTATTGAAAAAAGTTATAAAATCTGATACAATATTAATGTAAAATTTTAATAAACCGAAAGGAAGTTTTTAAAATGGCAAAGCTTAACAAAAAGAATGTAGAAGACCTTAACGTAAAAGGCAAGAAGGTTCTCGTAAGAGTTGACTTCAACGTACCTATGAAGGACGGCGTTATCACAAACGATAACAGAATCGTTGCAGCTCTCCCCACAATCAACAAGCTCGTTGAAAACGGCGCTAAGATTGTTCTCTGTTCCCACCTCGGCAAGCCGAAGAACGGTCCCGAAGACAAGTTCTCCCTTAAGGCTGCTGCTGACAGACTTGCTGAACTCGTTAACACAAAGGTTATCTTCGCTAAGGATGACGTGGTAGTAGGCGAAAACGCAAAGGCTGCTGTTGCTGCTATGAACGAAGGCGAAATCGTTGTTCTCGAAAACACACGTTTCCGTGGTGCTGAAGAAACAAAGAACGGTGAAGCTTTCGCTAAGGAACTCGCTGACCTCGTTGACGGCGAAATGTTCGTTATGGACGCTTTCGGCTCCGCTCACAGAGCTCACGCTTCTACAGCAGGCGTTACAAACTTCGTTAAGGAAACAGCTGTAGGCTACCTCATGAACAAGGAAATCGAATTCCTCGGAAACGCTGTTGAAGCTCCCGAAAGACCTTTCGTAGCTATCCTCGGCGGTGCTAAGGTTGCTGATAAGCTCAACGTTATCTCTAACCTCCTCGAAAAGTGTGACACACTTATCATCGGCGGCGGTATGGCATACACATTCCTTAAGGCTAAGGGTTACGAAGTTGGTACCTCCCTCGTAGATGATGAAAAGGTTGAATACTGTAAGGAAATGATTGCTAAGGCAGAAGCTAACGGCAAGAAGCTCCTTCTTCCTATCGATACAACAATCACAAAGTCCTTCCCCGATCCTATCGACGCTGAAGTTGAAGTTACAGTTGTTGATTCCGACAAGATTCCTGCTGATATGATGGGTCTGGACATCGGTACAAAGACAATGGAACTCTTCGCTGCTGAAGCTAAGGCTGCTAAGACAGTAGTATGGAACGGACCTATGGGCGTATTCGAAAACCCCATTCTCGCAAAGGGTACAATTTCCGTTGCTAAGGGTCTTGCAGAAGCAGACGCTACAACAATCATCGGCGGCGGTGACTCTGCTGCTGCAGTTGTACAGCTCGGTTTCGCTGACAAGATGAGCCACATCTCCACAGGCGGCGGTGCTTCCCTCGAATACCTCGAAGGTAAAGTTCTTCCTGGTATAGCTGTTATTCAGGACAAGTAATCGGCGATAAACACTCATAAAGGCAAAATCATATATCCGCAATCAACTAAACGTATAGGGCAGAGCAATCTGCCCTATTCTTTGAGGTGAACGATATGGAAATAAAAAACAAGGAGCTTGAAACTATCAAGGACTGCAGCTCACAGGAGCTGTGTGTTGAAAGCTGTAACTTCTGTTGTAAGGTATCGGGAACTAATCTTGAAAATTCCTCCTTCAGCGGCACCGACCTTTCCGGCGTTGTTTTTAAAAAAGGGGATATGAGATGTGCTTCCTTTGAACAGGTCGGGCTTACTAACTCTTCTTTCAAGAGCGTTAATATGGTCCGCTCGAATTTCTTACAGGTTGGTATGTCCGGTTCTGTAATGAAGCAGGTTGACCTTGACCGTGCAGATATTGACGGTTCGGGTATCGTAAACGGAATTATCACAAATTCCGATTTAAGAGGACTTACTATAAGAGGCTGTAAAATAATCGGTATGACTATTGACGGCTATGAAGTTATGGAGCTTATTAAATTCTATAAAGAGAACCACAAAGATTAAAAAGTAACAGTACTGAGAGGAAAAACAATGAAAAAGTGGCTTTTATCATTTTTTCTTGCATTGACAGCGATTTTTCTGCTTCCCTCTTTTTCAGTAAACGGAGAGGCAGCGTCCAAAAAGGTTGAGATTTTTGGTAACAAGATTTCGACAGGTGCAGAAAAAATCTGTTTTGTGGGCGGAGATAAGGATGATGTACTCACAGAGTATTTCGAAAGCTATGCCCCCGATTATAAGCGTTACTATTATGTTGATGACGATGTAGTTATTGACTGTGAAGAAATTGCTGAAAAGCTTCCGAACCTTAAAAGGCTCGCAATTGTTATTTCAGACGTAAAGAATATCGAAAGCCTTTCGAAGCTTAAGAACCTTACTATGCTGGAGCTTTACGTGAATAACGGAACAGAGGATTTGTCTTTTGTAAAGAAGCTTCCGAACCTTAAGATGTTCAGATATATCGATAAGGACTGTACCGATGTTACACCGATAAAGCTTCTTACGAAGCTTACAAACTTACAGCTCAGCGTTTCGAATAAGGTCACAAATACGGGCGTTTTAAAGAACCTAAAAAATCTTAAGACCCTCGAAATTGATTACGGCTTTAAAAACCTCGATAATCTCTATAAGCTTACAAAGCTCAAGACCCTTAAGCTGAACAGCTCTGCACTTACCGATGTTTCAAAGCTTAAGTATTTTAAAAATCTTAAGACCCTCGATATACAGGGCTATGCAGCTCATAAGATTGAAGGGATACAGAATATCGGAAAGCTTAAAAATCTCGAATTTCTCTCCCTTCACAGCGTAAAGTGCAACGCTGATGAATTTGCGGTTATAAAAGGACTTGAAAAGCTTAAGACACTTTATGTCTGTTATACGAAGATAAGAAATATCGATGATGTTATCGGAGAAATAACGGGACTTGAAACGCTATGTCTTATGGCTCCGGATTATTTCTACGGAGATTGTAAATTTACCGAAAAGCTCGTAAACCTTAAAGAGCTTATCCTTTTCGAAAGCATATTTACCTTAGAGGGTATCGGAAATCTTAAAAACTTAGAGCTTCTCGATGTAAGCTACAACTATGCAAAGCTTAATCTCAGCCACATAAAAGGTCTTAAGAAGCTTAAGTACTTAAATATCGGTCATAACAGCATTTCCGATATATCCGCCCTTAAAAGTCTCACAAATCTTGAGACCCTTCATTCCTGGGATACGGATATAACGGATTACTCAGTTATTTTAAAATTAAAGAAGCTTTCAAGGCTTCTCGCTAACAGCAGGATTGAGGGCGGGCTTCTTGAAGAATTTATGAAGACTAACCCCGACTGTGTAATAATGTACTAAAATTAAAAGGAGAATAAAACAATGAACAAGGCAACAAGAAAGGCAATTATTGCCGGTAACTGGAAAATGAACAAGACAAGACCCGAAGCTAAGGCTCTTTTAACAGAACTCGCACCTATGGTTGCTGACGTTAAGAGCGTTGAAATCGTAGCTTGCGTTCCTTTCACAAACCTCGAAACTGCTCTCGCTGCAACAGAAGGCACAAACATCAAGATTGGTGCTGAAAACTGCCACTTCGAAAAGAGCGGTGCATTCACAGGCGAAATTTCCGCTGATATGCTTGCAGAAATGGGCGTTGAATACGTAGTTCTCGGTCACTCCGAACGCCGTCAGTACTTCGCTGAAACAGACGAAACTGTAAACAAGAGAACAAAGGCTGCTCTCGAAGCAGGCTTAAAGCCTATCGTTTGCGTTGGCGAGCTTCTCTGGGAAAGAGAATGCAACATCACAGAAGAAGTTATCGCTCGTCAGATTAAGCTCGACTTCTTCGGTATCTCTGCTGATGACTTAAAGAAGTGCGTAATCGCTTACGAACCCGTTTGGGCAATCGGCACAGGCAAGACAGCTACTGCTGACCAGGCTGAAGAAGTATGTGCATTCATCCGTGATACACTTGCTAAGCTCTACGGTGCAGACGTTGCTGAAACAATCACAATCCAGTACGGCGGTTCTATGAATGCTGCTAACGCTGCTGAACTCGTTTCCAAGAAGAACGTTGACGGCGGTCTTATCGGCGGTGCTTCCTTAAAGGCTGCTGATTTCACAACAATCATCAAGGCTGCAGAAGTAGGTTAATCGGAGATTAACCTACAGTGAAAAATGAATAGTGAATAGTGAAAAATTGAGGTATCCGTCTTGCAGTACCCGAAAAAACTGTCGCTTCGCTCGGTTTTTCCGACCGCTACGCCTTCACCACCTGCACTTCTTCCGTCGCTGGCGGCGTTTGGTGGTTCAGCACCTTACGGCGATGAATTTAAAAATGCACCTGTAGGATGAGCCTCAAGCATTCATTATTAATCATTAATTTGAAACAGGAGAAACAAAAAATGGCAAAACCCGTATTATTAGTAGTAATGGACGGTATCGGCTTCTCTAAGACAGGTCTCGGAGATGCAGTTACCGAAGCAAATACACCCACTCTCGACTGGATGATGGAAAACTGCCCCATGACACGCCTTAAGGCTCACGGCGGTGCAGTTGGTCTTCCTTCCGATGACGATATGGGTAACTCCGAAGTAGGTCATAACGCTTTAGGCTGTGGTCAGATCTACTCACAGGGTGCTAAGCTCGTTAACGAGTCTATCGAAAGCGGTAAGATGTATGATTCTGCTGCTTGGCAGGAGCTCGCTAAGAACGCTAAGGACAAGAACTCTACAATGCACTTTATCGGTCTTCTTTCCGACGGTAACGTACATTCCAACATCAGCCACCTTATCAATATGGTTAAGCGTGCAAAGGCTGACGGCGTTTCAAAGGTAAGAGTACACGCTCTTCTCGACGGACGTGACGTTCCCCCTCTTACAGGCGGTCAGTATTTAAAGCAGCTCGAAGATGTTTTCGCTGAGCTCAACGATGATACCTTTAACGGTAAAATCGCAAGCGGCGGCGGACGTATGAAGCTTACAATGGACCGTTACCAGGCTGACTGGCCTATGGTAGAGCTCGGCTGGAAGACACACGTTAAGGGCGAAGGCAGACAGTTCGCTTCCGCTATCGAAGCATTCGACACACTCGTAGCTGAGACAGGCGTTACAAGCGACCAGGATCTCCCCGCATTCGTAGTAGCTGAAAACGGCGAACCTGTTGGCAAGATCGTTGACGGCGACAGCGTTATCCTCTTCAACTTCAGAGGCGACCGTGCTATTGAAATGTCTATGGCATTCGATATGGACGATTTCGACGCATTCGACCGAGGCCCTAAGCCCGATGTATGCTACGCCGGTATGCTCCAGTACGACGGAGACTTAAAGCTCCCAGCAAGATACCTCGTAAATCCCCCCGAAATCACAAATACACTTTCCGAAGTATTCGTAAAGGCAGGAATGAAGCAGTACGCTATTTCCGAAACACAGAAATACGGTCACGTAACTTATTTCTGGAACGGTAACAAGAGCGGTAAGTTCAGCGAAGAGCTTGAAGAATATGTAGAAATTCCTTCCGATAACGTAAGCTTCGACCAGAGACCCTGGATGAAGTCCGCTGAAATCGTTGACGCTCTTATCGAAACAATCAAGGGCGGTAAGTTCGACTTTATCCGCTGTAACTTCCCCAACGGCGATATGGTTGGCCACACAGGCTCTATGGCTGCTACAATCATCGGCGTTGAATCCGTAGATATCGGTCTCGCAAGACTTAAGGACGTATGTGACGAGTACGGTGTAACAATGCTCATCACTGCTGACCACGGTAATGCAGACGAAATGCTCGAAAAGAACAAGAAGGGCGAAGTAAACGTAAGAACAGCTCACTCCCTTAACCCTGTTCCTTTCATCATCTACGACAAGGACGTTAAATATACAATCAAGGACGGCGAATACGGTTTAGCAAACGTTGCTCCTACCGTTGTTAAGATGTTCGGTCTCGAAGCCCCCGATTGCTGGGAAGCTTCTATGATATAACCCAAAATCAGATACCGTAAGAGTATTGTTGTTATAGAAGTATTTATAGGTGTTATCGGGAGAAACCTTTCTGAAGAAAGGCTTTCTCCCGAACCCTCTTCCAAAGACTTTTAATATAAATTTAAGACCCACAGGTTTATCCTGTGGGTCTTAAATTTAAACTGAAAGTTTTCGGAAGGGAGCTCGAGGGAAAGCCCTTTTTCAAAAGGGTTTCCCTCGTTAATACTCATAAAAACTTCTATAAGAACAGCATTCTTACGGTATCTGTTTTGATTAATACATACCGCCCATACCGCCCATACCTGCAGCGGGAGCAGCGGGAGCGTCTTCCTTGATGTCGGTAACGAGGCTTTCGGTTGTAAGAACCATAGCAGCTACGGAAGCAGCGTTCTGGAGTGCGGAACGTGTAACCTTAGCGGGGTCAACGATACCGGCGGAAATCATATCAACATACTGCTCCTTGTAAGCGTCGAAGCCGTAGCCGAGCTTTCTTGAACGAACGATCTTGTCGATGATTACAGAGCCTTCGAGACCAGCATTAGCAGCAATCTGGCGAACGGGTTCTTCGAGAGCACGGAGAACTATCTGAGCACCTGTCTTTTCGTCGCCGGAAAGGGAAGCTGTAAGCTTTGCAACAGCGGGGATAGCGTTGATAAGAGCTGTACCGCCGCCTGCAACGATACCTTCTTCAACAGCAGCCTTTGTAGCAGCGAGAGCGTCTTCGATTCTGAGCTTCTTTTCCTTCATTTCGATTTCAGTAGCAGCACCAACCTTGATTACTGCAACACCGCCGCTGAGCTTAGCAAGTCTTTCCTGAAGCTTTTCCTTGTCAAAGT
>JAGANY010000063.1 GCA_017624025.1 Ruminiclostridium sp. | reverse complement strand
CTTTACCTTCTGAACGTTGGGCTTAAAGGTTCTGTTTGTACGTCTGTGTGAGTGAGAAACCTTAATACCGAAAGTGACACCCTTGCCGCAGATTTCGCATTTTGCCATGGGTCAGCACCTCCTTATAAAATCATTAATCAAAACTTTGAGAAACACTGATTAAATCCGACAGCCTGTATCCTGGATTTAATCAATGTTTCTCCGAATACCTTAATATTTTAACAAAAAACATATAAAATGTCAATAGGTTTTTAAATTTTTTTCATTATTACCTAAAATGAAAATATATTAAGGGTCAATAGGGCAATTTTAAACAAAAACACTGTTTTGGTGTTCATAAACTACACAATAATGTACAATGATTACGGGTTCCAGTATCTTTCTTTTTCGCTTGTCTGTGGTCTTCCCATAAGAGCAGATACGCTTTCGAGAGGAGTATTACCTTCAAAGCAGACCTTATAAAGCTGGTCAATAATAGGAGTTTTTACATCAAGCTCACGTGCTATTCCATAAGCTATCTTACAGCATCCGTAACCCTCTACGGTTCCGACTCTCGCTACTGCATCCTCTGCACTCATTCCCTCACCGATAAGAATACCCGCACGATGATTTCTCGAATGAACCGAGGTACAGGTTACGATTACATCGCCAACTCCTGCAAGACCCGCAAAGGTTTCCCATTTTGCTCCCATAGCTACGCCGAGTCTTGTGATTTCCGCAAGTCCTCTTGTCATAAGAGCGGCAATTGTATTATCTCCGAGCTTCATACCCTCAATAATACCACAGGAAAGAGCAAGCGGATTTTTAAGAGCCGCCGCAATCTCACAGCCTGCAACATCGTCATTGATATAAATACGGAAGGTATTTGTCTGAAGCTGTTCCTGGATAAATTCAGCACAGTTTTCATCATCACTTGCAATGACAACAGTTGTCGGAATACCTCTTCCGACTTCTTCGGCGTGGCAAGGACCTGCCATAACGGCAATCTTATTTCCGGGAATACATTCACGGATAACCTGTGATAAACGTTTGTTTGTGCCTTCTTCAAAGCCCTTTCCTACGTTAAGGATAATCGTTTCGGGAGAAATATGACTGCTTACCTTTTCGGCAACCTCACGCACAAACTTTGAGGGAATAGCAAAAACAACTATATCCGCACCCTCTACACAGGAAATATCTGTCGTGAATAAAATCCTGTTGGAAACGGCAACACCGGGAAGAAGCTTTCTATGTTCACCGTAACGGCGGATATCTTCAATTTCCGCTTCGTATTTTGTCCAGGCTGTTATTTCGTGACCGCCTTTGTCCCAGAGTACTGAAAGAGCTGTACCAAAACCACAGCCGAGAATTGTAATCTTCATAAAAAACTGCCTTTCTAAAGGTTATATTAACTGCTGCTCATTAATAATAAGCTTAAAATCAAGTCCGAGCTTTTCCGCTGCCTTTCTGCACATTATCATACGTCCGAGGAATATCTCGAAATAATCCATAACCGAACCGTATCGGGTATCAACAGAAAGCTTAAGCTTTATAAGAGTATGCTCTTCATTTATCTTAAGACGGGATTTTATTACCGAATAATTAACCCTGTCATGAATATCGATTTTTGTATCCTCAACATTGCGTACTCTCGAACGTCTTACGTCGGATTTGTCCGCAAGTATAAGTGCCGCTGAAACAGCGTTTACAGGTACGCCTGTACCTTCGTCGTGATTTCCGATAGCTGTAACTATCGTTGCAATATCCTGTGGCGGCATATTAAGCTTATCAAGAATACGGAATGCCATAACTGCTCCGCTCTGTGAATGGTCAATACGGTTTACAAGGTTTCCGAGATCGTGTAGATATCCTGCTATTTTCGCAAGCTCAACCTGATGTTCATCATAACCGAGGGTTTCAAGAATATACCCTGCTGTTTCCGCTACGCTTGTAACGTGAGCAAAGCTATGCTCGGTATATCCGAGAGCAAGCAAGGACTCATCTGCACAGCGGATGTATGTATTTATTGCTTCATTATTTTTGATTTCTTCGTAGGTCATCTTTTATCTGCCTCATATAATGTGCCTGAACCGTTTTTCCGGTCCAGGCACAAAGTATAAACGTTAATTCTTACTTATCACAGCTGCAGAGCTCTTCGTATAGTCCAATATAGAGCTTAGCCGACTGCTTCCAGCTGAAATCAGCCTTTAAGCCACGCTGTACAAGCTTATCCCATTCCTTCTTGTCGTAGAAAACATCCTTGGCTCTGTTGATAGCACCAAGCATATCGAGAGCATTATAGGACTGGAATGTAAAGCCGAGACCTTCGCCGCTTTCGTCACCATAGTCGAGAATAGAGTCCTTAAGACCGCCTGTTGCACGTACAATCGGAACAGTACCGTAACGTAATGCAATCATCTGTGCGAGACCACAGGGTTCGCTCTTACTGGGCATAAGGAACATATCAGCACCAGCATATATCTTCTTAGCGTAAGCGGGAATATAACCGCACTTGAAGCTTACAGCCTCGGGGTACTTGCTCTGCATATATGCAAAGAAGTCTTCGTACTGCTGTTCGCCGGAGCCTAAGATAACAACCTTAATGCCTGCCTGTACGATGTCGTCAAGTACGCACTTTATAAGGTCAAAGCCCTTGTGTTCAACAAGTCTTGAGATAATACCCATAACAGGTACATCGCACTGAGGAAGTCCTGCTTCCTTAAGGAGCGCTTCACGGCACTTCTTCTTGCCTGCCATCTTTCCGGGACCGAAATTAGCTTCAATACCCTTATCAGTAGCAGCGTTATACATCTCAACATCAAGACCGTTAAGGAAACCACAGGTCTTGTACTGCTTGCTGTTAAGGCAGCGGTCAAGTCCGTGCGAGAACCAGGGGTTGAGGATTTCGGTAGCATAGGTAGGCGAAACAGTAGTAATCTTATCTGCCATTTCGAGAGCACCCTTCATAAGGTTAGCGTCACCGTCATACTCGATGATAGAGCTTAAGTGGCGTGGAATGGAGAAGATTTCTTCTGTAAGCTCGAGACCGTACTGACCCTGGTATCCGATATTATGGATAGTAAATACATTTTTGATACCCCACATATTGTGGTGATACTTATAGTAGATGTTATAATATACGGGAACGAGGGCAGTCTGCCAGTCATTTGAGTTAATGATGTCGGGTTTTATATCGAGGTGTTCAAGCATTTCGAGGATAGCTCTCGAGAAGAAAGCATATC
Source organism: Ruminiclostridium sp. (assembly GCA_017624025.1). Lineage (GTDB taxonomy): Bacteria > Bacillota > Clostridia > Oscillospirales > Ruminococcaceae > Ruminiclostridium_E. The sequence goes on along the minus strand of JAGANY010000063.1, from coordinate 10,536 downwards.
TTTCAGCGTCGTCATAATAGCCGTAAAGACCGTAATCACGCTTGAAGTAGTACTCATTGTCGATGAAATAGTATGTAACACCGTTGAGCTCTGTTTTAAAAATACCGCAATACTGGGAACGCCAGCCTACAGGCACGTAGAAATTCGTAACATATTCGAAAGTATCACGTACTTCCTGCTTGATTGTATTGATATAGTACGGCATAACTACCATACATTCGTGACCCTCTTCAACAAGAGCCTTCGGGAGAGAACCTGCTACGTCGGCAAGACCGCCGGATGCTGCAAAGGGCTGAGCTTCGCTGGCTGCATATAAAATCTTCATATCAATCATATCCTTTCCATCAGTTGCGGTTTATAGATATACTACCGCTATATTAATTTTATCATATTTTCAGAAAATTGCAATACCTTTTATAAATATTTAGCGAACACTTACCGATTATTGTTATTATTGCACAAATTCCGGTAATATTTGTTGGAATGTGAACTTATGCCGATTATATTGACATTCCTTTTACCCTTTGTTATAATAAAATATAGTATTGAACGAAAGCTGTCCGGTATTCTTCTGTACGGAACAGCTTTTAACTTTAAGGAAGGAGAGTATAATGCTGTTTTTTAAAAAGAAGATTTTCAAATCCGAGGAGCAGAAGGCTGCCGAAGCTCTCCCTAAAACAAAAAAGGTTCAGTATGTAACTGTTGATTTAAAAGAGCTTAAGCAAAAGCTCGACGAAAACAAGGAAGAGCTTCTTAAGCTTGAGCCTGTTAATTACTACGCATCTAAGGACACATTTTTACAGTGTACCTTCTACTACAATCAGGATTACAGCACTGTTTATTTCAATGTCGAGTATTTTTCGGGCGATGTTGCTACTCTTACAACTCCTTACTATAAAGCGGATTATGAGCTTATGAAAAAGGCTCTCCGCTATTTCGGACAGCAGATATGACTCCCGTGACATCGAAAAGGGTATTCATTCCATTTTTGGCTTGAAATTATTTGCATAAACCTCTTGAAATCGTTTTCATATTGTGATATACTTAAATAAAAACACAGAAAAGGAAGAACAGATATGGACAAAATCAAATCTATTCATTTAGGCCCTGCAAAGTGTGCCGTTGACCTCGGCGACGGAAGCGAAAGAGGCGAATACGTAAACCAGGACTATATTCTTCATAAGCTCGGCAGACCTCACAGAGCTATTAACCTTATGTACTGCTACTACCCTCTCGATAAGGAGTGGCCGGGACGTATCTCCGAAGTTATGAAGGACGCTAATGTTTCTTTCCAGTGGGATTATCCTTACGATGACTACTTCCCTTACGGCGGCGGTATCGGCGGAAATACCGAAGGCGAACCCTTCAACTTTATGAAGGACATAAGAAAGCACGGACAGGACGTTATTCTTACTCTTACTATCGACCCCAACGTTTCTGACGAGCATCTTATCAAGATTGCCGAAGAATTAAAGACATACGGACGTATGCAGATGAGAATCAACCACGAAGCAACAGGAAACTGGTTCTCTTTCACAAAGCGTACTACATACCAGGGTGTAGCTGATTTCTACGTTCGTTTCCACAATATTCTTAAAGAACACGCTCCCAATGTTTCTACAATTCTCTGTATCGGCGGTATTGAAGACCTCAATAAGACCGAAATCGAGATGGAAAAGGAATTCTCCGAAGCTGTAAAGGCAACAGATATCTGGTCCGTTGATAAGTATATGGCTTTACACTGGGGCTGGCCTTATGACGTAGCAGAAGAAGGCGGTACTTCCTTCGGACGCTATGCAGTTAAGGATATATACGAAAAGACAAAGAGAAGCTATCTTCGTTTCAAAGAAATCTGTGGCGGTAAGGAAAAGCCTATGGTTATGAGCGAATTCAACGCTGACGGCGACGTTACAGGTCCTTACGAACAGGCAGATATGGTTCAGCTTTTCTGTGATATGCTTAAAGAGGACAAGGATTTATGGCTTAACGGCTTTACCTTCTACCAGTTCCGTGACAGAGGACGCTTAGGTCTCGAAATCGAAGACCCAAACAACCCCGATGTTGGTATTGAACAGCCCGAAATGAAGACATACAAGAATATCATCCACGATGATTTCTTCTATCCCGAAATTAAGGAAGAGGGCGAAATTACCCTTCCCGCAAAGCTTCGCTGGGGCGGTTCCGAAGACGCTGAGGGTATTGCTATTCCTCTCCATTTCGAAAAGAACCCTGTTTTCTGTGAAGTAACATTCGACGAAGAAGTAAACCTTATGATGGAAATTAACGGCAAGTGGTTCTACAAGTCTCCTAAGGCAAAAACAATCGACCTTATGAGTGCATTCTATGAAAAGCCTCTTGACGGCGAAGCAGATCTTACTCTTAAGCTCTTCGCTCCCCCTGCAACAGGTGAAAACGATCCCTCTCAGGGTGATGACTGGCAGACAAATTACTATGCCACAATCAACAAGCTCCCTGACATTCGTATAAGATTTGCTCCCCCTGCCCTTACAAAAGACTAATAAAAAATAAAGGCGGTTTATTATGCAGGAAGATAACTTCAAGCTCTACATCGTTGTAAGTCAGACAGGAACTATTCTTTCCCGTATCCTGAAAAAAATTACGGGTGCTCCATATAATCACGTTTCTGTAAGTCTTGACAAAAATCTTCATCAGATGTATTCTTTCGGAAGAATCAATCCATATAATCCAGTATGGGGCGGATTTGTAACAGAATCCCCCGACAAAGGTACCTTCAAGCGTTTCCATAAAACCGACGCCGTTATCCTTACCCACGATATAAGCAAGGAACAGCACGAAAATATAAAACGCCATCTTACAGGAATGTGGTGTAACAGAAAGAAGTACGGATATAATTACATAGGGCTTTTTCTTGCTGCAATAAAGCTCCGTTATAAGCATCGCAACCGCTTTTACTGCTCAGAATTTGCAAGAGATGTCCTGCTTCGTTTTAAGGTTGCAGATTCAGACCAGTTCCCTAAAATCACAAAGCCTATGGATTTTCTTAAGCTCGAAGATAGTCACGTTATCTATAAAGGAAAGCTTAAGGAATATCCTAAGAAGTAAATAATAATCTTTATCCGCTGTGCAAATGCACGGCGGATAAGCTTTTTTCGGTAACATTTTAAGCTAAAATATGGAAACTGACAGTAAAACTTGCAAAATCTACTGAAATATGGTATAATGCTATAGATAATTTTCTGAAAGGAGGCATTTTTCTGGATACCGAAAACATAACCGAAACGATTCCTGAGCAAAAGAAAAAAACACCGGCTACAAAGAAATTTGCCGACTTTACATCATTATTCCTTTCGAACTTCGGAAAATATATCTGCTCGGTCATCGTCCAGCTTTTTATATATGCAGGCAAACAGATTTTACGCTTCTTCAGATTCGTATGGAACAAGACAGTTTCATTAAGAAGAGACATTTTCACAAAGCTTAAATACCTCGCTGTTATTATTATTTCCCCGTTCCTTAAAATCTGGCACGCTCTTGTACGTGCAAGGGAAGATATAGTAACAGGTAAAAAAGAAAAAGGTCTATGGAACGGAATTAAAATCGCCTCAACCCATCTCGGTGAATTTATTTTCGGTAAATCCGGTCTTGCAGTTACGCTTTTTAATCTGGCTGCTCCGATAGTATGTATTCTCTTTTTCTTCAATATTATTTCCTACGCAAATTCTCTTAACTATGCCGTAAAGCTTACTGTAAACGGCCGTTTCCTCGGATATATCGAAAACGAGCAGGTTTATTACGATGCAGAAGACATACTTAAGGAACGTATAAACTACCTAGGAAGCGAAGAAAACATTCTTTTAAGCCCCGATTATTCTATCGAGCTCATCGAAAACCGAAACACTCTTACAAAGTTCCAGGTTGCCGATAAAATGCTCGAATATTCCGATTTAAGCGTTGAATATGCCTACGGCTTCTACCTTAACGGCGTATTTATGGGTGCTATGTTTGATAATACCGAAGTAAAGGCAACTCTCGACGGCATCCTTGAAAAATATAAAACAACTTATCCTAATGCAGAAATAAGCTTTGCAGACCGAATCGAATGTGATACTGCCGGTCTTTACCTTTCCGGAAGTATTATCGATACCGACTGGCTTATTTCACAGCTTACAAGCACCAAAGCCGGTGCCGGCTACTATATCGTCGAAGAAGGCGATACTCACGAATCCATCGGTGCAAAGCTCGCTCTTACACAGGCACAGCTTGAGCTTATGAATCCAGGATTCAAGAATTCCGAACTCCATCCCGGAAACAGTATCAAGAGCCGTGAAGAAGTTCCTTTCCTTTCCGTAAATGTAACGGTTATGGAAAATTACGATACTTACGTTGATTATGATACTGAGTATTATAACGACAGCTCTCTCTATACAGGCGTAAGCCGTGTAACTACCGAAGGTAAGGACGGCGTCAACAATGTCACCGCAAGAGTTACATACGTTAACAGCTTTGAAACAAAGCGTGTAATAACAGCATCGAGAATAATTTCCCGTCCTGTAACAGAGATGATTGCACAGGGTACAAAGCCTACTCCCGAAAGCATCTACTCACCCGAAGACGCAGGATACGGAAAGTATATCTGGCCTGCCGAAGGCGGTCATATAAGCGAACTCACACACTGGGACGGCGGTTATGCCGGTCACGTCGGCATCGATATCGTTTCATACTACGGTGCTGCTATCTTCGCCGGTGCAAGCGGTACGGTAACAAGAGCCGAATGGATAGGCGACTTCGGTAACTGTATCATCATCGATCACGGCAACGGTTACCAGACCCTTTACGCACACTGCAGTGCACTTTACGTTGTTCCCGGTCAGAAGGTAACACAGGGTGAATTTATTGCAGCTATGGGTGCTACAGGTTACGTAACAGGTACTCATCTCCACTTTGAGGTAAAGTATGGTCTTAAAAACCTTAACCCTATAGATTATCTCGAAACAATATACTGGTAATAAAAAGGGGTACAATGAGGCAGACGCCTTATTGTACCCCTTTTGCTATTGCAATTATTTTCTTTTTATGGTAAAATAAGAAAAAGCGAGGTGGAGCAGATGACAGAGCTCGAAAAGGCTATAATGTCCGATAATGAAACAAAAGACGAAGCAATAGCTGTAACTGAAACTATTGAAGAAAATCTGGTTCAAACGGTTGCTGATGATACAAGCGATATTATTTCCGAAGAGGAAAAAACCGTACATATCGAAATCAACAGAATAAAAAAGATGAATGCGGAAATAGCTATTGAAAACGAAACAATCAACAGAAATTTCAGAGAGCTTCAGAAACCCCGTCCTGTTGCGACTGCTCCCAAAAAAAGATACCACTACGTCGGTACTCTTTCCGCTTCCCTTTCTCTTATTATGATGGGAATAGCTATGACTATTTCCCTCTTCTCGCCCACAGGCGTTATAACCGCTCTTAAGGTTGCACCTCTTATGCTTGTATTTTTAGGTCTTGAAGTTGGTTATGCAATGATAAGAAACCGAACCGCAAGACTCCGCTATAATCTTAAAAGCCTTATTCTTACATTCCTTCTCGTTATCGTGACCTTCGTTATGTCTCTTATTTCAGTAACAAATACTGCAACAGGCGGAGAACGACACTATGCAGAAGAGCGTCTCAACAATATGCTCAGCAGAGAAATAAGCGAGGCTATGCCCCTGGAAAACGTTAGAAATGTAGAAATCGAGCTCCATCTTTACGGAGATGACCCTTCCGAATACGAAGATATAGAAGACCTTGAGGACAGCGATATAATTGACCTCAACATAACATATATAGACGCTGATGTCACTATGTACGAATTTGCGTCAAACTGCAGACGTATTCTTGACTCCCTCTCTACTATGCCATATAATTTCGGTTCGATAAACTTTATTGCTGATGATGATATAAACAGCTACCGTATGGAAATAAACTGGCTTTACCAGTCTGATTTCAGTGCAACAGAGCTTATACCTCTTGTACATTATTTTGGAAATGATATCGTAATGGATATTCCCGACTTAAGCGATGATGAATAAAAAAGATAATCTATCGCTTCTTTTCTGAGAGGAAATCAAATGAAAAAAAGACCCATTCTTTTAGTCGCATCACTGCTGTTGTCTTCTTGCGGTCACAACGAGCATAATTACAACGAACACACTGTTTCTTCTGTTGCAACCGAAAAAACAACGATACAAACAACAGCAGAAATAACAACAACCACAACAGAATTGATGATCGAAACGACCGAAATTCTGCCCGAAACCGATTATTTTGCTCCCGGACAGACCCATGGTTCTGCCTCTTATATAGACGGTACTACAATCATAATATCATTCCTCGGATATGATCCGACAAACGAATGGGATTACAACAACGAAGAGGACAGCGAAACGATTCATCAGACTTTATCCTATCTCGAAACAGCCACAGACTGGATTACCGAACAGGTAAAAAGCTACGGTGCTGAAGCGAAGTTTATTTATAACTGGGAAGAAAATCCCGACCTTATTTACGGTGCAAGATTTTACGAGGAGATGGAATCGGAAACAACACAGACTTATTTTTCGCAACGTGCTTTTATAGATACAAATATAGATTCTGACGCACTTCTTGAAAAATATAACGCCGATAACATAATATATATGTTTTTCTTCAACACCGATTTTTCAAACTCCGCAAATCCGTTTACTATGCCTAACCCATATCATAACGGCATACTCTATGACAAAGAGATAATCAATATCTTTGTAAAATTCGATGATGTATATGTAACTCCACCTGCAACCTACGCCCACGAGATTCTTCATACCTTCGGAGCACACGACTTATACTATGAAAATGACGCAATAACAGCCGAATATGTTGCATACTGCAACGAAACAGGAAGCAGAGATATTATGTTTACTGTTGACTCTGGAGATATGATTACTAATATACTAAGCGAAATCGACGCTTACTATATCGGACTTACCGATAATTCCGATGAGGTGGAAAAGTGGGGGCTTGCTGAATGCGAATATAAAAATAACCCGTAAGAAACAGCTTGTTTCCTACGGGTTTTATTATTTATCTTGTTGCAATCTCCATAAGCTTTGTTACCTCGTCGGTTTCAAAGCTGTATTTTTTATCACAGAAATGACAGCATACCTCAACGTTTTCCTGTTCATCGATAAGCTTTTTAAGCTCGTCCTTACCGAGACTCATAAGTATCTGTTCGGTACGCTCGCGGCTGCATCCGCAATGGTACTTTACTTCCCAGCTATCAAGAATATCGCCGTTAAGTCCTTCGAGACCCTTAAGAGCAATCTCTTCGCTTGTAAGCCCCGATTCAATAAGAGCTGTAACGCTCTGCATACTCTGGATATTGCGTTCGATTATCTCAATAGAAGCATCATCATTTGTGAAGGGCGGAATAAGCTGGATAATATATCCGCCTGCCGCCTTGATGCTCCAGTCACGGTCAACGAGAACACCAAGTGCACATACGGTAGGAATTTGTTCGCTTACCGCATAATAGCTTGTAATGTCTTCTGCAATTTCGCCTGAAATAATAGGAGTCTGTGTTGCGTAAGGCTCTTTAAGTCCGAGATCCTTTATAACCCCTAAAAAGCCGTTTCTACCTACGTATCCCGAAACATCGAGCTTTCCGTTAGGCTTAAGAGGTAAATCGACCTGTGGATTTTCGGCGTAACATTTTACATTACCTCTGTAATCTGCCGCTACAACAATATTTCCGGAAGGGCCGCCGCCGTTTACCTTAAGAGTAAGACGATCGTCTTCCCCTTTAAGCATAGCACCCATTATACAGCCTGCAGTTGCAAGTCTTCCAAGTGCGGCAGAGGCGACGGGAGTTGTTTTGTGAATTCTGAAAATTTCGTTTACTATATCTGTTGAGTTTATTGCCGAACAGAGAACACTTCCGTCTGCTGACAATGCTCTTACTATTTTACCCATAATATTGTTCCTTTTGTTCTATATTTTACGTGCTATAAAAGTTACCTTTTCGCTTTTTTCATCTGGTTCTGATTCGGTAAGATACTCGTAACAAGCACACACCTCAAAGCCGGCTTCCAGAAGCATTTTTTCTATTACATCAAGGGGATATGCTGTCTCAGAAAAATCATCGGAGTAACGCTCGTAAAGACCCGTTTCACTGTCCTCAGAAAAGAAATCGAGATAAATCTCGGTTCTTCCCTCTCCTGCATACTCGTTCTGCCAAACGCAATAAACCTTTTCCGTATCATACACAAAGGTATTATCTGACAAGACATTTTCGTGCTTATAGAGAGTATTTATGTCGAACATAAAAAGAGCACCCTTATTTGAAAAGAGCGACACTTTTTTGAAGGTTTCAGAAACCTCATCGATGCTTTCAAGATGATTTATACTATCGAGGGAGCATATCGTACCGTCTATCGTACCAAACATATCAAGCTCGGTCATACTCTGGCATAAGTATTCGATTCCCTCGTGCTCCTTGCTTACCGCAACGCTTAACATTTCTTCAGAAATATCAACGCCGATAACATCATACCCCATACCGTTCAGAATAACCGAAAGGCTTCCTGTGCCACAGGCAAGGTCAAGCATTATACCTTTTATACCGCCGAATTTTTTATTAAGGCGGTCATAGTATTCCGCTATTTCGTTATAGTCGATATTTTCTGTAAGAAAATCATAATAATCCGCAAAGGCTGAATATGACATTACTTCTTGATACGGTCAAAAATAATGCTGTAGCCGTCATTTCCGTAATGGAGAGTTCTGTTTACACGGCTGATTGTAGCAGTACTTGCACCTGTACGTTCAACAATATCTGTATATACCTTATCTTCTGTAAGAAGCTTAGCAACAACAAGTCTCTGAGAAATGGATTCAAGCTCCTGTACTGTGCAAAGATCTTCAAAGAAAGCTTCGCATTCCTCAAGATTTTCAAGCTTTAAAATTGCCTCATATAAAAACTGTCTGTTTTCGCTGTTGATAACGGGCTTTTTCATAATTTTACTTCCTTTCCGTATTTCAATCATAACTTATTTATAGTTTACCATACGAAAGTGAAAAAGTCAATACTTTAACATTAAAAAGCTTTAAAATCCTTTTGAACAGAGGTTTTCCGAGGTTAAATACTCATAACAGCTAATCATTAATCTGACTTTTTGAAAAAAATATTTTATTTTTTGTAAAATATACTTGACAGATTGTAAAATGTATGGTAATATAATGTCAGAAACCACGGAGGTGATGATGTGGCAAAAAATTTAAAGCTTAAATCCGCAAGAGCTGCACTCGATATGTCACAGCAGGCTTTAGCAGATGCGGTCGGCGTTTCCCGACAGACTATAAACGCTATCGAAAAGGGCGATTATAACCCGACAATAAACCTTTGTATAGCAATATGCAAGGTTCTCGAAAAAACACTTGACGAATTATTCTGGGAGAATTAAGGAGAAAAATATTATTAAAATACTTAACGATTAACACGATTTAATCAACGACAATGACCTTGATGAAATGCAGAAAACGTATGCCTATAAGCTTGCTTTTAAGTGCTTTAAGGCTCTTTACTGGAGCGTATTCACTTTATCACTGATTATGCTTATTATCGCTGTTGCAGTTGAAGATTCAGTTATTTTTGGAATCTCCGCTATCGTAATGGAGCTTGTTGCGAACATAATTTATATCATATTTGGTGCTAAGGCTTCAAAAATCGGTGCGATGAATCCGAAGTTTGCAAAAAATATGGCAAAGCCAGGAACTATTATAGGATACTTTATGCTGGCAATCATATATATCATAATGTATGTCCGCAACTTTATCAATGACGGAGATATTTTCTATATTTTTGCCGGCTTATACTTATTAATCGTCATAGGCACCTTTATCATACTCGGCTTTGTAGCAAAGAAAAACAACAAGGTAATTGAAGAAACGGAGGAAGAATAATGAATAACAAAAACACAGCTCTCAATCAGAACATTGACCTTATTTCTACAGCGGGACTTGACGAGATGCAGAAATCAGAGGCTTATAAAATAGCTTTTGATTGCTTCAAGGTGTTTTATTGGGGAAATATTATTATTGCCACACTGCTCGTTATCGGCTCAATCTTTTCTGACGATAATCTGACTCTTGTATATGCATTATCATTTACCGGAATTGCAATCACTGTTTTTTCATCCGTGTTATATATAATTTTTGCAGTTAAAAGTACCGCTAAAGCATCTCTCAATCCTGGTTTTGTAATAAACGCATCAAAAACATCAAGAATTATCTTTATGTCGATTATGGGATTCGGTTATTCTGTTACTTCCATAAGCAGATACCTTGACGGCGAATCAATCGCTTTATTATATTCGGGAATATTTATGACTCTTCTCTATATCTCACACATAATTACATATTTCATAGCGAAAAAAAGTCTTAAGCTTATGAACGAAGAAACAGAAGACGAGGAATAATGTTGTTATAGAAGTATTTATAGGTATTATCGGGAGAAACCTTTCTGAAGAAAGG
>JAGANY010000062.1 GCA_017624025.1 Ruminiclostridium sp. | reverse complement strand
ATTGTAAATCCTCTCGAGCTTTTCCTTATCTTCCCTGCTATTATTCTTGCAACAACAACATTAAGTGCATTATTAACATCTCTTTACACAAGAAAAATCAAATCCTCAGATACAGCCAACATTGAATAAAGAAAGGACATAACTATGAATATTTTAGAAGTAAAGGATCTCTGTAAGACATATATCGTAAACAAGCGTCAGAACAACGTACTTAAAAACGTAAACTTTACCGTTTCCGAAGGCGAGATGGTAGCAATTATGGGGCCTTCGGGTTCGGGTAAATCCACCCTTCTCTATACCGTTTCCGGTATGGATGCAATTACCTCGGGCGAAGCAAAATTCTGTGGAAGGAACATTGCAAAGATGGGCGAAAAGGAGCTTGCCGACCTCAGACTCGACGAGATGGGCTTCATTTTCCAGCAGATGTATATGCTTAAAAATCTTACAGTACTTGACAACATCATCCTTCCTGCTGTACAATCAGAAAAGAACAAAGAAACACGTAATGAAACTGTTCAGCGAGGTCAGGAGCTTATGCGTAAGCTGGGTATAATCGATATTGCTGACAATGACATAAACGAGGTTTCCGGCGGTCAGTTACAGAGAGCCTGTATCTGCAGAAGTATGATAAATAATCCGAAGATGATTTTTGCTGACGAGCCTACAGGTGCACTTAACCGCACAAGCTCCGACGAGGTTATGGAAGAACTTGCAAAGCTCAACAGCGAAGGAACAACTATTATGCTCGTTACTCACGACGTTAAGGTAGCCGCAAAATGTACAAGAGTTATGTATATTGTTGACGGAAACATAAAAGGAGAGTATAATTTAGATAAGTATGAAAATGCTTCACAGATGAGAGACCGTGAAAGAGCACTCAACAACTGGCTTTTAGAGCTTGGCTGGTAATTTCAGTACGGGCGGCAGCTTGCCGCCCCTATGCTGTTTGAAAGGAATAATTATGACCGATATCCTTATAGTTGAAGATAACAAGGAGCTTTCAGCCCTGCTGTGTGATTTTCTTCGAGCAGAAAATTACACGGTATCGGTTGCGGAAACAGGTGAAAAAGCCTTGCAGCTGTACGAAAAGTACGGTGCAAGGCTTGTTGTGCTTGATATAATGCTTTCCGGTATTGACGGATTTTCTGTATGCTCCGAAATACGAAAGGACAGCAATACTCCCATACTTATCGTAAGTGCAAAAAACACAAAGGATGATAAGCTTAAGGGACTTATTTTAGGAGCGGACGATTATATCGAAAAGCCTTATGATATTGATATTCTTATCGCTAAAATCGCCGGAATTTTTAAACGAAGATATGCCCTCGACGAAATCACAGAGGGAGATTTAAAGCTCAACAAGGCTGAGAAAATCGTTTATAAGAACAATACACCTGTTGAAATGACTGCAAAGGAATTTGAACTACTGCTTCTTCTTATTGAAAACAAAAACAAGACTCTAAGCAAGGAATATATCTTCAATCAGATATGGGGCAGTGACAGCTTTTCGGAAATGCAGACCCTTACAGTACATATAAAGTGGCTTCGTCAGAAAATCGAGGATGACCCGAAAAATCCGTCGCATATCCAGACTGTATGGGGAGTGGGGTATAAGTTTATATGAAAGCCTTCAACAGAATTTTTGCTTTGGTAATCACTGTTATTATACTTATCTTCATCGGCTCAAATATTCTGCTTCTGACAAAAGATACAGCCGATACAGGACGTCCCTATCGTGTTGAAATAAGCAGACTTAAGCAGGATATAGAGAAAAACGGCTTAAAAGAAATCGATTTATCCGAATGCGAATACGTAACCGGCATTGAAAAATACAGTGATAATTTCTATAATTCGGAAAGCGACTATGTTATTTGCGAGATAAACGGAGAGCTTTACCGCTTCGATTACAAAACGTCACAGATGAGCAATACAAAAAACATACTGCTCATAAATATCATTCTCGGTATTATGTCTGTTGTTATAATATGCGTTATGATTTACATACGGGTAAAAATTCTCTCGCCCTTTGAAAAGCTTAAAGAGGTTCCTTATGAGCTTTCAAAAGGAAATCTTATAATTCCTGTAAAAGAAAGCAAAAACCGTTTCTTCGGCAGATTTATCTGGGGCGTTGACCTGTTGAGAGAGAATATTGAACAGCAGAAAGAAAAAGAGCTTAACTTACATAAGGAAAAACAGACTCTTCTTCTTTCTCTTTCCCACGACATTAAAACTCCGCTTTCGGCTATAAAGCTATACTCGAAGGCACTTTCAAGAGGTCTTTACAGCGACAAGGAAAAACAGCTGGAAATTGCGGATAATATCAACAGCAAGGCGGACGAAATTGAAAGCTTCGTATCACAAATTGTCAAGGCTTCCAGTGATGATTTTCTTAGTCTCGAGGTAAACAACGGTGAGTTTTATCTTTCCGAACTCATCAACAGCATTTCCGTTTACTACAGCGAAAAGCTTTCGCTTATACATACTCAATTTTCTGTAGCTGAATACGGCAACTGTATTTTAGAGGGTGACATAGACCGAAGTGTTGAGGTTTTACAGAATATTACAGAAAACGCTATAAAATACGGTGATGGAAAAGAAATCGGAATATCCTTCAGCGAGGAAGAAAACTGTCAGCTTATTACAATAAAAAACAGCGGTTGCACTCTTTCCGAAACAGAGCTACCGAATATTTTCGACAGCTTCTGGCGTGGTTCAAATGCCGAGGAAGGCAAAGGAAGCGGTCTCGGACTTTATATCTGCCGTAAGCTTATGAATAAGATGAACGGCGAAATATTCGCTGAAATAAAAGACGGATATATGCTTGTTACAGCTGTATTCAAAAAGGCATAAAATACAGACATTAAAGCGTGTACTTTTATAGAAGCATTATGGACATTACCGAGGGAAACCCTTTTGAAAAAGGGTTTTCCCTCGGACTCCCTTCCGAAAACTTTCAGTATAAAAATTTAGCTGTATAGGGCGTACCCTATACAGCTAAATTTTATATTAAAAGTCTTTGGAAGTGGGTTCGGGAGAAAGCCTTTATTCAGAAAGGTTTCTCCCGATAAACGCCTATTATGCTTAGTTTACTGTTGCACCGTCAACGGCAAGGATTGCTCCGGAGATATAGCTAGCAAGGTCGCTGGCAAGGAAAAGGAATGCATTCGCAACCTCCTCGGGTTCGCCTACTCGACCCATAGGAATGCCTGCTGCAACACGGGCAACCATTTCCTCCGGAAGAGCGGCTACCATATCTGTTCTTGTAACGCCGGGAGCTACCGCATTAACACGGATATTGTACTTTCCAAGCTCACGGGCAAGGCTTACTGTAAGACCGTTTACAGCATACTTTGAAGCGGGGTATCCGCATCCGCTTACCTGGCCTGTTTTAGACACCATAGAGCTTGTGTTTATAATAGAACCGCCGCCGTTTTCCTTCATCATAGGAACAACAGCCTTACAGCCGTTAAATACCGCTGTTACATTAAGGTCCATAATATTCTTAAAGGCTTCGGGGTCATAAGCTTCAATTGGTTCACGTGCAGATATACCTGCATTATTTACAAGAATATCGATTTTACCAAATTTTTCCTTAATTTCTGTGAATGCCTTTTCAACCGACGCATAATCGGAAAGGTCGGGGTAAAGACCCATAACATCATCAGAAGAAAGCTTTTCGAGAGCTTTATCTACTGTTTCCTTACGGGAACCGAGAACAGCAACCTTTGCTCCGTTTTTAAGAAAAGCTTCTGCAATCGCAAAACCGATTCCTCTTGTACCGCCTGTGATAACTGCAACCTTATTCTTAAGCATATTTTTACACTCCTTTTTATTTAAGGGCAAGCCCTTTACTATTCTTTTAATTATATTATAATTAAAAGATACTGTCAATAGATTTTAATAATTGAAGGTAATTTATTGATATAAATCTTATTTTTTCAACAAACGTTTTTATAACTTTAATATAATTATTGTTGTTTTAAGGTTGACATTTATAGTAAAAAGTGATAAAATATAACAAGATATAAAATGATTTTAAAATAACAAATTGGAGAATGGATATGAATAGCAGGCTTTGCAGTGATAATTTTAGGCATTTTTTTGATAAAATCGATAAAATGGGGCTTAAAGTAGATGAAATTGCAGAAGTAATAAGCCAGAATATAGAGGGTATCGCAAAGGATATTCATCTCGGTAAATTGGTATGCAAATTCTACACTCCCCCTACCCCTGTTGAGCGGGACGGTAAAACCATTGAGTTTGAATTTTACTCAGATAAGAATGGGTGCGAACAGGATTTAATCGATTACATATTTCCCACAGGCGAAGGCGGAAGCGTAACATTTTTTGCATATCCCGAAAAAGCTCATTGCTGGAATGAATACGAACAAGAAGACCTGCTCTTTTTATGCAAAAACGTTTTTGCTATATGCGGACGCTCAAGGCTTTCGGATATTATCCGTAACTCTCTTTCAAGAGACGCTAACACAGGTCTTTTTAATGCCAACGGCTATATGGCTTCGGGTAATTATTTACTTCAGCAGGGAAAACTTCACCAGTACACCGCTATGTACCTTAATCTTAAAAACTTCCGCTATGTAAATAACCAGGCAGGTAACAGAAACGGCGACGCTGTAATAAAAGGCTTTGCTTTGGCTCTTATGGGAATAGTTAAAGAGGATGAAGTCGCTGCCCGTCTCGGAGGAGATAACTTTACGCTTCTTGTAAAAAAGGAAAGACGTGACGAAGTTATAAGCTTTCTTTCAAACATTCCCATTTCTATCGAAAAAAATGGTACAAATCTGACATTTGAAATCTCAACACGTGCAGGTGTTTATGACATAGAACCCGGCGACACTATGCCGCATATTATGAACTGCATTTCAGCAGCAATCGGTCTCGCTAAACAATCTACAACACCGGATATCGTTATCTTCAACAAGGATATAGTACAGAAAATATCAAGGGCTCATGAAATAGCCGCTGCTCTTCCCGACGCTATAAAGAACCGTGAGTTCCTCGTTTATTTCCAGCCTAAGGTTAACCTTGAAACAAGCGAAATATGTGGTTGCGAAGCACTTGTACGTTGGTTCAGAGACGGAAAACTTATCTCCCCTGCCGAATTTATTCCCGTTTTTGAACGTGACGGAAATATATGTGCTCTTGACTTCTATATGCTCGAAGGCGTGTGCCGTCATATAAAGGAATGGGAAGAGCTGGGACTTGAACCTGTACCTGTATCAGTAAACTTTTCTAAGACCCATCTTCATAATCCTAAGATTGCCGAGGAAATCCTTGCTGTGCTGAAGAAATATAATGTTGACAGCAAGTATATCGAAATCGAACTTACAGAAATGTCCGATTTCAGCGACTATAACGCATTCAAAAATCTTGTAACAGAAATGAAGAATAACGGCGTTCTTACTTCTATCGATGACTTCGGAACCGGCTACTCCTCTCTTAATCTTCTTACAGATTTTATGTTTGATATAGTAAAGCTAGATAAGTCTTTCTTTGATAATATCATCAAGAGCAACAGCAAAACTGATGAAATCGTTGTAAGAAATATGCTTAAGATGATTAAGGAGCTTGATATGAAGGCTATTGCCGAAGGCGTTGAAACTCCCGAACAGGCACGCTTCTTAAAGGAAATCAACTGTACTATGGTACAAGGTTATCTTTTCGACAAGCCTCTTCCTGCCGACGAATTCATAAACCGCCTTAAAACAAGAAAATATAATACCGTAATCAAAACCACGCGTTGAACGCGTGGTATGCACTGGCCCTTCAAGGGCATAATACTGGCTGAGCCTAAAGGCTCACTGAATGATTTGGCAACCGCATCTATTTCACAGCAGCCGCTCAAGCGGCTGTTTATTTTTGCT
>JAGANY010000061.1 GCA_017624025.1 Ruminiclostridium sp. | reverse complement strand
CTTCCGAAAAATTTCAGTATAAAAATTAAGACCAATAGGATTAATCCTATTGGTCTTAATTTTATATTAAAAGTCTTTGGAAGAGGGTTCGGGAGAAAGCCTTTCTTCAGAAAGGTTTCTCCCGATAAATACTTTTATAAGAACTATTAGCCTGCGACTGCGGTACCGGATGCGAGAGCTTCACGGTAAGGTTCGAGGTGTGCTTCGATCATATTGTACATTTCTTCAACAAGCTGTGTATAGGAAGCACCGTGGTAAAGAGGGCCGTCGAATACGGAGTCCTCACCGTTGATGAAGATTTCCTGGAAGTCTTCGTTGAAGCCTACAGGGCTGTCGAAGATAAGCTCGAACTTTTCGGGGTTGATCATATCATCGTTGATCTGAAGCTGTTCTTCTGTGTAGATGGGCTTGAACTTGAGCTTTCTTGCTGCGTTGCATTCGGGGCAGGTAGCGGAATCAGCGAAACCTGCTTCTTCACAGTTAAACTTACATTCGGGACATTTAGGATAGTATGTAGGACCATCATACATCCATTCAGCACGCTTTTCAGCAACTACATCGGGGTCGGTTTCGTAGATACGTGCACTTAAGATCCACTGTACAGCACCCTGGATGTTCTGTGCACCGGCGGGAACCATATATCCGAATGTGTCGGAAGCTAAGTAGTACTTGTCAGCCTGGGGGTCACGAGGGAAGGGAACAGCAACGATTTCGCCTTCAATGTTGTTCTTGAAGAGACATTCCTGTGCGCTTTCAATACCCCATGTAAGACCCATACCGAGGAAGAGGAGCTTGCCGTCCTTGAATGCGTCACCGGGATGGATATAGCCTTCGCCAATGAAGCCCTGCTTCTGTAAGCCTTCGAGCCAGTTCATTGTACGGCTTGCCTGCTGGGATTTAAGGTTGTTGATAATTTCAGTGCCGTTTAAGTCGATTGTCTTTGTGCCGGTTGTGTTGATGAACATCATAGAGGACCAGGAACCGCCTGTGTAGCCTATGTATCCTTCGCCCTTGCCGGCCCACTGCTTTATCATAGATTCAAAAGCGTCCCAGTCCCATTCGCCAGCGAAATAGAGGTCAGCGGGGTCGGGCATTGCTTCTTCTTCAACAAGTCTTCTGTTGTAGATGATTGCGAAGTTTGACTGTGCGTTCTGGGGGAAGTAGTAATGCTTTCCTAAGTATTCGAAGGAATCGATTACACTTGCGATATCAGACCAGAGGGGAGATTCTATATCGAGCCATTCGTCGAGAGCAGTATATCTGTTTCTTGAGATACCGTCGGGGTATGCTGCCCAGTCGTAACGAACAAGGTCGGGAGAAAGACCTGCTGCGATAAGCGTACCGAGCTTTTCGAAGTAAGCGTTACCGCTGGAAGTGATTTCTGTTTCGAGAGTTCCGCCGTAGCGTTCAGCGAAGATTTCAGTAATTTCGGGTTCGGAAGCTACGATGTCGTAGTAACAGAGAGCCTTTACGTGACCAGCTTTCTGTCCGGGGGTATAGGCGGGACCTGTACCTTCTTCATTTGCAGCGTCAACCGAGTCGATATTTGCCTTTTCTTCCCAGTCAATATCTGCATTTAATTCTGCGTTGGGGTCTGCTGTTGCGGCAGCAACAACGGTAGCCTGTGATGTTGTAGAGGCAGTGCTTGATGCGTCACGGGAAGAACCACAGGAAGCAGAGCCGATAAGAGTTGTGAGCGAAAGAAGTGCTGCTAACACTTTTTTCTGTTTTTTCATATCTTTATCATCCTTTCACAAAAAATATTCACCAAAGGTTATAAAAATTATAACATTTTTCTATTGAACAATATATGAAATTTCTGACACAAAGTAGTACAAATGCGACATAAATGTTAGTTTTTGCCGTGTTTTATGTCAAAATCAGTAAAAGTTGTGGTATCGTTTCCAACCGCATAAAGACCGACAATAACTCCTGTGAATCCTCCGGCTACTTCGCTGGACAGATATTTGGAAAATGCATAGCCTAACGAATAGGTTTCTGTGCCGTCTTTAACGAAGAATTTATATATCTGACTGTCGGAGGTAATGATAAGCTTTGCGTTGCCGGATTTAAGGGGAATAACCTTTTCTGTATGCTTTATGTTGCCTATGTTGAGCTTTAAAACTGCCTCGAAGCCGTTTTCGCCTTTTCTGATTGCAATATCGTAATGCTCGCTTTCGCACATATAAAGCGTTACACCGCCCTCGCCTCCGTTTACATCAGCATTTACCGAAAGCTCCATATCAAAATCACGCTGACGGATGCCGACAAAGGTAGGAGTATCGACCATATCGAGAGTAATATCTGTGCCTTTAAGGATAAAGCGTTCGGGGGTAAGGTCATAGTTTTCTGTTACGGGATGCCTTAAAAAGCACCAGTCGATACTTTTGTCTGTGTTTTCAAAAGTATAGTGCGTTTTTTCGGTTTGCTCAAAATCACCCTTTATTTCGTATTCAAAATCGGTAGTGCCGTCCTTTCCTGCTGTAAACCAGCCGTCCTTGCCGAATTTAACAGGAGTAAGGAAAACCTCTCTTCCGAGGTGGTGGTATGTCATCCACTGGTGTATCTGTCGGAAGCCGAGGCAGAGGATAAACCAGTCTCCGTTTTTGTTCTGGATGAGGTCGCCGTGACCTATGCCCTGGATGATATAGGGGGCTTTGTTTCGGTTCGTAAGAACAGGATTTTTCGGGTAGCTTTCAAAGGGTCCCCATACAGACTCTGAACGTGCGTAGGTAATCATGTGACCGTATTCGGTACCGCCTTCTGCTGCCATAAGATAGTATTCGTCCCCGATTTTATACATGTGGGGGCTTTCGAGATAGCGTCCGCCTGTGCCTTGCCAGATGCATTTGCTTTTTGAGAGCTTTTCGCCTGTTTCAATATTTATTTCACACTGGATAACACCGCCCTTGCCCTCGTCATCGGCACCGTTGCTTATAAAATAAACGTGTCCGTTGTCGAAAAGAAGAGAGGGGTCGATACCGCCCTGGTCAACGGTTATGGGCTCTGACCATTCGCCGTAAATATCGTCGGTATAAACGTAGAAATTGCGGTGTGTGGTGTCGTTGGTTGTAACCATATAAAAGCGTCCGTCGTGGTATCTTATGGTCGGAGCAAAAACACCGCCGGAGCTGTTTATTTTCTCAAGCTCAACCTGTGATTTTCTTGTAAGAACGTGGCCTATCTGCTTCCAGTTTACGAGGTCGTCGCTTTCGAAAAGGGGTACGCCGGGGAAATACTGGAAGGAGCTGTTTACCATATAGAACTTTCCCTTTGCAAAGCATACGCTCGGGTCGGGATAAAAGCCTTTGAGAACAGGGTTGGTGTATTTCATTTCGTTTTTCCTTTCGCTGTATTTTTAAAAAAGTATAGCATCTTTTTCTGTCTTATTCAACGATATTAACGCCAAAAAACAGTATTTTTGTGACAGGCTTAAAAAATTCTTGCAATATGCA
Organism: Ruminiclostridium sp.; assembly: GCA_017624025.1. GTDB lineage: Bacteria > Bacillota > Clostridia > Oscillospirales > Ruminococcaceae > Ruminiclostridium_E. The sequence continues at coordinate 30,881 of JAGANY010000061.1, read as the reverse complement.
CTTCGGTATGCTATACTGAAGAAAATAATCTGAAAGGCGGTTATGATATGAATTTGGGTATTTTAGGAGCAGGTAAGATTGCAAGGACTATGGCAAGGACGGTTAAGGGCATTGAAAATGTTACCCTTAAGGCTGTTGCTTCGAGAGATTCGGAGCGAGCAAAGACCTTTGCTGATGAGTTTTCTGTACCTGTATATTACGGAAGCTACGAGGAGCTTGCAAAGGACGAAAGCTTAGACCTTATTTATATTGCAACCCCTCATTCGAGACATTATGAGGACTGTATCCTTTGTATCGAAAACGGAAGAAACGATATTTGTGAAAAGCCCTTTACAGCCAACGCAAAGCAGGCTGAAAGGGTGTTTAAGCTTGCGGAAGAAAAGGGCGTTTTTATAACTGAAGCTATGTGGACGAGATTTCTTCCTATGCGTTTTACTCTCGACGAGATAGTAAAAAGCGGAGTTATCGGTGAAATATCCTCTCTTACAGCTAACCTCGGATATGCGATTGCGGACATAGAGCGTCTTAAAAAGCCCGAGCTTGCAGGCGGAGCTTTACTCGACCTCGGAGTATATACGATTAATTTTGCGTTTATGGTATTTGGTACTGAGGTTATGGATATAAAATCGACCTGTACAAAGAACGAGTACGGCGTTGATATGCACAACAGCCTTTTAATGACCTTCAAGGACGGTAAAACCGCTGTTTTACACAGCAATATGAACTCGAATACAGGCAATCTCGGCGTTGTTTACGGAAGCAAGGGCAAAATCGAGTTTTATAACATCAATAACTGTGAGGGTATAAAGGTATTTCTTAATGACGGAACGGTTACCGAATACAAAACACCGCCACAGATAACAGGTTATGAATACGAAATCATCGCTTCCTTTAAAGCAATATCAGAGGGCAGGACAGAGTGTTTTGAAATGCCACACAGCGAGACTATGCGTGTTCTTAGGATAATGGATGAATTAAGAGGAGAATGGGGCATACGCTACCCCTTTGAGTAATATGAGCTTATATAAAAAAACATACGATATAATTGAAAAGGCGGTAAACGAGGGAGATGTTGCAGGGACAAACCTTCTCGTCATAAAGGATGGCAAAACAGCCGTTTATTCGGAATGCGGATACCGTGATATTGAAAACAAGGTTCCTATGAGCCGTGATACGATTTTCCGCCTTTATTCACAGACCAAGCCCGTCACAGCGACAGCGACGGTGCTTCTTGCGTCAAGGGGAGTAATCGACCTTTCAGCAGACATAGCCGACTATCTTCCCGAATTCTCCGAACAGTACGTAAATAAGGACGGTAAACGCTTTAAGGCGAACAGACGTATTACCGTAAAGGACTTGCTCAATATGACCTCGGGGCTTCCTTATCCCGACGACAGCACAGAGGGCGGAAAACAGGCAGGCGGTGTGTTCTGGAATATCGAACAGCGTCTTTACAGCGATAATCCCGTTACAACAAAAGAGTTTTCGGAAATGACAGCGAAGAATGACCTTTGCTTTGAGCCGGGGGAGCGGTTTATGTACGGAAGCTCGGCAGATATTGCGGGTGCGCTTATAGAGAGAGTTTCGGGAATGAAATTCAGCGAGTTTCTTAAGGAGAATTTCTTTATCCCTCTCGGTATGGAGGATACGGATTTCTATGTTCCGAAGGAAAAACAGCATCGTCTTGCGAAAATATACAATTACGGCGAAAACGGACTTTACGAATGTATCACAAATCATCTCGGAATGCGTTACGAGAGAGATATTCCGCCTGTTTTCGAGTCGGGCGGAGCAGGTCTTTGTTCTACCCTTGACGATTATTCACGCTTTGCACAGATGCTTATAAACGGCGGAGAATATAAAGGAACACGAATTATGCCCGAATATGCGGTAAGGTATCTTACAGGCGGAGGACTTCCCGAAGAGAAGCTCTGGCAGTTCCATCAGTGGTGGGACTGGATGAGCGGATATACCTATGGCAATTTCTGCCGTATATGCCGTAACGAAAGCGAAACCTCGCTTTTCTCCTCGGAGGGGGAATACGGCTGGGACGGCTGGCTCGGAACGTTTTTCTCCAATGAGCCGAAGCACGGTATAACCTTACTTATGGGCGTTCAGCAGGTAGGCGTCGGTAAGGCGGGAACTCTCGTAAGAAAGCTTAAAAATGCTGTTATGAGCGAGCTTGTATAGGAGGTATATATGAGCGATGAGGTCGCGAAGGTAGGCGAGCTTATTATAAAGCCCGAGTACCGAAAGGATATGGAGCATTTTGTTCTCGGAAAATATGATGAAATCGAGTATAAGGATTTGCGTGATTACATTGAGGATTGGAAAGGTATTTTTCTCGAGGTGAAATATTGGAGTCATAAGGACTATAAAAACGACTGGACAGGCAAATACGAGACCTCATACGATGTACAGACAGGCCGTTTCGTTTACGGAGTATGCTACTCCGATTGGTTTGCTATGTGGGACCTTGAGGAGGTTCTTGAGAAAATGACGATGGAAAAGATTTTTGAGGAACGGAGCGACGAGCCCGACTGGGATTGAGGATTGAAAAATTATTAATGGTGAAAATATGAAAAGTAATCTTAAAAAACTTGTAATATCGGCTATGCTTCTGGCATTGGGGCTTGTGCTTCCGTTTCTTACGGGTCAGCTTCAGCAGATAGGAAATATGCTTCTTCCTATGCATATTCCCGTGCTTCTTTGCGGATTTATCTGCGGACCCTGGTACGGACTTTCCGTAGGCTTTATAATGCCTCTTATGCGTTCAATGCTCTTTAGTATGCCTGTGTTTTTCCCGAATGCGGTATCTATGGCGTTTGAGCTTGGAACATACGGCTTTTTAGCAGGCTTTCTGTTTACCAATGCACGCTGGCAGTGTGTACGCTCGCTTTTCCGCTGTCTTGTAATGGCTATGATAGGCGGAAGGGTAGTATGGGGCATTGTACAGACGGTTTTACTGGGCTTTGGCGAGAACCGTTTTACTTTCGGAGCATTCCTTTCGGGTGCATTTTTGAATGCGATTCCCGGAATAATACTCCAGCTTGTGCTTATACCGGCGATAATGCTTGCTCTGCACAAAACGCACCTTGTCCCCTTCAGAAACAACAGGCATTGTCATCACGGAGAGAAAGCAGATGCGAAATAACATAGAAAAGCTTACAGGCTATATCGAAAAGCTTCTTTCGGAAAAGGAACGGGTAATAGTCGCAATAGACGGGAACTGCGGTTCGGGGAAAACAACTCTCGCAAGGGCGGTTTCGGAGCATTTTTCCTGTCCCGTTATTCATACCGATGACTTTTTTCTCCGTCCCGAACAAAGAACAGAAGAACGTCTTTCGGAAGTCGGCGGAAACATAGATTATGAGCGGTTTAAAGAGGAAGTCACAGCTTCTCTCGGAAAAGGCGTTGATTTTTATTATACGCCCTATGACTGCGGAAGAGGAAGCCTCGGAGAGAAAATTCCTGTGAAAATGGAAAGGGTAATTATAGTCGAGGGTTCTTATTCGCTTCATCCCTGTTTCGGAAAATACTATGATTTTTCGGTTTTTCTTACAGCGGAAAAAACGATAATTCACAACAGGCTAAGAAACCGCAACGAAAGGCTCTTTTCCCGTTTTATAAACGAATGGATACCCAAGGAAAATGCGTATTTCGAAGCTTTTTCGGTAGCTAAAAAGGCGGATGTTATAATCGATACAACGGAAAGCGGTGCTTTATAGCACTGCTTCAGACTGTCGATAAACTCGTACAATGACGTAAAATTGATGAATGATGAAAAATGAATAATGAATGATTAAGGTATCCGTCTGCGACGGATGGATTAAAAATCGGCTGAAAAAGGAATTCCGACTTAAGGGCTTATTTTATATCCGTCTGCCTGCAGGCAGACACAACAATCCTTCATCCTTCATCATTAATTTTTCATCAGAAAGACTTTTTCGATAAGCTGAGCGGTGCTTTATAGCACTGCTTTTTTGTTTATTGCCTAAACAGAAGCAGTGTTAATTAATAAACTAATCGGGGTTTTATGTAAAACGTAAAATGAAAACGATTAATAAAAAAATTGTATGGACAATTCGTGGAATTTGTAAAAAAAGCATAGATTTTTTTGTCTTTTGTATGATAATATTATAATAATGATTAAATTTAGGAGGCTTTCCCCTATGAATATTGCAGTTGCCCAGTCGGGCGGTCCTACCTGTGCGATAAATGCGTCATTAGTCGGCGTTTTCAGCCAGGCATTAAAAACACCCGAGATTGACGCCGTTTTCGGTTCAATAAACGGTATCGAGGGTATCATAAAGGATAACCTTATCAATCTTAAGACTATGATAAGAACAAACGAGGATATTGAGCTTTTAAAACAGACTCCTTCAACAGTTCTCGGTTCCTGCCGTTATAAGCTTCCCGACCCCGACGAAGCAGGCGAGGTTTATGAAAAGATAATGAGCTGTTTAGATAAGCACGATATAAAGGCGTTCTTCTATATCGGCGGTAACGACTCTATGGATACTGTTGACAAGCTTTCGAAGTACGCTGAAAAGAACGGCTACGATATTAAGATTATCGGTATCCCGAAGACTATCGACAACGACCTTTGCTGTACCGACCATACTCCGGGCTTCGGTTCTGCAGCAAAATATACTGCTACTACTGTACAGGAAATTATCCGTGACAGCCTCGTATATAGTATCGAATCCGTAACAATTGTTGAGATTATGGGAAGAAATGCGGGCTGGCTCACAGCTTCTACCTGTGTTTTAAGAGCCAACGGCGAGGCTGCTCCTCATCTCATTTACTTGCCCGAAGCAAAGTTCAATGCTGAAAAGTTTTTAGCCGACGTAAGACGTGAACAGGCTAAGCACAAGGCTGTTATTATTGCTGTTTCCGAAGGTATGGAGCTTGGCGATGACGAATTCCGCTCGGGAGCTACCGATAATTTCGGTCATAAGTATCTTTCGGGTGTAGGCAAGCGTCTCGAAAACCTTGTAAGAGATAAAATCGGCTGTAAGGTTCGTTCTATCGAGCTTAACGTAATGCAGCGTTGTTCTTCGCACCTCGGCTCAAAGACAGATATTGACGAATCCGTTTCTATCGGTGCGGCAGGTGTAAGAGCCGCTCTTAAGGGCGAAAGCGGAAAAATGATGGCATTCAGAAGAATAAGCGACGTTCCTTATGTTGTTGATATAGTTTCCGTTCCTGCAGGAGATGTTGCGAACAAGGAAAAAATGTTCCCTGCCGAATGGATAAATGCCGACGGCACAGACGTAAACGAAAATGCATACAAGTACTTCCTGCCTCTTATCCAGGGCGAAATGAATATCGAGAAGAGAAACGGCCTTCCCGCACATTTTAAGATAAGAGAAGAAATTTTAAGAGGTTAATTTATGATATGGGGCAAAACTTTGTTTTGCTCCATATTTTTTACCCTGCTACTTGAAAAAAGTCATATAATGTGGTATAATCAACTTAATTATTTGAAAAATATAATGACAAAAGAAAGGTACGGTACATAATATGAACGCATTTTCTTACAGAATCCAGGGCTTACAGCCTTCCGCTATCCGTGAAATCCTTAAATTCACAGCTGACCCCACAGTTATAAGCTTTGCAGGCGGAAATCCTGCTCCCGAAGCATTCCCTGTTGAAAAAATAAGAGAGCTCACAGCAGAAATACTCGAAAACGACCCTGTAGGTGCTTTACAGTACTCCGTTTCCGAAGGCTATACACCTCTTCGCGACTGGATAAAGGACGACCTTTATTCCAAGGGTATGTTCAACTGGAATGATGATGATGTAATTATTACTGCAGGTGCACAGCAGGTTATGGAAATGACTGCTAAGGTAATCTGTAACGAAGGAGACGCTATTATCTGTGAAGCACCGAGCTTTATCGGTTCGCTCAACGCTTTCCGTTCCTATAACTCAAAGCTTGTAGGCGTACCTATGGATGATGACGGTATGAATATCGAGGCTCTCGAGGACGCTCTCAGAAAGAACCCCCGCACAGCCTTCATCTATGTAATCCCCAACTTCCAGAACCCTACAGGTATAACAACCTCTCTCGAAAAGAGAAAGGCAATCTTAGAGCTTGCATATAAGTACAATGTTCTCGTACTCGAGGACAACCCTTACGGAGATTTACGCTTTGCAGGAGATGATATTCCCTCAATCCGCTCTCTCGATACAAAGGGTCACGTTATCTATGCAGGTACCTTCTCGAAAACTCTTGCTCCCGGTCTTCGTGTCGGCTATATGTGTGCTGAAAAGAGCATTATCCAGAAGACAATATGTGCTTTGCAGGTTTCCACAGTACATACCTCTATTCTTTCCCAGAGAATCGTACACCAGTTCGTAACAAGACATAATTTTGCCGAACATATCGAAAACTTACAGGAAATCTACCGCAAGAAGTGTGACCTTATGCTTAACTGCTTAAAGTATAAGATGCCTTCATCCATAAAGTTTACTGAACCCGACGGCGGTTTATTTATCTGGGGTACATTACCCGAAGGCGATATGAATTATTTCTGTAAGAAGGCCGTAGAAAACAAGGTTGCTGTTGTTCCCGGAAACGCATTCCTTGTTGACGAAAGCCAGCCTACTCTTTCTTTCCGTATCAACTATTCAACTCCCAGCAACGAACAGATTGAAAAGGGTACTGATATTCTTGCAGCTGTTGCAAAGACAATGTACAGATATATATATCTATAATGAAAAATGAATAATGAATAATGAATAATGAATAATTAAGGTGTGCCCTTCGGGCACGGATTTTTAATTGATTTCCGTAAGATGATACAATAATTTTTTATTATTCAATTCAGAATGATGTTTTATAAAGAAAGGGAATAACAATGGAAGAAGTAATTGCAAAAAAGAGAATATTAAGTGCTATCCAGCCTACAAATACACCCACTCTCGGAAACTATCTCGGTGCACTTTTAAACTGGATAAAGCTACAGGATGAATACGATTGTGCATACAGCATTGCTGATTTACATTCTATCACCGTAAGACAGGACCCCCAGAAGCTTCGTAAGCAGATTACAGAAAGCTATGCTCTTTTACTGGCTATGGGCGTTGACCCTAAGAAGTCCATCGCCTTTGTACAGGGTCATAACCCTGCTCACGCTGAGCTTTCCTGGGTATTATCCTGCTACACACAGTTCGGCGAGCTTTCCCGTATGACACAGTTCAAGGATAAGAGCGAAAAGCACCCCGAAAATATCAATGCAGGTCTTTTCACATATCCCGTACTTATGTCGGCAGATATTCTTCTTTATCAGGCTGACCTTGTTCCCGTAGGCGTTGACCAGAAACAGCATATTGAGCTTGCAAGAAATATTGCTCAGCGTTTCAATTCGGTTTACGGCGATACATTTACAATGCCCGAACCCTATATCACAAAGACAACTGCTAAGATAATGTCCTTACAGGACCCCACAAAGAAGATGAGCAAGTCGGACGAAAACCCGAACGCTTGTATTTCTATCCTTGATGACAGGGATACTATCGTAAGAAAGTTCAAGAGAGCCGTTACCGACAGCGAAGCAGAGGTTTGCTACCGCGAAGGAAAGGACGGCATAAATAACCTTATGTCAATTTACTCCGCTGTTACAGATAAGAGCTTCGAAGAAATCGAAAAGGAATTTTCCGGCAAGGGCTACGGCGATTTCAAGCTTGCTGTGGGCGAAGCAACAGCAGATATGCTCGCACCTATGCAGGCAGAATTCCAGAAGATTATCAATGATAAGAAGTATATCGGCGATTGTATGCGTGAGGGTGCCGAAAAGGCATATAAGGCTTCAAGAAAGACCTTACAGAAGGTTTATAAGAAGGTAGGCTTTGTGGAGCTTCCCCGATGAAAAGAAAAAAATGGGTTATGTTAGGCTGTGCTCTGGCTGTATTGCTGGGTATAGCCTGTAACCTTTCTTTAAAGACTGTTTTTTATGACATTGAAACCGATAAGCTCGACGCACAGATAAAGATAGCCTTTCTTTCTGACGTGCATAACTCCCGTTTCGGCAAGGGTCAGAGCGGGATTATCGATGAGATTGAAGCCTACGGAGCGGATATTGTTGTTTTCGGCGGAGATCTTTTCGACGAATACAATAAAGAGGAAAATTCCTGGGCTTTGGTTGACGCACTTGCCCAAAAGTATCCTTGCTTCTATGCTGTTGGAAATCACGAATTCAAAACCCGTAAGGTAACCGAATACAAGGAAAAGATGTCTGAACGGGGCGTAAGAGTGCTTGTGGACGAAACCGAGGTTATCGAAATAAACGGTCAGCAGATACGGATATGCGGAACAGAAAATGTATGGGATGAAAATGCTGTTTCTGAGCTTGACGATAAGTATTCTGTTCTTATTCACCATTATCCCAATGATTTTCCCGAATTGTCCGTAAAGGGCTTCGACCTTATACTCGCCGGTCACGCTCACGGAGGTCAATGGAGAATACCCGGCATTTTAAACGGTCTTTATGCTCCCGACCAGGGGCTTTTTCCGGAATATGCAGGAGGCTATTACTGTGAAAACGGGACAGAAATGATCGTAAGCAGGGGAATGTGGAAGCATTACGGTATCATATATATACCCCGTGTTTTTAATCGTCCCGAGCTTGTTTTTGTAACTCTTAACTGAAAGGAGCGGTATTATGCGTATCGTGTCGCTTATAGAGAACACAAGTGCAACCGAACAGCTTAAGGCTGAACACGGGCTTTCGTTTTATGTTGAAAACTGCGGTGAGCGTTATCTTATTGATACGGGTGCTTCGGATAAGCTCGTTCTTAACGCACAGAGAATGAGACTTGACCTTTCTTCCGTAAGAAAGATTGCACTTTCACATTGCTATTCCGACCATACAGGCGGAATCGAGAGCATAATAAAGCTTAATCCCGAAGTAAAAATATACGCAAAGGAAGCCTGTAAGGGCGATTACTATGTGAAATACGGAATGCTCCGTATCTCTGTGGGAACGGTATCGGAGCTTTCCGAGGAATATCCCGATAATTTTATTTTCTATAACCGTTTCCACGAGATTGCTCCCGGTTTTTTCGCTATGAGCAACGAAATTCCCGATTATACGATGTACTGTGAGGACCCTCATCTTTATAAGATGTCGGGCAATAAGCTCGTTAAGGACGATTTTCTTCACGAGTCGTTTTTCGTTATCTTTCCCGATAATAACAGGGATAAGGGCTGTGTTGTCATTTCCAGCTGTTCTCACTGCGGAATAGTAAATATACTTAAAACAGTAAAGAAGTCCTTTCCCGAAAGCCCCATAATTTCTGTTATCGGCGGTTTTCACCTTATGGGAAGCTCAACGAAAAAGCTTTGCTGTTCTATAGAGTATGTTGATAAGACGGTAAACGAAATAAAGGCAATTGAAACCGGTGCTATATATACCTGCCACTGTACAGGTCTTACGGGCTACGGAATTATGAAATCACAGCTCGGAGACCGTATCCAGTATTTACAGACAGGAGAGGAGCTTGAATTCTGATGAATATATTTGTTGTAGGATGCGGAAAAATCGGTTCCGAGGTAGCGGCGAGATTTTCCGAATATGGTCACGATATTGTTGTTATCGATAAGGACGAAAAGAATTTCGATAATCTTCCCGATGATTTCGGCGGAATTACCTATTGCGGAGTGCCTATTGACGAGGATACTCTCGACAGAGCAGGTATTCACGGCTGTGACGCACTTTTTGCGGTTTCAGCCGATGATAATGTAAACCTTATGGTAGCACAGCTTGCTAAAACCGTTTACAACATCGAAAAGGTCGTTGCGAGAGTAAGCGACAGCGAAAAGGAAGCCTTTTTCAGCACCTTCGGACTTACAACCGTATGTCCCACAAATCTTACCGTAGATTCTCTCGTATCCTCTTTAGGCGATTTTACAGGCGAAAACTGCTTCGCTATAAAGAATCATACGGTAAAGATGTTTTCGGCACCTGTACCGAAGAATCTCTACGGAGAAAGAGCCCTCGATATTACTCTCGAGGAAAACGAAATCCTTTATGCAGTTATAAGTGCGGAGGGTGATGTACGCCTCGTAAATAATTATAACTTCATACTTAACGAGGGAGAAACTCTCGTTTTCTCAAAAATAGTTGATTAATAGCTTTCTTTTACGGAAAGGAACATAATAATGTCAAAAATCATAATAACCGGCGGCGGAAGAGTAGGCTACTACCTCGCAAAAACCCTCAACGAACGAGGCAGAGAAGTTGTAGTAATTGAGAACGATAAGCTTATCTGCCGCGAAATAGCGGATTCCCTCGATGTTCCTGTAATATGGGGCGACGGCACAAGAGCGGCAGTTCTCGAAAAGGCAGGAATAAGAGAGGCAGAAATTTTTGTTGCGGTAACAGGTATGGACGAGAGCAATCTTATAGCCTGTCAGACAGCGAAAAAGCTTTTCGGCATAGGTAAAACCGTAGCCAAGGCGAATAACCCGAAGAATGTTGATAATATAAAGCGTCTCGGAGTCGATATCGTAATTTCCGCTACGGAAAGTATCATCAAGCTTCTCGAACGAGAGGTTGACCATAGTACAATAAAGGAACTTATTCCGCTGGATAACGGCAAGGCTGCTGTTTACGAGGTAGAGCTTCCCGATAATTTCGCTTATTCGGGTAAGTCAATCTCTGATATCGTGTTTCCGGACAGCTGTAACATTATTTCTATAACAAGAGGCGGGGAGCTTATAATTCCACGAGGTAAAACGAAGCTTATTTCGGGCGATAAGGTTCTTATTGTGTCGCTTACAGGCAGTGTAAGCGAGGTAAGAAGGGTCTTAAAGCTTAAAAAGTGATGATTTTTACTCTAAAAAACTCTAAAAATCTGTTAAAATTTGGTTAATCGTCTATAAAGCGGTTAAACTACTTGAAATTTATAATTATATCAGCTATAATATAATGGAAATTTTGTAAAAAGAAGAAAGGCATGAAGAAAATATGAAATCTCCCTTTACAGCGGCGGAGTTAAGCAAGAAGCTTAAAGATAATCTTGTTTACGATTTCCGCATCAATCCCGATGAGGCTACAAGCACACAGATTTATAAGGCTCTCTCCAAGATTGTAGTTGACCACCTTAAGGAAAAGCGTCACGCATTTATGCGTAAGGTTAATTCCGAAGGCAAGAAGCAGGTTTACTACATCTCTATGGAATTCCTTATGGGCCGATCCTTAAAGACATCCCTCTTCAATATCGGTCTCAACGAAGTTGCAGAAGATGTTCTCAAGAAGGATTTTGATATTAAAATCGACACAATTTATGAAGAAGAACCCGATGCAGGTCTCGGTAACGGCGGTCTCGGACGTCTTGCTGCCTGCTATATGGACGGTATGGCTACCTGTGCTTACCCCGCAACAGGTTACTCTCTCCTTTACGAATACGGTATCTTCAAGCAGAAAATAATCGACGGCTGGCAGACAGAGCTTCCCGATAACTGGCTCCCCGGCGGCGAAAGCTGGCTCGTTCCGGTTACTGACCAGGCTATTGAAGTACATTTCGACGGCGAAATCCGTGAATACTGGGACAATGAATACCACCACGTATCTCACGTTAACTATACTCCCGTTATGGCTGTTCCTTACGATATGTATGTATCCGGCTATGACAGCGAAGGTGTTTCCAAGCTCCGTTTATGGAGCGCTAAGGCTATGTCCTTCGATATGAGCGCATTCAACAGCGGTGACTATGTAAGCGCCCTCGGTGCAAACAACATCGCTCACGCTCTTACAAAGGTTCTTTATCCTAACGATAACCACCTCGAAGGTAAGGCTTTACGTCTCCGTCAGCAGTACTTTATGTGTGCTGCTTCTATCGGCGATATCGTTATGCGTCACATGAACACATACGGTACTCTCGATAACCTTCACGAAAAGGTTGCTATCCAGATCAACGATACACATCCTACACTCGCTATTCCCGAGCTTATGAGAATACTTCTCGACGACTGCGGTTACAGCTGGTCAAAGTCCTGGCATATTGTTACAAACACATTTGCTTACACAAACCACACTGTACTTGCTGAAGCTCTCGAAAAGTGGGACAAGGATTTAATCGAAAGAATTCTTCCGAGAATCTACTCCATTATCTGTGAAATCAACCGCCGTTACTGTGAAGGCCTTTCCAACAGACTTCCTTACGAAAAGGTTTCCGCTATGTCCATCTTCAACAACAACGTTATCAAGATGGCAAATATCTGTGTTGACGCTTCCCACTCCGTAAACGGTGTATCCAAGCTCCACAGCGAAATCATCAAGGACAGCGTATTCAACAACGAATACCAGGATAAGCCCACAAAGTTCAAGAACGTTACAAACGGTATCGCTTACCGCCGTTGGTTACTCCAGTCCAATCCCCGTCTTACAAAGCTTCTCTCCGAATGTATCGGCGACGGCTTCAAGAAGGACGGCCAGGAGCTTTCCAAGTTCAATCTCTTTGCAGACAAGACTGACGTTCTCGACAAGCTCGCAAAGATCAAGAGAGAAAACAAGGCTGATTTTGCTAAGTATGTTTATAACACAACAGGCACAAAGCTTAACCTCGACAGCATCTTCGACGTACAGGTAAAGCGTCTCCACGAATACAAGCGTCAGCAGCTCAACGCTCTCAACATTATCTCCGAATACAACTATCTCTTAAACAACCCCGACGCTGACTTCGTTCCGAAGACATATATCTTCGCTTCAAAGGCTGCTCCCGGTTACTATATGGCTAAGCAGATCATCAAGCTTCTCTGGTGCATCGGCGAAGACCTCAAGAAGGATCCTAAGCTTAACGAAAAGCTTTCCGTAGTATTCCTCGAGGACTACCGTGTAACACTTTCCGAGCTTCTTATGCCCGCTTCCGAAATCTCTGAACAGATTTCTCTTGCCGGTACTGAAGCAAGCGGTACAGGTAATATGAAGCTTATGCTTAACGGTGCAATCACAATGGGTACCTATGACGGTGCTAACGTTGAAATTCACGGTCAGGTAGGCGATGACAACATCTTTATCTTCGGTATGTCCACACCTGAAGTTAACGTTATGAAGCAGAACTGCTACACTCCCGAAGGCTACTACAACCACAACGGCATTATCCGTGATGCGGTTGACGCTATGTACAGGGGCTTCAACGGTGCTAAGTTTGACGAAGTTGCAAACGCTATCCGTTACGTTGACCAGTATATGTGTCTTGCTGACTTCGAAAGCTACCGTGCTGCACAGGCTAAGGCTCGTGAAACCTATAAGGATGTTCATAAGTGGAACAAGATGTCCCTTGCTAATATTGCAGGTGCAGGTATCGTCTCCGCTGACAGAGCTGTTACAGATTACGCACGTGACATCTGGCACTGCATTTAATTAAATCACAATAGGGTGCAAAAATAAATGCACCCTATTGCTATATGAAAGGATATTTTGTTATGCTTCCGATTTTTGACTCATTCAATCCCGAATATAAAAAGCCTTTCGGTGCAGTTGAAAGAAACTGTGACTGTGAATTTACACTTCGTTTTCCCGTTGACAATATTATCGAGGAGGCAACCCTCGTTATATTCCGTCCCGGCTTCAAGGAACGCTTTATAAGACTCGAATTCCGCGAAATAAAGGATAATTATGCAGTTTATCACTGTAATTATTCTCCCGAGGAAACCGGTCTCCATCACTACTACTTCTCTGTTCTTATTAACCGCAACCGTCACTATATCAAGAGAAACGGCACAAATATCGGTGTTGTTGATAACGGCGACCTTTTCCAGCTTACCGTTTATGAAAAGGGTATGACAACTCCCGACTGGCTCAAGGGCGGAATTATGTACCAGATTTTCCCCGACCGTTTTGCAAACAGCGGTATTCCGAAAAACAACACTCCCCCCGACCGTCAGATTCACACAGACTGGAACGAAACTCCTCTCTGGCGTCCCGACCACAGAGGTATGATAACAAACAGCGACTACTACGGCGGCGACCTTAAGGGCATCGAAAACAAGCTTGATTATCTTGCAGATTTAGGGGTAACAGTGATTTATCTCAACCCTATTTTCGAGGCGCACGAAAATCATCGTTACTGTACCGCAAACTACGAAAAAATCGACCCTCAGCTCGGTACTGAGGAAGATTTCGTAAGCCTTTGCAAGGCAGCGAAGGAAAAGGGGATAAGCATTATTCTCGACGGCGTTTTCTCCCATACAGGTGCTGATTCCATTTATTTCAACAAGATAGGACGTTACGGCGAGCATACAGGTGCTTACCGTGACGCTGAAAGCCCCTACAGAGAATGGTACAATTTCTCAAATTATCCCGATACCTATGAATCCTGGTGGGGAATTACAACACTTCCCAACGTAAACGAAAACAACCCTGCATATACAAACTATATCTGTGGCGAGGGCGGTATTTTACAGAAATGGATAGATTTAGGTGCAAGCGGCTGGAGACTTGACGTTGCGGACGAGCTTCCCGACCAGTTTATCGACAATCTCAACAAGGCTGTAAAGGCTAAGGGCGAAGATAAGGTTATATACGGCGAGGTATGGGAAGACGCAACAAACAAGGAAAGCTACGGTGTAAGACGCCGCTATCTTGTAGGCGGACAGCTTGACAGTGTTATGAACTATCCCTTTAAGGAAGCGGTTCTTAACTATGTTAAATTCGGTGACCCGAAAACTCTTGTTGACGGTGTTATGACTATTGTAGAGCATTATCCCAAGCCTTCTACGGATATTCTTATGAACTTCCTTTCAACCCACGATACAGAACGTGCAATCACAAGACTTGCGGGCGAAGACGTAGGCTGGAACGGAAGAGAGTGGCAGTCTGAACATTACCTTTCTGATGAACAGTATGTATTCGGTATCTCCCTCTTACACTGTGCTATGGTATTACAGTTCTTCCTTCCCGGTATTCCGTCCGTGTATTACGGGGACGAAGCAGGACAGGAAGGCTATAAGGATCCTTTTAACCGCCGTACTTATCCCTGGGGCAACGAGGACGAGAAGCTTATTGAATTTACAAGAGAGCTTGGTTCAATAAGAAGAAAGCTTAAGGTTTTCGCTAAGGGTGATATACGTTTCGTTGACGCAACAAAGGATTATGCGATATTTACCCGTACCGATGAAGAAATCGGCGAACAGGCAGTCATTATCCTTAACCGTTCAAGAAAGGTCTTAAAGAGAAATCTTTCTGAGCTTGTAAAGGGCAACGAATATGAAATTATCAAGGGTACAGAAGTTAAAAACGATAATATCATAAAGGTTGAACCTTTCGATTACGGAGTAATTTCCGTTAAGCTTTAATATAATTTCCAAGACTCATAGGATGATATTATCCTATGGGTCTTTTATTTTAAGCGTTTCGGAGGAGAATAAGGAAATATTAAAAAATATTTAAGATTTGGTAAAGAAATCCTACAATCAATTGACTTTTACGGATTGAATTAATATAATATTAAAGTAATATTTATTATTCCAATAAAAGGGAGTAGCACCGAGAATTTCGGGGTACGGTGACGTCAATACGGCTTAATCGCCCGTTCCGTACATAGGTTTTATACCGAACGCAAGACTTTTATTGCATAACGCTCAGGCGTGGTATGCAATAAATGTCTTTTTTTATTGCATACAAGAAAATTTACGGAGGTTTTTTGTATGGAAATTCTTTTACAGGTAGGTCTCCTCGTTTTAGGCTTTGTAATGCTTATAAAGGGTGCAGACTGGTTCGTTGACGGGGCTTCGGGTATTGCTTCTAAGCTTGGTGTACCGCAGCTTGTTGTGGGTCTTACAATTGTAGCTATGGGTACCAGTCTTCCTGAAGCTGCGGTAAGCGTTACAGCTGCTCTCGATGGTAATGCAGGTATTACCGTAGGTAACGTTGTCGGAAGCAACATTCTCAACATTCTTATTATTCTCGGTATTACAGGCGTTATAACAGCTGTTGCTGTACAGAAATCGACGATACGCTATGAAATTCCTTTTATGCTCGTTATAACAATTCTTACAATAGTCCTCGGAATGAGCGGTAACAGCATTTCGAGAGTTGAGGGCATAATCCTCTGGATATTCTTTATTGCATATCTCACATATCTCTTTGTTCTCGCAAAGAAGGGCAATCAGTCGGAAGAAGAAGCACCCAACAAGGACGCAAAGGTATGGAAGCTTATTTTAGGACTTGTGGCAGGTCTTGTGATTGTAGTTTGGGGCAGTAATATCGCCGTTGACGCCGCTACCGCACTCGCGAAGATAATCGGCTTAAGCGACCGATTTATCGGTCTTACAATAGTAGCTCTCGGTACATCTCTTCCCGAGCTTGTAACATCGGTAACTGCTGCAAGAAAGGGTAACGCTGATATTGCTATCGGTAATATCGTAGGAAGCAACATCTTCAATATCCTTTTCGTAATCGGCACAAGTGCACTTATTATTCCTGTAGCATTCGAACCCAACTTCGTTATCGATACCCTTATCGCTCTTGCAGCGGGCATTCTCCTCTGGGTAAGCGTTGCGAAGTCTAAGAAGCTTACACGCCCCTGGGGTATTGTGATGCTTCTCGGATATGCCGCATATTTCGTATATCTCATTATGCAGTAAATAACTTAACCGCACAGGGAAAGCCTTGTGCGGTTTTTTATGTCTGTTGCCTTGACAATGTGAGCAATTTTTTATATAATATACTCACTTCAGATTATAATTGCGGAGGGGAAAAGTGAAATTTAAAAAAACAGGATGTATTGCTGTTTCTACGGCTTTGATTTTAATTACATCGGGATGCGGTATTATGAAGAAAACAAAGGCAGCCGAAAGTGTTTCTTCATCCTCTGTCACATCCCCGACAACAACAAAATCATCAAAGGAAGAGCTGTTTGAAAAGTGGGTATATGATGAGGGCGAGCCTGAAATATATGTTTTCGGTAACTCACCTGAGCATTACTATATCACTGAAAAGTATTTTACCGAAGAAGAGGAAGGCGAAAAGCCGAAGTCGGTTAAAAAAGACGGCATATATTATAACATTTACAGTGACCACGCTGTATGCACAGGTGATGGTTATAAAAATGAAGGCGTTTCGGGAGTTCTTGTTATACCGTCAGAAATAGACAATGTTCCCGTGACGGAAATTTCTGCCTGGGCGTTTGATGAAACGGAAATAACTTCGGTAATTCTGCCGGAAACTATGGCTGTTATCGGAGAAGAAGCCTTTGCTGAATGTGAGCTTCTCGAAGAGGCAGTTGTTTACGGAAATATGGAAGAAAGAGCGTTCAGAGATTGTAATGCTCTTAAAAAGGTTGTAGCTTCGGGAGATATAGGCGATTATGCTTTTGAAAGATGCATAAGTCTTGAAACTGTAGAAATGCTTTCGGGAAAGAAGATAGGACATTGTGCTTTTGATAATTCTCTTGATGAGGGCTGTAAAAGCCTTTCGGAATTTACTGCTTCCGAAGAACTTGAATTTATAGGAGAAGGTGCTTTTTTCCGCACGCCCTTTGATGCACGTATAAATAACTGCAATGAAACGGTAATTTTCGGTAAGGTTATTTATAAATACGGCGGAGATAAAAATTCGGAAGTCTTAGAGGTCCCCGAGGGAATAACTATGCTCGGTTCGGGAGTTTTTTCGGGAATGGAAAAGGTAAAAAAGCTTATACTTCCCGACAGCCTAAAGTATATCGGCGGTGACGCTTTATCGGGTATGGAAAGCCTTGAAGAACTTAATTTACCCGACAGTGTTGAATATATCGGACCTAACGGATGTATGTATATGAGTTCGATTAAGAAGCTTACTATGCCCGAGAATTTAAAACACCTCGGAAGCCAGGCTTTCAGAGAATGTATTTCTTTAGAGGAAATCGTTTTTAATGAAAAACTCAGCTTTTTCGGACAGTATGCTTTAAAGGGTTCTAAATGGGCAGATGAACATTACGGTGTAGTAATAGTAAACGGTGTTGTAGTATATTGCAGTTCAAATCATAAAAGCTACACTATTCCAGAGGGTGTTGTTGCGGTTGCACCGAAAGCTTTTTCACAATCTATCGATGATTCCTTTCACCACTCCTTCGCTCAGTATATAGAGCTTCCCGATACTGTGGAATATATAGGAGAAGAAGCCTTTTGGCGTACAAATATACTTGAATTCGATTTTCCCGATAATTTAAGGTATATAGGCGACAGAGCCTTTATGGAAAGCTTTTGCATAGAAGAAATAACTCTTAAGCCTTATATTGAGGAGATAGGGGTATATAATTTTGCATACTGTACTGATCTTGAGACAGTAAAAATCGAATCGGGAAGGGAAACTATCCCCGATTATTTCTGTTATGAAACCAACTCGATAAAAACAATTATTGTTCCGAATACCGTTGAGTATTTCGGAAAAGGCAGTTTTTACGGAATGACCGAAAGCTGTACTGTTTACTGCAGTGCGGAAAGTAAGGCGGATTACTATTTTAAAAACGACAGATGTGAGGTAATATACAGGTAAAAGCTGAGAAGCTGTTGTAAAAGAACGGCTTCTCTTTTTCTTTTATTTACCTTGACAAATCCGCTGTTTTTATATATAATATATTCTGTATTATTGCGAACAAATAAGGAAAGGAATATATAAAAATGGCAGATTTTGTAACACGATTTGCTCCCAGCCCTACAGGGTTTATGCATATCGGAAATTTAAGAACAGCTCTTTACGCTTATCTTCTCGCTAAGGCATACAACGGAAAATTTATTCTCCGTATTGAGGATACTGACCAGGAACGTTACGTTGAGGGTGCTACAGACGTTATTTACAGCACTCTTAAGATGACAGGCTTACAGCACGACGAAGGCCCCGATATCGGCGGTCCCAACGGACCCTATATCCAGAGCGAGCGTAAGGGTATATATATGAAATACGCAAAGCAGCTCGTTGAAAAGGGCTACGCATATTACTGCTTCTGTACCAAGGAAAGACTCGACAAGCTTCACGAGGACGGAGAAATCGGTGCGGGCTATGACCGTCATTGCCGTGATTTACCCAAGGAAGAGGTTGAAAAGAATCTTGCGGCGGGTATGCCCTTTGTAATCCGTCAGAAGATGCCTTTAGAGGGCAGCACAGGATATGATGACGTAGTTTTCGGTCATATCGAAATCGAAAACAGCGAGATGCAGGATCAGATCTTAATAAAGGCTGACGGCTTCCCCACATATAATTTCTGCCACGTTATCGACGACTATTTAATGGGCGTAACACACGTAGTAAGAGGCTGTGAATACCTTACCTCTACTCCGAAGTACGTGCTTTTATATGACGCATTCGGCTGGGAAAGACCTACTTACTGTCATTTACCTCTCATTATGGGTAAGAACGAGGACGGTTCAACAAGCAAGCTTTCAAAGCGTCACGGTTCTGTAAGCTTCCAGGAACTTGTAAAGAACGGTTATCTTCCTGAAGCTATTATCAACTATATGGCATTCACAGGCTGGTGTCCCAAGGATACAAACGAAGAATTCTTTACTATCGAAGAGCTCGAAAAGGTATTCTCCCTCGAGGGTATCAGCAAGTCTCCTTCCGTATTCGACTATGAAAAGCTTTTATGGTTCAACAGCAATTATATAAAGAAGCTTTCCTTAGAAAAGTTTATGGAAATGGCAAAGCCTTACTATAACGATGAATTAAAGGCATTCGCTGATGATGAAAAGCTTGCGGCTATGGTACAGACAAGAATTTCTACCTTCCCCGAAGTAAACGAAAAGGCTGCTTTTGTTGCTTCTCTCCCCGAATATGACAATGAGCTTTTCGTAAACAAGAAAAACAAGACTACAATCGAAATGGCGAAGGAAGTTTTAGAAGCGGCAATCCCTGTTATCGAAGGTATTTCCGACTGGAACAACGACACATTATTTGCTGAGCTTAAGGCTTTTGCTGAAGCCAAGGAAATAAAGGCGGGAGCTGTAATGTGGATTATAAGAATCGGCGTTTCCGGTATGGCTGTAACTCCCGGCGGAGCAACAGAGCTTATGGCTGTTCTCGGAAAAGAAGAATCTCTTGAAAGACTTAAAAAGAGCCTTTCTAAACTTAACTAAAACTGAAAGGACAAAAGAAAAATGAGCGACAAGAAAGAATTTGTGAAGCACGAAATTCCCCGTCCCGAATTCCCGAAAAGAGCTGTTATCACAGGCGGTATGCCCTACGGTAACAAGACTCTTCATTTCGGTCATATCGGCGGTGTGTTCGTGTTTGCTGACGTATATGCAAGATTTTTACGTGACCGTTTAGGCGATGAAAATGTAATCTTTGTTTCCGGTACAGACTGCTACGGCTCTCCTATTGCAGAAGGCTACCGCAAGGCTTGTGCGGAACAGGGCTTCGAAGGCACAATCCAGGATTACGTTGAAAGAAACCACCTCGCACAGAAGCAGACTCTTGATGACTATATGATAAGCCTTAACATTTTCGGCGCTTCCGGTCTCGGCAGAACTGCTGAGATTCACGATATGGTTTCGGATAAGTTTATCCGCAAGCTTTATGAAAACGGAAAGCTCAGAAAGATCAGCACAAAGCAGTTCTATGACGAAAAGGCGGGCTGTTTCTTAAACGGCAGACAGGTTATCGGCAAGTGTCCCGTTGACGGCTGTACATCCGAAAAGGGCTACGCTGATGAATGCGACCTCGGACATCAGTATATGCCTGAAAACCTTATCGACCCTAAGAGTACTCTTACAGGCGAAACTCCTATAATGAAGAATGTTGACAACTGGTATTTCGACCTTCCTGCTTATAACGAGCTTATGAAGGAATACGTTGCAAAGATTTCCAAGCAGAAGAACGTACGCCAGCTTGTTTCAAAGACAATAGACGAATTCTTAAAGGATCCCGTAATTCATATCAAGAACGAATTACAGGAAAAGTATGAAGCTGTAAAGGCACAGATGCCTGCTCACGAATTCCTCGAAGAAAAGAAAAAGCCCTCCTTCACCATCGTTTTCAAAACTCTTGATGAAATGAACGAAGCCTGTGCTGTTCTTTCCGCAAACGGAATCCGTTTCAGAACAGGTAAGACTCTTGTTCCTTTCCGTCTTACAGGTAATATCGAATGGGGTGTAAAGGCTCCTGTTCTTGAGGGCGAAGATCCTCTTACTATCTGGGTATGGCCCGAATCTCTCTGGGCTCCTATCTCCTTTACTGTTGCCGCTCTCGAAAAACAGGGCAGAGACAAGGCCGAATGGAAGGACTTCTGGTGTTCAAAGGATGCACAGGTATATCAGTTTATCGGTGCTGACAACATTTATTTCTACGGCGTTGCTGAAATGGCTATGTTTATGGCGTTACAGGAAGGCGAAAATACTATCGATCCTCCCGAGGGCGAGCTTCAGATGCCCATTCTCTGTGCAAACAACCATATTCTGTTCCTCGATAAGAAGGCTTCAAGCTCCGGTGCTGTAAAGCCTCCTATGGCGGCAGATTTACTTGATTACTATACAGCGGAACAGCTTCGTATGCATTATCTCGGCTTAGGTCTCGGTCAGAGAAGCGTAAGCTTCCAGCCGAAGCCTCTTAACCCTCTCGCAAACCCCGACGAGCCCGATCCTGTTGTAAAGGACGGTTTCTTACTCTCCAACGTATTCAACCGTATTATCCGTACTTGCTTCTATGCTTGTCAGAAGCATTATGATGGCGTAATGCCTGTAGGCGAGATCGATGAACAGGTTCTTGCTGACGCTAAAAAGGCAATCCTCGATTACGAACGCTTTATGTATCGTTTCGAGTTCCACCAGGCTACCTATGTTCTTGACAGCTACATCAGAAAGATGAGCAAGTATATGGTAAAGAACTTAGGCGATGCGGATAAGAACGAGGATGACGAATTAAGAAGAAAGACTCTTATCCAGGTATTCCATATGATAAGAACAGCCGCTGTGCTTGTTCATCCTATGGCTCCTAAGGGTACAGAGATGCTTCTCGATTATTTACAGCTCGATAAGTCGTTCTGGAGCTGGGACAAGATTTTTGACGGTATGGGTGCATTCACAAACGGTGCTGACCATAAGCTTAAGTTCCTTGAACCACGTGTTGACTTCTTCACAAGACACCCCAGCCAGTTCGCAAACGGCGAAGAAGAATAAGCATAATTTTCAAGGGTATATTTTGATAAAAGTGTTTATAGGTATTTATCGGGAGAAACCTTTCTGAAGAAAGGCTTTCTCCCGAACCCTCTTCCAAAGACTTTTAATATAAATAAAAGAACCACAGGATTTTCCTGTGGTTCTTTAATTTAAACTGAAAGTTTTCGGAAGGGAGTCCGAGGGAAAGCCCTTTTTCAAAAGGGTTTCCCTCGGTAATACTCATAAATACTTCTATGAAAATACACCTTTGAAAAATCTGCTTGTTTTTACTCCTCCTGTTCCCCGGGCTGGTATTCGAGGATATCTCCCGGCTGGCAGTCCAGTGCCTCGCATATCGCATTAAGGGTAGAGAAGCGTATAGCACTTATTTTTCCTGTTTTTAGCTTAGACAGGTTTACGTTGGTGATACCTACTTTTTCCGCTAAATCGTTAAGAGATATTTTCCTGTCCGCCATAACACGGTCAAGTCTTGAAATTATCATTACATACTTCCTTTCTTAAACCGTTTCATCCGATTCCTGCTGTAATTTACAGCCGTAGTTGAAAATGTATGCGAACATTATGACAACTGCACCTACGATACAGAAACCACAGTAGCCTACAAAGAAAGTCACAGTGAATAAGCCTATGTCATAGGCACTTGTAAAGGGTGTGGCTAAGAATCCTAAAAATCCGCCGGAGCAAAGGGAAAGACCCGCGCCCTTTATCTTGTCTCCGATATCATAGCGGAAGGGCGTTTCGCCGTCCTTAAGCTTTTTTGCAATATCGGAAATAAAATTCATCGAAACGATTATAGTTTCGAGGAAAATGAATCCTCCCACAAACAGAGCAAGTGCGGTTTTTTGTTCCTTGCCGTTTACAAGAGCAAGAATTACTAATGCAAACAGTCCGGCTATTAAGACAGCACAAAAAATTTTAAGAACGAGACTGCAGCTTTGAAATATCTTACACGCCTGTATAAAGTTTTCCTTTTCCATTTCAAGAGTTCTTTTATTTACATCAACTGCTTTTTTCATTTTGTCCTCCTTAAGACATACCGCCCGAAGCGGTCCCCTATAATACATTTTTTACGATAAGCTTATCCGTTGTGATTGCATTATAGCATATCAATTTACGTTTGTCAATAGTTTTTTATCGAAAAACGATAAATTTTTATCTTTTTGCGATTTTGGATATAAAATATCTTTTGTCGATAAGCTCTGCTTTTATGCTGTTAAAAGTATTAACAGGTGTTTGGGACTGCCGTCCCTTGCCCCTGCCAACCCTTTTAGAAAAAGGGTTGAACGAAAACTTTTTTACTCGCTTCGCTCGACTTTTCGAGAGAAAATTTTACCCCTGTATTTCATAAGAGATACAGGGGTAAAGGTTTATTCGGTTGTAGAGATGCGGTCGCCCTCTTCTTTTGCATAACCCTTTGCAACAGCGAGGTTAATTCCGCTTTCCGAAGCAGTTTCGATAACACCGCCGATACGGCTGAAGCCGAAAAGATGAGCGGCTTCACGTACCAGGTCAGCCTTAGTCATACTGATCTGGTTTTTAAGTATGATTTTAATGCCGTTTGCGATTTCTTCGGGAGGAATTTCGTCCATAGAACGCTTTTCGTCACTGTTTTCGGAGATACGGCAGAGAGTAAAGCTTTCGGGAGAAACATCGTTTTTCCATAGGAAGCCGTTTCGGTCTGTTACAGGGAGTTCGGCGAGAACATCCGAAACACGAGCTTCCGCCTTAGCGGTCATACGTGTTATTCCGAAAGCACCGATAACCTTTTTTACGAGAACATCACGGCTTACGGGAGCCTCTGCCTCAATTATTTTTTCACAGAGATTACGTATTTTCGAGGTGCTCTTGTTTTCGTAGAAGTCTTCGGATTTTCCTGTTTCGGGAGGATTGAAGGGCTTATAGGCTGTAGTAAGAGAGGGTCTTGTGGGTGCGGGTTTTTCAGCCTCTTTCTCTGTTGTGACACCCGAAGCGAGCTGAACAGGTTCTTCTTCCTTTTTAACGGGAACGACAATTTCTTCCTGTATAGGTTCGGGCTTTTCACGGTAGTTTTTAAGAGCGGTTTCGATAGCTGTCTTTATCTTTGCGACAGTTTTCGGGAGACTGTCATAAACGTCAAGTATCCATATATTTTCAACGTTCCAGCTTAGTCCCTTGAGTACGCCGGGCTGTGAAACGAAGCGGTCACGGGCAGAGCCGGAATCGAGGAATCTCTTTCCGTCACAGCGGATACCGAGAATATATGAATCGGGAGCGTCGGGGTTTACAACGCCTATATCGATTTTGTATTCCGAACAGCCGATATTGCATTTAGCCTCATAGCCGAGCTTCTTAATTTCTTCGGCAAGGAAAAGGGCAAGCTCTTCGTTTTCGGCTGTTACTGCCTTTCTTACGGGAAGAGCGGAGTTTCCTATTCTTGCGAAATCGAGGAAGCCCTTAAGACCTGCAACGCCTTCGGAGGAGGTACGGGAGAGGTCAATCTGGTCGGGGGTTATTACAGAATATACATACATACCCTTTCTCGCTCTTGTGATTGCAACGTTAAGTCTTCTCCAGCCACCGTCACGGTTAAGAGGACCGAAGTTCATAGAAACATTGCCGTCCTTATCGGGTCCGTAGCCGATAGAGAAGAGGATTACGTCACGTTCATCACCCTGGACATTTTCCAGGTTCTTTATAAGAATAGGCTCATACATTTCGTTTGCGAGCTGTTCGAGTTCGGGGTATTCACGGAATTTTTCCGACAGCATATCGTCAATAAGTATCTGCTGTACAAGGCTGAAGGTTACAACGCCGATACTTTCCGTTCTAAGCACAGGGTCACAGAGACGGCGTACTATTTCGTTTATGATAGCTTCGGCTTCTGCCTTATTCTGCTTTGAACTGCCCTTATCGTAATAGCCTTCTACCTTTATCCATTGTACTCTCGATACAATATCATCGGGGGAGGGGAAGGTAAGGAGAGAGTTTTCGTAGTATTTTGCGTTACTGTATGCGATAAGGCTTTCGTGTCTCGAGCGGTAATGCCACATAAGCTTTTTCTGTGGCATAGCGAGGGCGAGACAGTCGTCAAGAACGCTTTCGAGGTCGTCGATTTCGGCATTCTCTTCGTCGGTATGCTGGACGGAGAAGAAGCTTGTAGGAGGAAGCTGGTTGGGGTCGCCTACGATAACAACGTTTTCGCCTCTTGCGATAGCGCCTACCGCTTCACAGGTAGGAAGCTGTGAAGCTTCGTCGAAGATTACAAGGTCGAATTTAGGGAAATTCGGGTCGATATACTGAGCGACGGAAATCGGGCTCATAAGCATACAGGGACATATACGGCGGAGCAGGTTGGGGATATTGTCGAAAAGCTTTCTTATAGGCGTCATTCTGCCCTTGCTCTTTATAGTTTTAAGAAGCATACCGATTTCCGAGGAGTCGGCAGCAGAAGCGGAGATTTCGGGCACACGGGAAGAAAGCTCAGCTACAAGCTCCTTCTTTATAAGCTCGGCAAACTCGTTGTCGAGAGCCTCGAAACGCTTTATGCTTTCCTCGAAGCCTTCGCCTCTGAATTCGGACATAAGAGGTTCAGCGGATATTATCATATTCGAGGAGGTATAGGCAAATGCACAGAGGAAGGATGGAAGAAGCTCGTCGGACGATATTTCGCCCTTGAAAAGAGCCTTTGTGATATTTTCGAGACCGAAGCCGTCAACCTTATCCTTAGCAAGCATAACTGCCGATTGTTCACGGAGGCGGTCGATATTTTCTATCCATATTTCCGCTGATTTTCCGCCTGCCAAGAAGCAGGAAGGATATTCGCCGTAAACAGCGGTAAAGTTTACCTTGTATGTGTTTTTAAGCTCATCCTCGAGAGTTTTGTATGCCTTGAATTTTTCTGCATAGTCGCGAAGCTTTGCTTTGCTTTCGGGGGAAGCGTTTGTTATAGCGTGGATTATTTCCGCTCCTCTTATTTCGGAGACAGATTTGCGTAGCTCTACGCTGTCATTGAAGCACTTGCTCAGACGTGGGAAGTCGGTTTCCGTACCAGCCCACATAGCTCCGAAAAGGGAAGTGATGTTGTTTTCGGCAGAGGTTATGGTATTGCTGAGCTGATTGTATTTTATAAGCTTTTCACAGGCACTTAAAAATTCTTCTTCGGTAGGAAGTCCTTTTTTACGGAATACGGCAAGCTCCTTAAGAAGCTTTTTCTTTCCGAAGAATTTTCCGATTGCCCATTTTTGTTCAGTCTTTTTCCAGTTAAGAAGAGCTTCTTCGGCATTGTAGCTCTTAACGCTGTCATCAAATTCTTCTTTAACGAGGAAGCCGAGCTGTGAGTAGTCGAGACCCGAAGAAATAAGCTTGTTTATGCGTTCTTCCTTTAACGGGAATTCGGGGTCGGTTATGACCTGTTCGAAAATATAGTCGGCTTCAAGAACTACCGAAACAGCTTCGGCAGAAGCATTTGCGGTAACGATACCAGTAGGCTTTACTCCGAAAGCGTTTTCGTATGAAGCAAATGCCTCTTCCGAAGCGGAAATAAAGCTTTTCGCTGTAGAAACGAGCTTATCTCTTGTTTCGGGGGTATATGAGCGGAGCTCAACAGCCTTTAAAGGAGAAACGGCAATTCCGCCTGCGTTACGGTCCGCATTTGCAAGCTCGGTTATAGCTGTACAGATATTGTCGAAGCCCTTTTCGGCTGCGGAGTTTACAAATTCGTCTGAAACGGCAAGCTTATCCTTGTACTGTGCGTTCTTTTCGAAAAGCATAAGGGTTTCGTAGAGAGAAAGGCCATAATCCTTTTTCTCGTGAAGTTTTTCGATTGTGCTGTTAAGCTTCTGTTTTGCCTCATAAAGATTTTCAGCTGCTTTCTTAAAGCCTTCTGGGGGAGCGGATTTACGTATATTGAGCGTTTTTTCAAGCTGTGAAAGAACTGCTCTTTTCTGAGCCTTGTTTGAATGGAGCTCAAGACAGAAGGGGTCAAGCCCCAGCTTTCCGAGTCTTTTTTCTACAACCGAAAGAGCAGCCATTTTCTCTGCAACGAAGAGGACGGTCTTCTTGTGGTAAAGAGCGTTTGCTATCATATTTGTGATAGTCTGTGACTTACCTGTTCCGGGAGGTCCGTGAAGAACGAAGCTCTTACCCATAGATGCGTCATAGATAGCCGCAAGCTGTGAGGAATCGGCACTTGTGGGAACTGCTAAATCCGAGGGGTGAATATCCTTGTCGGGATTTTCGGGAGCAGGTGCGGTTTCTTCCGTATTCCAGCTTATTTTGCCGTCAATAAGACTTGCAACGACCTTGTTCTTTCTTAAGTCATCACAGCGGCTCTTTATATCGTTCCACATAATGAAACGGCTGAAGGAAAAATGTCCGAGGAAAGCGGCTTCAATTACATCCCAGCCTTCCATCGACATAATGCCCTGGCGTACCGTATTGAAAATAAGAGGGAGGTTTATTCCGCTTTCGTCCATAGGCAAGGGCGAAAGACCGTTTATGGAGATTCCGAAATCCTGGCGTAAAAGCTCGAGGATAGTAACGTTTATCTGTGGTTCTTCGTCACGGATACGGATAGTATAGGATTTATCCTGTATCTTTCGTACTATGTCAACAGGGATAAGCACGATAGGAGCGATTCTTGGCTTTTCGCTCTTCTTCGTTTCGTACCAGCGTAAAAATCCAAGGGCAAGATAGAGCGTGTTTGCGCCGTTTTCTTCGAGGCTTACCTTAGCCTGTCTGTGAATTTTCTTAAGGACTTTATCGAGGTCGGTATCTGAAAGGCAGGTTCTTATTCTGCCGGATTTGAATTCTGATTCGGTTATAGCCGCTAAGGCGTCTGTACCGTTTTCGGCTTCGAATATTTTAAGGTCAGTCTGTGTAAGGGTGAAATCCTTCGGTGCGGGGAGGAGCTTGAAGCTTTCATCCTTTGCCAGTTCGTCCTCTAAAAGAGGGAGACTGTTTACAAGAAGCTGGACAGCGGAGGAGGCGGGACGGAAATTAAGAAGGCTGTTACGAAGGCTAAGGTCGAGAAGCTTTCGTTCCCATATATCCTGTTTTGTAACAGCACCGCAGTTGCCTGCTACAGCACCGTGAAGAGAAAGGTCTATTTCGCCGGGAGAATTTTTGTGGGCGGTTCCTGTGGGGGCGTTATAGTCAACAGCCTTGCATACTCCGTTTTCAACAACTCTCGAGGGAATAGGACGGATACGGCTTCCACGGCAGCGTCGGATATCAATAACGCTGAAATAAGGGCCGGGGTCGGAAAGATTGTTTTCGGCTGCTGCCTTAGCCTCGTCAAAGCTTATATTCTTGCCGGAGGTAAAGGCTGTACATTCTACAAGACAGAGTTCATCTATACCTGCCGCAATACGTTTTTTAACCGCTGTAACATCGTCAATAACACATTCGGAAAAGCTGTGGTCCTCGAGCCAGCAGCCTGCAAAGGCGTGGCCGTTGGTGAAGACGATTATAGGATTAAGACCGACTGCTTCGAGGCAGGAGACATATAATAAGGCAAGGTCAAGACAGGTTCCCAGTTTTTCATTAAGTACGCTGTCACAGAGACGGATACGCTGTCCTGAGGTCTCATATCCTGCAGGGGGAACGCAATAGGCGATTTCCTGCTCGCGTAAGGCGGCATAAATTGCTCCCATCTGAAGCTTTACAGCGTTAGGGTTGCGACGCTGATATGCGGTAAAGGAAGGGTCGTTTTCCCATTTTCCGAGATATGAAGCAGCCGAGCGGATTATTTCGGTAACCTTCGGGTGATTCGGGGTCACGAATGCCGAGGTAAGCTCGGGGAAGTTTAAAAGACCAACGCTCTGGTCGTATGTAAGAATATCGAGTTCACGGGTTTCTGTATATATAATTTTGTTTTCGGAGAAAAGGGAAACATTTACCGCACCAACGGTCTTTTCTGTAAGAGAAAAGAGAAAATCAGTAGAAAGGGCAATCTTCACAGGTGCGATTTCCACAGGAATATTCGGCTTAAGAAGGTCAGCCTTCGTCTCGAACATTTCCGCAAATGCGGGATTGAAATTTATCTTTACAGTTATATCGGAAAGGTCTTTTTCTCCTGTGTTTGTAACAACAAGGTTTCTTATAAGGGGGATATAGTTCTGCTGCATAGCGTAATTCACTGATTTCAGCAGTTCAAAGCTCACTTTAATGTTAGTATCCATAGTTTTCCGTCCTTTCGGCTATATATAGTTATAGTATATCATATTTACGCTAAAAATCAAGAAAATTTCCATATAACAGTATAAAAAAGCCGATAAATTGTTAAAAATGATGAAAATTATGAAAAATCAATTTTAATAGTGACAAGCGATAAAAAATATGGTATAATAATCCAGATATTTTTGAAGCAATATATCGAAAGGAAAAGAATACTGATGAAATCTCAGAAGAAAATATTTACAAGAGCATTATCCCTTTCTCTTGCAGCTATTATGCTTTTATCCGGCTGTAAGGAAAACGTAGTTGAAAACGGCAACATCCCCCAGGAGGTTGAGGAACAGAACGATACAACCACAACTACCACAACTGCAGCTGAAACAACCACAACCACTACAACAACTTCGGCGACAACTACTACAACTACCGAAGCAACAACTACAACAGAAGCTACAACAACTACTGAAGAAACAACAACTGCTGTACAGACAGCAGCGGCAACAGTTCAACAGACAGCAGCTCCTGCAGCAGAAGGAAACAGCACACAGGCTGCTACAACCACAAAGAAGAAGACAACAAAGGTTACTACTGCCAAGGTTCACGTAAGCGGCTACAGAGGCGGTAACAGCTATCCCGAAATAAAGCACGATCTCGAATATATGCGTGAGCTTAACAGCGACTTTATCGGCTGGCTTACTGTTGAGGATACACCTATTGACGTACCTGTTGTACAGGCTACAGATAATAAGTTCTATCTCGAACACGACTTCTACGGCAGATATGACGAGACAAAGGTTGGTACAACATTCGCTGACTGGCATATTCCCGTAACAGAAGACGGCGGCCCCGACAACCTCGTAATCTACGGCCACAACATCAGAACAGGCGTTGGTCTCGCAAAGATTACAAACTACTATCCTGCCCGTTACGGAAGCCTCGACTTCTATCTCCAGCATCCTACTATCGAATACGAGTCTGTATTCGGCGGTGAAAGTACATACGTTGTATTTGCAGGTATGTATGTAAATACACAGACAAAGCACGGTGATGTATTCAACTACTATAAGTTCCGTGACTTCGGCTCAAAGTCCACATTCTACCAGTATTTTGAAGCAGTATTCGACAGAAGCGTATTCTATAACCCTGCAATAGATATTGCTTATGATGATGATTTTATAACAGTTTCTACCTGCTACTATCCTATGGGTATGGCTGTTGACACAAGATTCGTTATCTTCGCAAGAAGACTCAGAGAAGGCGAAAGTGCTAAGATTGACGTTTCCGGTGCATACGTAAACAAGAGCCCTCTTTACTTTGACTATTACTATACTGTAAACGGCGGAAGCTGGGCAGGCAGAAAATGGGATAAGAGTATGATAAAGGGTTATAGCAAGTGGCTTAAGGAACAGGAAGGCGAATAAAATAAAAAAATGTCGATTTTTTTAAAAAAGTTTAAAAAAAGTATTGACAAATCTGTTCCAATCTGATATAATATACCTTGTCGCTGACGAGAGGTCAGTGACAAGGTTAAAAATGGCGGTATAGCTCAGTTGGCTAGAGCACTTGGTTCATACCCAGGGTGTCGTTGGTTCAAATCCGACTGCCGCTACCATAAGGCCCGTTG
>JAGANY010000060.1 GCA_017624025.1 Ruminiclostridium sp. | reverse complement strand
AGTGATGAGTGATGGAATCGCCTACGGCGATGGATTTAAATAAAACTCTGCACAAATGCGCTTCATAAAAGGCTTTTTTAAAATTCACGCCCACAGGGCGCTCCTCAACTATTCACTATTCATTATTCACTTTTCACTTTATAAATCACATTATAGGGTTTATCGACAAGCTAAAACGTTCCCTCTTTTAAGAGAGAACGTTTTTTTAGTTATAGTTTTAGTTATAATTCTGATAGTTAATGAGACAGCCGCCGGAAATACTACCGCAAATCTGGTTTACAATTGATTCGGATACATCGTTATCGGATATATCGAGTAGATTTCTTACCTTTATGCCGAATAATGTTGTAGCTACTTCCTGGGTCATAACACAGGTATTTCTAAGATTTACATCATAGAGATTGCCCATTTTCTTAAGAGCACTGAAATCGTTGATGTTGTTGTGTGAAAGGTTAAGAGTACCTACAAGATAACAGCCTCCGATAGCTGTAATATCAGTAATGCCACAGTTTTCAAGCTGGAGATTACGGAGCTTATCCATATTACGAACCGCTGAAACATCGCCTATTTCGGTATTATTGTTAAAGCCGAGTTCAACAAGCTTTATATTATATCTTATAGGAGAAATATCCGAGATATAGTTGTTACAGAGCCAGATTTTTTCAAGTGTAGAGAAATTAGCAAGTACAGAAATATCGCTTATGTAATTGAAGTTCATAACGAGAATCTTGAGATTCTTGAGACTGCTTACGAAAGAAATATCGCTGACACCGTTATTTTCCGCATTGAGTTCTTCGAGAGCGGTACAGTTCTTAAGTACAGAAAGGTCGCTTAAATTGTTGTTGCTTATGTTGAGGATCTTAAGCTTCTTCATATACTTAAGATTTTTAATATCATCATCAGTAAGATGTTTTCTCGAAAGGTCAAGCTCAGTAGCAGATGTGGAATATGTTCTTCCGCCTATCTTTACTTCATCAGGAGTCTTTTCCTCTGTTGCGGCGGTTGTCTTTTTCGTTGTCTTGGCTGTAGTAGTTGTTGTGGTGGTAACTACAGGAGCCTTTGTTGTTGTAACCGGTGCCTTTGTTGTTGTAACCGGAGCCTGTGTGGTGGGTACGGTTGTTGTTTCAGACGAAAAAGGAGTTGTTGTGATCTCGCCGATTGCAGGAACAGGACTTGTATCGGGATTAAGACCCGGTATAGGCTTTCTTGTTCCCGATGTAGTTGTGGTCTTTTTAGAAGTTGTTGTCTTCTTTGTAGTCTTTGCTGTTGTGGTAGTTTCCTTTGTAGTTGTTGCTGGCGGGAGGGTTGTGGTTGAGGTTGCAGATTTTGTGGTTTCGACAATGAGATTGCCAGCAGGCTCAAAATCATCCTCGGTAGTAGTTGTTACACGAGGCTCTTCGACATCAATATCATTGTCATCTGAAAAAACCCCTGACGCCACAACAGATATAGCTACTATACCTACCACAAGTACCGCGGCAATTCCGATTATAGCACCTAAAATGCCCTTCTTCGGCTTGGACTCGACAGCTTTCTCCTCTTTGATTACGGCATTAGCAGTATTGAAATTATTGGGAGTTACTGATGTTTGATCGACATTGTCAGAAGTATGGACTACATTTCCAGTACTCGAATCGGGAAGATTACCTGTATTTCCTGTGTAACCGCCGGAGAATGTTACTATCTCGCCAAGAACCTTTCCCTTTGCATTATCCTCAACAGGTGCATCAGGTACGATTATCGGCTCGGGATTAATGCCTGTTTCCTGTAAAGCCTTACGGAATAAGAACATATCCGCATAACGGTCAACACCCTTGATAGCAGTACACTTCTTTATAAATTCAAAGAAATTCGGGTTGATACCGTAAGAGTTTGCTGTAAATTCGCTGTCATCATCAAGACGGGACATAGGGTCGTCCATAACGTCTTTTGTAAGACAGTAGTAAATAGTCGCACCGAGGGAATAAATATCGGTAAAGGGACCCTGTTTACCCTTGGACTGATACTGTTCGATAGGAGTAAAGCCGGGCTTTATAAGTACAGAGAGGCTCTTTGTGCCTTCAGCTGTAAACTGTCTTGCAGCACCGAAGTCGATAAGCTTTATTCTTCCGTTATCACAGATTATGATATTATCGGGAGATATATCTCTGTGAAGGATATTGCCGCTGTGTGCGGAAAGAAGCGCGAAAGAAACCTGGTCAGCGATATATGCTGCCTTTTCGACGGAAAGTGCACCGTTCTTATCGATGTATTTCTTAAGGGACATACCCTCTAAAAATTCCATTGTAAAATAAGCAGTACAATTCTCGTAGAAGAATTCATAGACATTTACAATTGCGGGATTGCCGTTGAATCTCGATAAGGTCTGTGCTTCTCTGTAGAAACGTTCAGCACCTGTGCGGAAGGTTTCAGCGTCCTCCTGGGATGATACCATAATTGTAGGATTTCCCATAACACGCTGTGCGAGTCCATTAGGGAAATATTCCTTTATAGCAATCTTCTTGTCGAGCTTGTTGTCGTATGCAAGGTAGGTTATACCGAAACCGCCCTTACCGATAACCTTTCCGACAATGTATCTTCCCATAAGTATGCTTCCGCTGGGAAGAGTAAGAGGGTCATAACGGTATGTCTTCTTGGAATAACTGCAGTTTGGGCAGATTTCATCATTTGTTTCAGTGAAACAATGCGGACATAACCGCTTATTGTTAATTTCTATCATAGAAATAATTCCTCACTTTCAGATCTAAAACAGAAATAAATTATTTGATTTTTAATTTTAACTTCGTTTAAAAAAATCAACGTCCGGGCCGAGATAACGTAAAGGTTCACCGCCCAATATAATGGGAGCGGGAGAGAAACTCGCTGTCGTCATAAAGACGGGACATAGGAGCATCTTCCATAAAAGCTCCATATATATGCTTACATTCAGTGTTTTTTATTCACGTTACTCGAATCATTACCCGAAGCACCTAATGAATCATTAACAGAAGGTAGCTGGGAATTAGAATGACTTAAAGCGGGTTTTTCCTTGGCTGTTGTCGTAGTTGTTGTAGTTGTCGCAGTTGTTACAGTTGTTGTAGTCGTAGCGGTTGCTGCTGCTGTTGTTGTAGCAGCGTCAACAGTAGTTGTAGTTTTCTCGGTAGTTGCAGCAGCCTCAGTTGTCGCGGCGGGAGTTTCAGAAGCTGTAGTCTTCGGAGGTTCAAGAGTTGAACCCTCTGTATCTTCTTCAGATTCCCCTTCTTCTCCTTCAGGCGTATCGGTCGAGATAATAGTAGCGATAGCAGGAAGGTCAGTTCCAACAGTCGTAATATCCTCATCTGTTTCTTCAACAACAGATGATTCATCATCACTTTCGCCTAAATCAGGATCGATTTCGTAAATTATCTTACTTAAAGCGAATGCCACTATAGCAACAAAAATAAGTACGATTGCCGCAATAAGAAGACCGGCACGAAGCTTTGACGAACCTTTTTTCTTTGTCTGGGGAGACGATGCTGATATTTCCTCTGACATCATTGCCCCCATTGGCATTACAGGTGCCTCGGGGCGAATATCTGACGCTGCTTCAGCAGGAGGAGGCGGCGGTGCCTCTAAGGGCGGTGCCACACGCTCAGAGCGGATAATACCACAGATAACCGTGCAGTTATCATCCTTATCCTCTGCTCTTAAAAGCTGACGCTTCATCATACTTCTCATCCAGCTTTCAGCTGAATCAGCCTTAAGAAGATCGGCTTCCATTTCTGTTTCATAAACGTGTTCCCAGAAACCGTCGCTGCAGACGATAAATGCGTCACCGTCTGCCGCGGCTATGGGTTCATACATACGTCTGAGATTAAGCTGCGGTTCGCTTCCGAGCACCTTTAAAAGTCTCGAACGGTCGCTGCTTGAACGAATATCGTCGAATGTCATTTCGCCCATATCGATAGACGCCTGACATACGGAATGGTCCTTCGTCATAGCGAAAAGCTTATTATGACGGAAGAGATATACTCTGCTGTCTCCGACATTCGCAAATCTTACTGTATCATCATCATGGAAGATTACAGCAACCGTAGTATGCGAACCATTATCGAGACTTCGTACCGCCGCATTCGCTCCTTCGAGAAGAGCGGTAACGGCGGTATCGCTGAAATCACCGTTATAGTTCAGTTTTATGAATTCTATTGCAGCGGCGGATGCAACCTCACCGCTTGAATGACCACCGAGACCGTCCGCAACAACATATATGTTATTGCCGCACAACAGACTGTCTTCATTTATTTCATGACCGCCGGGTCTGCTGTGCTTCGCGATATCAATTATCATACTTAAACTCCGTTAATTAATCGATTTTGATCTGGAACATCTGTTCGCTGCTTCCGAGGTAGAAGTATGTACCGTTTGTAACCTGTACAGGAACATTAGGAATAAGCTTCTGGCCGTTTCCGAGGAATGTACCGTGAGATGAACCTAAGTCAACGATCTCATAAGCAGCACCGCTCTTACGTATTTCACAATGAACACCGGAAATACCCTTAGCGTCAACAGGATAGCATACAACGCACTTGTCGGGCTTTCTACCGAGAACGATCTTGTTGTCGATGTTGAATACTCTGCCGTTGAATAAGCCGCTTTCACCCTTAATGATAGCGTTTGCGGGCTTTACTGCCTGCTGAACGGGCTGCTGCATTACAGGCTGCTGCTGCATTACGGGCTGCTGCTGCATTACGGGCTGCTGAACAGGCTGCTGGGGAGCAGGAGCAGCTGCCTTTTTCTTGTTTGTAGATACGATTACTGCAATAAGGATAATAGCGATTACTAATGCTGCCGCAACGATAATAAGAATGATGATAGTGTTGCTGTCGGAGAAGTCGATTTCGAAACCGCCGGACTTCTTCTTATCGTCATCGTCATCATCTTCATCGGATTCGGAACCGTCAGCATTGTATAATTCATAAGGAACGCCTACTGTCTTTAAAATCGGGATAAGTTCCTTTGTTGTAATTGCGATAGCACTGTTTGCGGATTCGGAAGCAGCAGATGTTGTAACATAAGTGTTGATACCGATTACCGCACCGTTTTCGTTAATAAGGGGACCGCCGGAGTTGCCGTGGGATGTCTGAACGTCGCTCATTACAGCGTCAACGCCTACATCGCTTGTGAAATTGTGTCTTGTAAGCTTGGAAACGATACCCTGTGTAACCATAAGGTCGGAAACGTCGTTCTTTGTGTAGTTCTGACCTGCTGTACCGTAGTCGGGGTAACCGAGAGCATAAACCTTATCGCCTACAGCTACTGTTTCGATGTCGCAAAGAGCGATAGGAGCACGTTCGCTTGATTCTTCGGGGAGTTCGAGGATACAGATGTCTCTTACTGTATCGATATGACGTACTTCAGCAATCATAAACTTGTTTGCCTTTTCGGAGAACCATACTGTGATGGTTGTAGCAAGCTTATCGTGTTCATCTGTTACAACGTGAGCGTTTGTAACGATATATCTTGCGTCATCTTCAAGCTCGCCTACTACGAAGCCTGAACCTGACATACGCCAGACCATTCCTACAGGAACGGGAACAACCATTCCGCCTACGTTAAGAGCGTAGCTGTCAGCGGAACCGTCAAAGTCTGCTGTAACATAAACAACACCCTTGCTTGCGGTATCGAGAGCCTCATCTGCACTTGCAGGGATAAGGAAACAACTTACAGCGATGCTTAATACTAATAATATAGCACCTAATTTTTTAATAACCTTCATTTTAATTTTCCTCCTGAAATTTATTTGAACTCAAGAACGATTGCCGTAAAATTATCCTGATTACGGTAACCTTTATTAAGGACTGCCTGTCCGATTAAATCCGCACTGTTCTGTGCTCCGTTTACGAAACAACTTAGGAGCTCATCCTCGCTTAAAGCGTTGTAAACGCCGTCGCTGCACATAAGGATACGGTCTCCCGCATAAGGGAGAAGGGGCTTAAGAGCAACATCGGGACTAAGATATTCGCCCGAGCCTATATATGCCGCAAGAGTATCCTTCTTCGGATTTTCGAGAGCCTCATCCATAGTTATTTCGGAAGCGATAACGCGGTCAAGAAGCATATCCATATAGTCGAAATCGTGACTTAGCTGATAAAGCTTGTTACGACGGCAGAAATATATGCGGCTGTCGCCTGTGGAGCCCCAGAAGATGCCTTTCTGTGTGCAATATACAGCACTCAGAGTTGCACCGCCTCCTGTATCTCCCGAGGAAACCGCATTGTTTATATCGTTGAACGCATTTCTGAAGAAAACATCTACAGACACAGACCTGTCGAAACGCTCAATAGCTTCCGAAAGGGCAGATACAGCATATCTGCTTACCTTATCACCGCTTGAAAGACCGCCCATACCGTCGGAAACGATAGCCGCAAAGCCTGTTTCCTGGATATTGCTCTGGTTAAGATTTGTGTAACCGAAGCTGTCTTCCTGATATTCTCGCATACCCTGATGCTGGGTGTTGCCTATAGAGACTGCCGTAACGTTGCTTCCGTCTATGTACAGTGCTATTTTAAATTCATTTCCCATAATCAGTATGTGAAGTTTTCGTTGCAGAAGCTTCTGAATACAAACTTTGTGGAGCCGATTTCGATTGTATCATAATCGGAAAGCTCAACAGCGGAAAGAAGAATCTCGCCCTTATAGTAGATATTGTTCTTACCCTGTAAAAGGTTGAGATAGAACTTCGAGTTTCTTGCGTCAAAAGTAATGTATGCGTCGCCGTCCTTGGAAACTGCATTGTCAAAAGAGAGGTTTATATCAAACTTAGGGTTGCGTCCGATAAAGTTCTTCTCGCTGTGGATAACGAAGGAAGTACCTGTCTTTTCGCCTGTAACAGCAACAAGCCAGCCTCTTACAGGATTTACGCCTGCCTCGCCGGTATTGGAGTTAAGGGCAACTGTAACGCCCATTTCCTTTTTAACCTTGGGTTCAGCAGCAGGAGCGTTGAGGGGTTGTGTGGGAGGGAACGCGTCATCATTCTTCTGATTGTTGAGGGGTTCGGTCTTGGGGAAATTTGCATTTGCGTTATTAACGCTGTTGTTGAGAGGAGTTGTCTTGGGGAAATTGTCCGCAGGAGGAGTAAGGGGTCTTACTCCTACATTATTGCCGTTACTGCAGTAAGGGCAGGAGCTGTGCATTGTTTCATCGTAGAGATGACCGTTATTACACTGGTTCATAAAATTTCATCCTTTCATACATACAGGAAAATCCTGCTAAATATTAAATAGATTATACCATATAATTACTTGCAAATGGTATGCAATTCTGCATTATTTCGACAAATGTATCTAAAATGTAACCAAAACACGCAAAAAAATGCCCATTTTCTGAAATTTCAGCAGTAAAAAACTGTGAAATATCAGCAAACGGGCATTTATTTAATCATTATCCTTTTCAAAAATAAAAGCAACAGCCTGTTTATATGTAAATTTACGATAAACGGAGTAAAGAACCTTAGCGTCTGTCATATTACGGGCATAAAGACATTCTCTTCCGCAAATTTTAAGGAGACGCTGGATATCCTCGATAGAAAGGGAAAGATAGAGACCTATTTTAATAATAATCTCCTTTGTAGGAACACGGGTACCGTTTAAAATCTGGTAACCGTAATTACGGTCAAGATTAAGACCTTTAATAAGTTCGGAACGTTTCACATTACGCTCTTTAATAAGTGTATCAATATAACTATAAAAATCCGGGGCTTTATTATCGTCAATAAACGACGGGTCAAACTTCTCAAGACGGGAAAGCTCTGCTTCAAGATCTATCGTTTTCATATATCAGATTTAATCCTTATTTATATAATAAAATCATTTACTGAAAACATTGTATCACATTAGCAAGCTAAATTGGTATGCAGGACTGCACACTTTTTTTAGCGTGGAGCTGACACCTCAATCATTCATTTCACTTGAGCGTATTTATAAGCTGTTTTAAAAGTGCGGTAAATTTCTTCCTTGCCTTCGGAGAAAGGCTGTCGAGCATCTCGATAAGCTCCTGTTGTTCTTTTGTAAGAGAGGGAGCGTTTATGCCTTTTTTCTTATCCGTAAGACCAGCGATATAATCGAGGCTTACGTTATAGTATTTTGCAAGCATTATTGCACGTTCAAAGGAGATTTCGTTGGCACCCTTTTCGTAAGCCGCATAATATTGATATGCCGTACCGATATATTCCGCTACTTCTCTTTGTGTTTTGTCACTATCTTCACGTAAATCACGTATTCGTCTGTAATATGCCATAATAAATATCCTCCTTATAAAAAGAATGATATCATATATCATTTATTTTACTTGACATACCCAAGATATTATGATAGTATATTTATATCAACCCAACATATTCGTTGGGTAAATAGGAGAAAATATGAAAAATATAACGAAATACATAGACTCTCGCTTTACTCCCGACAGCAGGCTTTCAAAGGACGAAAACTACCGCCTCGCAAGCAGAAATTTCAGCGAGATAATTGCTGTTATTGAAGAGAAGCTTCCCGAGGATAAGGAGCTTATTTATGAGCTTATTATGACGCGTGCCTTACTTGAAACTACCGTTGGAAAATATATGTTCAGAAAGGGTTTTAGAACAGCACACAGATCCAGGAGAAGGTTCTGATTTTACACGTGTTTGGGGCTGCCGCCCCTTTCCCCCGCCAAGCTTTTTATAAAAAGCTTGACCAAAAATTTTTTTGCTCGCTTCGCTCGGCGGTTTTTGAGAAAATAAGACGGCGGAACTTACTTTGCGTAAGCTCCGCCGTTATTTTATTCAGTTAATTATGCTCAAGCCTTGTTTACGGAACCGAATAATTCCATCTTTTCCTTAACAGTAGCCTTGATAGCTTCGAAGCCGGGTGCGAGAAGCTTTCTGGGGTCGAAGCCCTTGCCCTGCTGGTCCTTGCCTTCTTCGATGTACTTTCTTGTAGCTTCCTGGAATGCAAGCTGACATTCTGTGTTAACGTTGATCTTAGCAACGCCTAAGGAGATTGCCTTCTTGATCATATCAGCAGGAATACCTGT
>JAGANY010000059.1 GCA_017624025.1 Ruminiclostridium sp. | reverse complement strand
TGTTCTTTACTATCGAAAGACCTAAACCGCTTCCTGTGCGGTTGCTTCTGCTTTCGTCGGATTTTCCGAAGGGCTTTCCCTCATACTCCCTTCCGAAAACTTTCAGTTTGAATTAAAGACCCACAGGAAAATCCTGTGGGTCTTTAATTCATATTAAAAGTCTTTGGAAGAGGGTTCGGGAGAAAGCCTTTCTTCAAGAAAGGTTTCTCCCGAAAAACACATAAAAATAGTGCCACGTTTTTGTTATAAAGTATTGTTTTCTGTCGCAAAAATCCTTGACAAGGATATATACAAATGTTATAATCTCGTTAATTAACAGCCGTAACCGATTTTAAAGCTCAGCGAGGATTATTATGAAGCGACTTAACGACATTAAATATACCTATAAAAGTCTTTCCGTGCCCGGAGGCGGTTTCGTTACGGGATATCTTTTTCATCCCGTAAAAAAGGATATTATGTACGCCCGTACAGATATAGGCGGACTTTACAGATTCGATTTTGAAACGGAAAAATGGGTTTCTATCGGCGATTTCATTACCGAATTTATGCACCATCTTTCCCGCCCCCTTTCTATCGCTCTCGACAGAGATAATCCCGATATGCTTTTCGCTATGTGCGGAGATAACTCGAAGCATTACCCCAAAGGAAAAGCATCTCTCCTTATTTCCTTCAACAAAGGCGAAGAATATACCGAAAAGCCTGTACCCTTCCATTGCAACGGAAACTGTGCTTCCCGTTCAGCAGGCGAACGCTTAGCCTTCAAAAACGGCAGGCTTTATTTCGGCTC
The DNA here is from genome assembly GCA_017624025.1 of Ruminiclostridium sp. Classification (GTDB taxonomy): domain Bacteria; phylum Bacillota; class Clostridia; order Oscillospirales; family Ruminococcaceae; genus Ruminiclostridium_E. Next base: position 24,150 of record JAGANY010000059.1, on the reverse strand, counting down.
TGTGGAAGACGGATTATGGGTTTCCGAGAATATGGGCGACAGCTGGAACAGGCTTTCCTTCCCCGACGATAATATTACCTTTGTATCCGTTCATCCCGAAAAGGATATTATAATTATCGGAACAGCAGGCGAAACTACCGCCAATGAAAATAACAGAGGACACGGACTTTACGTAAGCTATGACAGGGGCGAAAGCTTTGAAAAAATGTATATGCCCGAGCCCCTCAACGATATACGCTGTGAGCATAACGGATTTGTACCTTATAATATCACGCTCCACGAAGAAAGCTTCTATATAACCTTTATCCATTCCTTCAGAACTTCTCCCTGGGGAAGATGGAATGACTTCGCCTGTGATAACGGAGGCGGTTTTGACGGACGTCTTTTCCGCTATGACATTATAGACGGAAAGGTCTCTTTCAGTGAAGATATTACTCCTGTTATTGACGGCTTCAGCGATGAAAACGAAAAAAGAAAGCTTCCTTTTGGTTTAGGCGGAATTGATGTATATAAGAATTATATCATTGTCTGCAGCGTAGGCGGACACGGCGACGGAATATTTATTTCAAAGGACAGCGGAAAGAGCTACGAAATAATTAAGAGCACCGACCTTGACCGATACGATATAAAGGTTCCCTACCAGAAGCCCGAATACAACGGCGGAAGAGTTCCGCTTCACTGGATGAGCTGTTTCAAGCTTGACCCATTCAACCCCGATTTCGGACTTTTTACTACAGGCACAGGACCTTTTGCTCTCAGAAATATTACGACCGAGCCTGTTGTTACCGACTTAAGCTTCGGAATGGAAGAAACGGTTCATATGAATATTTACGGCATTCCTAAGGGCAAGAACAAGGTTATTGACCTTGTAGGAGATTTAGGAGGCTTTAATTTCAGAGACCTTGACAACCCCTGTGAAAACTCCTTTGCCGACGAAAACAATCATCGTTATATAACCTGTCTTAACGCCGACTATGCACAGGAAAACCCCGATATTTTCGTTTCGACCGCAAGGGGTAACTGGACAGGACAGACAAAGGGCGGAGTTATCTATACCGATGACGGAGGAGACAGCTTCATCAATATCGGCTATCCCTACGGAATGTCTGAAAAGCTTGACGAAGCTATAGAAAGAATAAAACACCCCAACACCAACAGCGGTTGGACAGCGATTTCCGCAGATGGAAAAACAATACTCTGGACCCTTGCTTATAACTGGCAGAATATACCTGCTTTCGGGGCGGTAAGATATGATACCGAAACGAAAGAATTTACGAAAATAAAAATCTATGACCTCGAAAACAACGATATTTCCGAAAGCGAAGAAGCATTCAAAATCTTTTCGGACAGAGTTCTTCCCGACAGCTTTTATGCTTTCGGTGACAACGGTCAGTTCTATGTAAGCCGTGACAAGGGCGAAAGCTTTTACCGTATCGAAACCCCCGAAAATTTCCCTCTCTGTAAGATGTCGGGAATTGACGGGCTTAAGCTCGGAGAGATACGTTTTCTTCCCGAAAGCGAGGGAATTTGTTATATTGCCGTACTCGACAACGGTTTATGGAGAGTAGAATTCGGAGGCTATAAGGCTTCCTCAAAACGCATAAGCGAAGAAGGCGACTTTGTAAAAACCGTTGGCTTCGGAGCTAACGACAACGAAATTCCTATGCTTTTTATAAGCGGTACTCTCTTCGGAGAATACGGTTTCTGGCGCAGTCCCGACGGAGGCGAAAGCTGGGCGAAGATAAATACCGGCAAGCAGATGTTCGGTTCGGTTTCGTCTATGGACGGAGATTTCAGACAGTATGGAAGAGTATATATTGCGACAGGCTGTCACGGGGGGATTTACGGGGTTAGTGAGGAATAAAAAGCGAGAAAAAATGCTTTTTTCCGAATACGCTTACAAAGATTTTTAATATAAAATTAAGCTCTATAGGACATACCCTACAGAGCTTATTTTTTATTCAAGTCCCTTTTTCTTATATACTCCCCAAAACAGAACTACTGCTATAAGAAAGTTTACTCCGATAACCGCAATATTCTCCACGCTTATATCGGTATTCCCTATTCCGTTAATAAGAAGGCTCATCTGCTGTGAATAGGTTACTCTTGCTATCTTTTCGATACTTTCATTGAACATAGAAAGCATAGGAAGGAATGAGAAAACCATTGTTACAGGAACGGATACCGAGGTAGCCGACATCTGATTCTTGCTGAATATGCCGATTACTGCACCGGTAAGTGCTGAAAGAAGAATTCCAACAGACATTACCAGCATAAATACACAGAAATCCTTACCGCTGTAGCCTCCGCATACTGCAAAAACAACCGCACCTATAATGCACATAATCCATACATAAGTCCCGACGCCTATGAGGTACTCAAAGGGCTTCACATTACTCATCATAAGCACACGAAGAGTATTATTCTCCTTTTCCTCCGAGATAATTGAGGACATACAGATAAGAGGAGCCATTCCCACAAACATTATCGCAAAAAGCTTCACAAAGAAATGCTCGGGCATATTTTCAAGCTTTATAGCGTTCTCCATAATTATAACCAATACGGGAAACATAACGAAATGAATAAGTATCGCCTTATTCCTGAATGTTTCCTTTACCTGTTTCAAGAAAACGGCAGTTATATTTTTCATGCAGTAAGCTCCTTTCCTGTAAGCTCCATAAAAACCGTTTCAAGGTCGGGCTCTGTTGTGTGGATAGTTTCTGCCCTGCCCGATTTTATAAGTTCAGAAATTATTTCTGCTGAATTTTCATCGTGCGGAATTTCTTTTTCCGTTCCGTCGGTAAGATGAATTTTAAGCTTTTTCTGGTGATTGTATCTACGGCATATTTCTTTAGGATTTCCGTATTCAACTATCCTTCCGTCGCTGAGCAACGCTACGTTATCACAGAGCTTTTCTGCTTCGGTCATTGTATGTGTTGTGAGAAAAATTGTCTTTCCCTTTTCCTTTTCATTTTGTATCAGCTTTTGTATTTCGTCTGCTGTTGCGGGGTCAAGTCCGCTTGTGGGTTCATCAAGAAAAAGTATATCGGGGTTTATCATAAAAACGCGGGCAAGTCGGAGTCTGCTCTTCATACCCTTTGAAAGATTCGAGGCAGGCGTTTTTTTATCGCCCGATAATCCGACGCTTTCTAAAGCCTCGTTTATCCTGTCGTTCTTAATGCCGTAAATTCTTGCAAAGATCTTAAGATTTTCGAAACAGCTAAGCCGCTCATAAACTCCGAAATTATCCATCATAATTCCGAAACCGCTGTAATCCTTTCCTGAAAGTTTCTGTGAATCAGTGCCGTTTATAACGGATTTTCCGCTTTCAGCCGAAAGCTGTCCCGTAAGGATTTTTATAAGTGTTGTCTTTCCTGCACCCGAAGGGCCTAAAAGCCCTAAAATCTCGCCCTTTTTTATATCAAGCTTTATATCATCGAGAACCTTTTTATCTCCGAATGATTTTGTGATACCGTTTATAGAAATAGCATTCATTACTGTTCCTCCTTAAAACGCTTAAGTGCTTCTTCAAGCTTCTTATTCTCCTGCTTTTCGGAAGCAACAGATACCAACGTGCTTATAACACAGCTTATTATAAAGCACAGCACAAACATTACCCATGCCCTTATTTCTGTTACAGGGAACCAGCCGAAAGCGAAAACAAAACCTATTATAACTATGATAACGCTCACGAACATAAGAATTATTCTTAACGTAACGGGCATTTTCTTTATAAGTGTATCGGTCATAAAAACAAATCGGAGAACACAGATAATTGCTATTGCGGAAAGAAACTGTATAAGTGTTCCGATTGAAAGGCCCTTACTGCCCAGTGAAAAAATTGTTGAAACCTCTTTTGCGTGGTCTCCGAAAATTACAGCGAATATGCTCATTAAAAGAACTATTATTCCGAAAAGCATAAAGGTTTGTGAAAGAAAGCCCAGAATTCCTTTTTTCTTTTCCATTTACTTTACCCCCAGTCTGTGTTTGAGTTCGTCGGCATACTGTCTTGATACAATTATCTGTTCGCCGTTTTCTAAAGTAAGCCTTAGCTTACGGTTAAGCTCCGCCTTAAGCGAGCGTATGAATTTGAGCTGTACGAGACAGGACTTGCTTACTCTCGAAAAACCGCTCTGACAGAGCTGTTCCTCTGTCTCGTAAAGACGAAGCTTCGTTTCGAAGCAGTCGTTCTTCGTATAGACAAAGGTCTTACGGTCAACAGACTCGATATATACGATTTCCGAAACATCGAGTATGTATGATTCGTCAGCCTTTTCAACAGCTATCTTCCTGTCGAGGATACGGAGCGAAGCAATTATCTTTTCGATTTCGGGACTAAGAGATTTGCTTCTTACTATGATTTCTGTATCCTTTATATTTTCATCAATGTCAATTGTTATTTTCAAGCTATCACCCCTCTGTGTCCTTATAATAGCATATCGGATTTTCTTTTTCAAGCACCTTTTACGTAACCTGCCCGAAACGGCTACTGAAATGCAAAAAAGCGTCATTGTTTTTCACAATGACGCTTTTTAGTTTCTTGCCGTTATAGGGTATAAAGCTTTCAAAGGCTTTGGGGCTTCCGCCCCTTGCCCCGGACAAGCCTTTTGAAAAAGGCTTGAGCGAAAACTTTTTTGCTTGCGACCCTCGATTATCTCAAGAGAATTATTAAAATCTCATCTTCTTTTTAAATACCACTATCGATAGAACTATAACAACTACTGCCCAGATAAGTACAATTCCCGATTGGATAAGACTGCCTGTGAAATCTCCCGAAAATGCAAGTCTTGCTGACTTTACAGCGTGGTAGAAAGGAAGAGCATTACATAACTTTCCGAGTGCTCCGCCTATAGTTTCAACATCCATCCAGATTCCGCCTAAAATACCCGAAAAGCTTATGATGATTGAAGCAAGACCGGGAGCGGCGTTCTTATTAAAGAGAGTTCCGAAAAGTATTCCGAAGCCCACAAACATCATTACAGCGGGAATAAGAGCAGCCATAGAAAAAAGCATATTTCCGATATTTATGCTTTCGCCTGTTATTGCTCCCATAATAAGAGAGGCTATCATAGTTATAGCTATCTGTCCTAAAGAGAGGACAATAAGAGGAATAATATATCCGAGTATGTAATCCGTGGATTTCATCGGAGAGGTAAAAATCCTTAAAAGAAATGCGTCCTTTCTGTCACCTGCAATAAGCATACAAGCAAACAGCATTATAAATGTAAGTCCGAAAACCTCTATTCCGGGAGCAAGATTATTAAGCTCGAAAAGGGTCATCCCTGCCTCTTCGGGAATACTCTCGTTAATTATATTCATTATAAGGAGCATCGCAATCGGAAAGCCTAAACAGAATATCCAGCTTAAAGGGTCACGTATAAGCTCCTTAAAATTTCTCTGTGCAAAAATCAAACTTTTCATTTCTCTTGTCCTTTCACGCCTGTTCCGATATTTTAAGGAATATCTCCTCGAGCTTTTCCTCGCCCGAAAGCTTCTGTAATTCTTCTAAGGTACCCATAGCCTTAAGGTTTCCGTCCTTCATAATTACAATACGGTCGGCGAGATGCTCCGATTCCTCTAAGTAATGTGTTGTAACAATTATGGTCATTTTTCCTTTAAGGCTTTCGATTATTTTCCAAAGCTCTCTTCTCGCTACAACGTCTAGTCCTAATGTGGGCTCATCGAGGAACAATATCTTCGGCTCTGTAATAAGAGCCATAGCTATGCTTAATCTTTTCTGCCAGCCTCCCGAAAGCTTTCCTGCTCTCTGGTTAAGCTTTTCCTTAAGAGAAAATTCTTCAGTTATACGCTTTACGTTCTCTTCGGTCTTCTCTTTGCTTAAGCCGTAAATTCCGCACATAAAACGTAAGTTTTCTTCTACGGTAAGATTATTTGCGGCGGAGTTTTCCTGTGGAGAAATTCCTATAAGCTGCTTTACGGCTGTGGGGTCGGTAAGAATATTTTTACCATATATAAGAGCGTCGCCCGAGGTAGGCTTTGTAAGGCAGGAAAGCATCTTTATTATTGTCGTTTTTCCTGCACCGTTCATACCTAAAAGGGAGAGAACCTCGCCATCCTCAATATTGAACGAAACATCATTTACTGCTGTAATATTCTTATATTCTTTTCTTAAAGAACGTATTTCTGCTGCGTACATTTTTCTTTTCCTTTCTTATTCTTCGTCGGGGTCGGTCTCTTTTATAACCTTCATTATCTCTGCTGTTGCGGCGAGGAAACTATTAAGCTTTACCATTGCGAGACCCTGTGTTTCATCGCCCATAAGAAGAAGCTTATCGCCTTTTTTAAGTCCGAAAACTTCGAGTGCCTTGTCGGGAATAATAACTCTGTTTTTTTCGTCTATTTTAAGTACACCGAACATGTGCTTTCCCGTAGGCGCTGTGCTGTTGTTGTTGTCCTTTGCGTATTTTACAAGGTCATCAAGAGTAACATTATAAAGCTTTGCTAAAAGGATACAGTTATCAATATCGGGAAGCGACTCCCCCGATTCCCATTTCGTTACCGTCTGTCTCGAAACGTTAAGCTGTTCGGCAACCTGTTCCTGGGTAAGCTTTGCTGTCTTTCTGAGCTTTTTAAGATTTGATACATTCATCGGCATTTTATTTACCTCACCTTCATTGACTAAATTTTAACACGAAAAAAAGTTAATTACAAGCACTTATTTTTTACTAAAAATGTAAGCTTCGGTTTACAAAATTATCGTTTTTTACTGTTTAAGCGGAACTGCTTCGGGGTAATATCCTTATGGGATTTAAAGCTTTTTATCATATGACTGCAGTCGCAGAAACCTGTTTCCTGGGCGATAAAGCTAAGGTCAAAGTCCGTAAACAAAAGCATTTCCTCGACTTTATAAACCCTCATAAGCTCGATATATTCCTTACAGCTCATTCCGTAATACTCGCTGAATTTCTTAGCAAAGCATGAGTAGCTTAGTTTACATTTTTCCGCAATATCGTTTACCGAAATGCCCTCGCTTAAATGGTTGTCAATATACTCGGTTATTGACGCAATATCATACTCTGTTTCTTCCGCAAATATCTCGCTGTCGATAACGAAGCCCAGCTCCTGCCAGTATCTTATTATACTCATAATAAGCTCGTACAGCTTCGATTTTATAACAAGGTCAAAGCCGTACCGACGGTTCTGTATCTCATCGACACAGGTCATAAATATATCGTTGCAGGAGAATTTTCCGCTTATCTCCGAACCAAAAAATACAGGGCATTTTTTCTGGTACGCACTTTTAAAAATGCTTCTTAATTTCGGGATATAGGGAGAATTTAAATTAAGGGTATTTACGTCGAATTTTATAACCGCATATCTTATATTTCCGCTTCCTGCCGAGTAAATTGAATGAACGCTTCGGGAATTAAACAAAATCATATCCCCTGCCTCAGCAACAAAGGTCTCCTTATCCGCATTCATTTGGGCCGTACCCTCAAGCATATATATCATTTCTATAAAATAATGCCAGTGGGGCTTTACGGGAAACATATTCTCCGCTGTATCAAAAATAAAACATTCCACAGGCGTATTAAGAACGTCGCTTTGTTCAAAAAGATAATGCATACTTTTTTCCTTTCTCAGAAAAGAGATTTTTACGATTTTTATATAAGTATATTATATCATATCTAAAGGATAAATGCTATACTTTTATGTATAATAAGAAAAGATTTTTTCAAGAAAAGGAAATAACGCTATGAAATATATAAACGGTGTAACCTTTGCACCCTTCGCACCAAGAGGAGCACTCTCACGCCCCGAGACAAGAGAAAGCTTCGAAAAGATGCTCGAAGGGACAAATGCAGATTTTATCATTCTCGTTCCCAACGGCCTACAGGATACCCCTCAGTCCGAAACCATAGATTTTACCTCGGAAGCAACTATGTCGGACGAGGAGCTTACGGAGTTTATTGCCTACGCCAAAAGCAAGGGCGTACGTGTTGCACTTAAGCCTACCGCTAACTGTCGCAACGGAACCTGGAGAGCACATATAAACTTTTTCGACGAGGACGTTCCCTGTGAACCGAAATGGTGCAACTGGTTCAAGGCATATACCGACTTCCAGCTTCATTTTGCGGAGCTTGCCGAAAAGACAGGATGCGATATGTTTATTGCAGGCTGTGAAATGGTACAGTCGGAACGAAGAGAAAAGGAGTGGCGTAAGCTTATTTCGGATATAAGAAGCGTCTATAACGGAACCGTTTCTTACAACACCGACAAATACCAGGAGCATAATGTAAAATGGTGGGACTGTGTTGATGTGATTTCTTCCAGCGGTTACTATCCCATAAATGATATAGATAACCAGTTCGACCGAATTGAAAAGGTCGTAAAGAAATTCGGCAAGCCTTTCTTCTTTGCCGAATGCGGATGTATGTCAACCGAAGGCTCAAACAACGTTCCTAACGATTGGTCGGTAAAGGGTGAAATTGACCTTAAGGGACAGGCAGACTGGTACGACGCTATGTTCAGGGCTTCGGAAAAACGCGACTGGATAAGCGGTTTCGCTATATGGGACTGGAGCGGAAAGCTCTATCCCGAAAACAAGGCTGACTCCAACGGCGGTTACGGAGTATATGCAAAGCCGGCTATGAAAATAATCGGTGATTTCTATAAAAAAACACTGAAAGGAAAGGTAAATAAAGATGGATAATTTTAATTTCTACAGCCCTACCGAATTTGTTTTCGGAAAGAACACAGAGGAAAACTGTGGCGAGCTTGTAAAAAAATACGGCGGTACTAAGGTGCTTGTACACTACGGCTCCGCTCACGCCGAAAAAACAGGTCTTCTCGGAAGAGTAACCGCTTCCCTCGAAAAGAGCGGTATCCCTTACGTAAAGCTCGGAGGCGTAAAGCCTAATCCCCGTGATACTCTTATTTATGAGGGTATTGAGCTTTGCCGAAAGGAAAATGTTGACTTTATCCTTTCCGTAGGCGGAGGCTCCTGTATCGACAGCTCGAAGGGTATCGCTATCGGCGTTTTATACGACGGCGATGTCTGGGATTTCTACGCTAAGAAGGTTTCCGTTACAAAGGCTCTTCCTATCGGAACAGTTCTTACGATTGCCGCTGCTGGAAGCGAAGGCTCGGGCGGTTCGGTTGTTACAAAGGAAGAGGGCGGTCTTAAAAGAGACGTAGGCTCTGACCTTTTAAGACCTAAATTCTCTATCCTTAACCCCGAGCTTACAACCTCTCTCCCCGCATACCAGACAGCCTGTGGTGCCACAGACATTATGGCGCACGTTTTCGAGAGATATTTTACAAACACAAAGGAAGTAGAAATTACCGACAGACTCTGTGAAGCAGTTCTTCTTACTATGGTAAAGGAAACTCCCCGTGCTATAAAGGATCCTAAAAACTACGATGTACGTGCAAATATTATGTGGGCAGGTACAGTAGCTCACAACGATATTGTAGGCGTCGGCAGAAGCCAGGACTGGAACAGCCACGGCATCGAGCACGAGCTTTCGGGTCTTTACGACTGTGCTCACGGTGCAGGTCTTGCGGTGGTTATGCCCGCCTGGATGGAGCACGTTTACAAGCACGATGTTATGCGTTTCGCACAGATGGCAGTAAGAGTTTTCGGCTGTGAAATGAATTTCGAAAACCCCGAAGCTACCGCTCTCGAAGGTATTTACCGTTTCAGAAAATTCCTTCACGAAATCGGTATGCCTATTAATTTCGAGGAGCTTGGTGCCAAAGAAGAAGATATACCTGTGCTTGTTGAAAAATTCGGCATAGGCGACGGTCAGACCTGGGGCTTTGTAAGACTTAAAAAGGCTGATGTTGAACAGATTTTAATGAACGCTGTAAAGGCTGAATTATAATAAAAAACACAATACCCGAAGCAGAGATTATCTTTGCTTCGGGTATTTTTTTACTGATTGTTCTTTATAAAAGCTATAAGCCCGCTTATGTTATTTTTATCGGTAAAATCGACGGGATTATCATAAGCTTCCAGAAGCCCCTTTTCATCCTCGCTTGGATTTTCAAGCTTTTCGAGACGCATTTTAAGCATACTCATAAGTATTTTATCGCCCTTTCCGCACTTTGAGAAATCAAAGCCTCCTCGAAGATAGAAATGACCCACAGTTTTCTGCTGTTCGGGAGATAAAATCCTGTTCCAGAAAGGAATTATATCTTTATCTGCTCCGGGGTTCGAGCCAACGGCAAAAAGCACAAGCTTCTTTCCCGAAAGCTTTTCAAAATTCTTAGTAATAAGCTTTACTCCGTTAAGTCCGCCTACATACATTCCGCCTCCGTAGATAACAATATCATAATCTGATATATCGGAAAACGTCGGGTTCTCCTTTATGTCACAGCCGAGCTCTTCCGCTATCCACTGTGCATAGCGTTTTGTGTAACCTGTTTTTGATTTGTATGCAACTATTGTCTTCATATTTATTCTCCTATTGTTTTATATAATTTATGACCGAGTATGAATGCGTAAATTCCGAGAAGCAGAAAGATAAGCGATTTCGTTATAAGTGCAGGTATGGGAACATCTATCTGTGCCGAAATCTGAACTCCTGTCTGGAAAATCATCATAAGCCCCACTATTATTATTCCGATTATAAGCACGGAAAGAAGAACAGCTCCGAAGGAATTTTTCTTACGGATAAGAAAAAAGCATATAAATGCAATCGGGCTTACTATTCCCATATCAAGAATATATGTTATTTCAGTAGTATATACCTCGATAAGCGATAATGTTCCGCTTCCAAAGGAAGAAATTATATCGGGAAGCCACGCTATGAAGGTAGATATACCGGAAAGAAAAAGAAATACAGTATATTTCTTTTCCAAAAGGAATTTGTTAATTGAAAAGCTTTCTTTCGTAAGACCGTAAATACCTGTAACAAATAAAAAAAGCGAACAGGAAAAGAGAGCGGTATAGATAAGATGAAGCTTGTTATATGTTACTCCGAAGCAAAGGCTCATCGAATAATATAATATCCACGCTGATAACGATACAAGTAAAAGACGGCTCTTTTTATCGGCTTTCCTTATATCACGCACCGTATAATAAATCATAAGCGGAATACCGATTACAAGTACAGTAATATCTGTACCAATAAATATAGGTGCTTTAAAATAACTGTCACGGGCGTAAATACCGCTCCCCCACATTTTTATGCTCTCACCGTACTGGTTAAAGGCTTCAAAGGTTTTTGACGTGTTATAGGAAAAAATGCCGTATAGAGTTGTTATAAAAAGAAGAATAATAACAACGGCAGATAATATATGTATCGTCTTAATCCGCTTCATCGAACTCCTCCTTAAGCTCGCTAAGTCTTTCGCAAAGCTTAGCTAGAGAATTGCAATAAATCTCTGTTTCGGTTTCATCGAGGCATTCAAAAAGCTTGAATACGAAGCTCATATCCTGTCCCGGTTTCTTTGTGCGGATGGTGTTTACCTTATCCGTTTTTATAAGGCGTATAGCTCTTTTGTCCTTTTTATCGGGTACAACCTCGAGATAGCCTTTCGCTATAAGGCGGTCAACTATCTGACGCATACTCTGGTGTGTTACTCCTGACATTTCCGAAATCTGTTTTAAAGTCGGCGGTTCGGGAAAGGCGTCTATCATCGTTATAGCAAGCCACTGTTTTGCAGTAATGTCCTCGAAGCCTCCGTCCATAATAGCCTGCAGCCTGTTGGCACAGATAAAGATATTTACATAGGCTATAAGCCTTTTATCCATTTTTTCAAAATCGTACATAGCTCCTCCAAAATAGGTAATATACTGCTTATATAGGCATTATACTACCTATTTTTATATTTGTCAATAGATAAATAAAAAAAGACGGCAAAAATCTGCCGTCTATGACTATTAAGTTTTAAAATCGGAAGGAGCAAATACACCTCGTTATTTTTTGTTATATTCTTTTTTACCTTTTCGGCACAGGCACAGCATTTTCTACCGCTAAATTCCGCCCGTCATCAACATCAAAAAGATTAATCGTCCGTTCTCTTAAGGTAAAGGAAACAAAACTGCGTTTTAAAAGCTCCGTCTGTTCCTCCTCCGTCATATCCGAGGCCTGTACCTTAATAATAACCTTTTTACTGCCGAAGCATTCGCCGTGAATATGAATTTCGCTTCCCATCATCTCCGTAACCTTTATCTCCGCACGGACGGAATTCGGTGCGTTATCATCACAGATAATAAGATTTTCGGGTCGTATTCCTAAAGTAACCTTTTCGGGTACAGCCGAAAGCCTTTCTACCGCCCTTTGAATGTCCGACGGAAGAGAAATCTCCGCTTCTCCTATATATGCCTTGTATTCGTTGCCCTTTTTTCTGAGAACTGCGTCAAAAAAGTTCATCTGCGGTGTTCCGATAAAGCCCGCAACAAAGATATTTCCCGGACGGCTGAAAAGCTCCTGCGGAGTTCCCACCTGCATAACAAAGCCGTCCTTCATTATAACTATACGGTCTCCAAGGGTCATAGCTTCCGTCTGGTCGTGGGTCACATAAACGAAGGTAGTCTGGATTTTTTCCCGAAGCATTATTATCTCCGCTCTCATCTGGTTACGAAGCTTTGCGTCAAGGTTAGAAAGAGGCTCGTCCATAAGAAATACTTTCGGCACACGTACTATTGCTCTCCCGATAGCGACACGCTGACGCTGTCCGCCCGAAAGCTGTTTCGGCTTTCTTCCGAGAAGCTCGGTTATGCCTAAAATCTCTGCAGCATTGCATACCTTTTCGTGTATCTCATCATTGGGAACCTTACGGAGCCTTAAACCGAAAGCGATATTTTCGTAAACGCTCATATGAGGATAAAGAGCATAATTCTGAAACACCATAGCAATATCCCTGTCCTTAGGCTCCATATCGTTCACTACGTTTTCCCCGATAATTATTTCTCCGCCGGATATATCCTCGAGCCCTGCTATCATTCTTAAAGTCGTCGATTTTCCACAGCCCGACGGCCCTACAAGGACTATAAACTCCTTGTCCTTTATTTCGAGATTAAAGCTATGAACTGCCACAAAACCGTTTTCGTACTGTTTTCTTACATTTCTGAGACTTACTTCTGCCAAAAAAAATCACTCCTTAACCTTTTACCGCTCCGCCTGTAACACCCTCGACATAGTATTTCTGAAGCGACATAAACAGTGCTGTTATGGGGACGGATACAAATAGTCCGCCTGCACAGAAAATTGTAAAATAGCTGTTTATATGCTCTTTATCCAGCCATTTATATAACCCTACCGCAACATTATAAGCGTCCTCGTGTCCGAACGAAATAAGGGACGCATACATAAAATCTCCCCAGGGAGCAATAAATGCCATCATAATCGTATATATGATTATGGGCTTCGCCATAGGCATTATTATTCTGAAGAAAACTCTGCTTCGTGAGGCTCCGTCTATTCTTGCCGCTTCGTCAAGTGATTTCGGTATCGTATCGAAAAAGCCTTTCGCAATATAATATCCCATACCCGAGCTTGCGGCATATATAAGAATAAGACCCGGTACAGAGTTTTCGCTTGTGAGCCCGAAAAGCTTAAGGATAAAATATGTCGCTATCATAGAAAGGAACCCGGGGAACATTCCGAGAACAAGCATCGCGTTCATAATAAATCTTCTGCCCTTGAACCGCATCCGTGACAAGGCATAGGCAACACAGAGAACGATAATCGTCTGTAAAACCGCATTCGCAAGAGCGATAACGAGAGTGTTGAAATACCATTGAAGAAATTTCGTTTCCGTAAGCAGTATTTCAAAATTCCGCAAGGACCATTCCTTAGGAATAACATAAGTCACCATCGCTGTAGATTCGCCTCTGAAGGCCTGAAACACAAGATAGATGAACGGAATGAGCCAGATTGCACAGAGGGTTATAAGAAAAACATATATCGAGCCGAGTATAAAGCGTTCCTTGCCCGATTTACTTTTATATCTTACCATTACTGGAAATCCTCCTCGTTCTTTATTGCGGGAGAAAGATTATAAACCACAAGGGATATTGCCGCTACAACTATAAACACGAGAATACCTATTACTGCCGCTAATTTATAATCGTTGTTCGTTACCGTCATCGTATAAAGCCACGTAATAAGCAGGTCTGTGCTTCCCGCTCCTCCCTCATAGGCTAAGGTCTTCGGTCTTCCGCCTGTAAGAAGGTAGATAACGTTGAAGTTATTTATATTCGCTGTAAAGCTTGTAAGAAGATATGGACCTGTTACAAAAAGCATATAGGGAAGCGTAATTTTTGTGAACTGTCTTATCCCCGAAGCACCGTCTATTTTCGCACTCTCATAAAGGTCGGCAGGTATATTCATAAGGACGCCTGTGGCAATAAGCATAAGATAAGGAATACCAACCCAGAGGTTAATTACAAGCACCATTATTTTCGCAAGATTAGGCGTAGAAAGCCAGCCTATTTTTTCGGTTATTGCTCCGAGGCTAAGAAGAAAGCTGTTTACAATGCCCTCGTCCGCAAACATTTTTGATACGAGGAGCAAGGATACAAACTGTGGCACAGCAATAGTCATAACGAGAATCGTACGGAAGACTTTCTTGAATCTGATGCCCTTGCGGTTAATACATATCGCAACGAACATACCGAGAAAATAGTTTGAAAAAGTCGCAACAAGTGCCCAGATAAGAGTCCATATAAGAATCTCACGAAAGGTATAGGCGAATTTACCCGAGCCCGAAATATCCGTTGAAAGCATTGTACGGAAGTTCTCGAAGCCTACCCAGTCGAAAAGCTTTTCGGGAGGGAGATGTGAATAATCGTAATTCGTAAAGGCTATTAAAATCATAAAGAATATAGGAATAACCGTAAAAACTACAATCCCGAGAAGCGGTACCGCAAGAAGAGTTTTATAATACTGTTCATCGGCAAGAGATTTTATATCAGCCTTAAAGCCTTTCGGTCTTATACCCTGTTCAATAAGCTTCTGTGCGGTGCCGTTCTGTTTCACGTTAATTACCCAGGTATAAATAAACCCGATAATGAAAAAAATCGTAAGAACTCCGTAAAGAAGAATCTTAAGGCTGTTATCCTTATAAGTAAGTATTTCAAGTCCATACTCATTTATCGTTCTCTCTACCGCAACCTCGCCGAGACTTCCCATATCGGAAAGATAGCCGAAGCCGAAGAAAACCATAAAGCCGATAAATATTATTTCCATTAAAAGAAAAATAATACCTCTGCCGACCTGATGACGGAAAAGCTGTCCGAAGCCCATAACGAAAAAGGAAGTCCTTGTCTTAAAATCACCCTTTATAAATATACCGCCAAGCTCCTTTAAAAACCCTGTGACAGTTAAAACTATCCTCCATAATCCCAAAGGTATTTTTTTAAGGAAGCCTGAAAGCTTCACAGGGAGATTTCTCAAAAAGACAGAAAAATCATATCCGAATCTCTTCGAGGGGCTAAGTCCGAGATATTCAAGCTCGCTGAGTTTTTTCATTCCTTATTTTTCCTTTCCGCTTTTTCCGCTGTTTCGGAAAAGCACATATACTGTATTTTTCCGAAGCGGCGGATTACGGCAGACGATTGCCTGCCGCAATACGCATTAGCTTTTACTTCGCTTTTTTTATTTCCGCCTCGAGTTCATCAAGTGCTTTCATAAGCTCCTCATCCGAAGCATTTTCGTATTTACCGCTGTTTATATCTGTGCCGAAGGCTTCGGTAAGCGTCCAGAATGCGTTGGGATACTGACCCTGTGCTACACAGTACTGAAGCTGTTCGGAAAGAGCGGATAAGGCTATATCCGACTGAACCGCTTCCGATTCCTGTACATTGACATTTGACGGTCCCCAGCCGTTGCTTTCGAAACGTACAGCCTGCATTTCTTCGCCTGTAAGATAATCGGCTACGAGATGACAGAAGGTAAGCTTATCCGAATCGGTCTGGGGCTTTACGCCTACAAGCTTAAAGCCGCCGAAACCGCCAAGCTGGTATTCGGTACCATCAACGCTGAAGGTGGGAAGCTTTGCCGCACCGTAATTTTCGCCGAGATATTCCGATATGACCGCACTGTCCCAAGTACCGGAAATAACCGCTCCCGCTGTACCGCCGTCGGGATTGAATAAGGCAGCGTCAGAGCCTGTGGATTGTGAAAATGCGGGATGCGACGCCATAGCTACAAGGCCCTTAAAGGCAGCGAGACCCTCCTCGCTTCCGTAATCGCATACCGCTCCCGTTACATTTCCGTCCTTGTCATATTCATAGTAGCAGTCGGCACCTGTGCCAAAAAAGAATGAAGCACTGTACCAGCCCGACTGGATATCCATATAAAGCTTCTTTCCTTTTTCGCCGCACTGCTCAAGTATTCCCTCAAGGGTTGATGGGTCGGTTACAACAGACTTATCGTAATAAAGAAAATATCCGTTGTCCGAGGTTTCGGGATAAGCATATATCTTATCATCAAGAGTTGCCGCACTTACCGAACCGCTGTCGTTATTGTTCCTTATATTTTCCTCGAACTTACCGCCGGGAGAAGAAAGTGCTCCTGCCGCAACAAGACGGGCAAGCTGGTCCTGGGCGAAGCTATATACATCTGCACCTGCTTCAACGTCCGTAAGCATCTGTGTTGCCGCTTCTCCCTCGCCCATAGCCGATACGGAAATGGTATATTTATCCCTGTACTGTTCCTGTGACGAGAGCCAGCTGTTAAGCTTTTCTCTCGTAACCGACGCAACCTCCTCGGGCGTCCAGACTATAACGTTTGCCTTACCTGATGAAGGGGGATTTCCTGTGTTGGTATCGTTGTTCTCTTCCTTTTTTCTACAGCCCGAAAGTCCCATTGACGCGAGAACGGCAAAGGAAAGCATACAGGCAATCGTTCTTTTATTTTTCATAATCGTTTCCTCCTGTGGATATGTTTTTTCTTTTACGTATCACATATTATATCCAGAAATCTTTAAGCAATACGCAAAAAATCAATATATAAAAAAGTTAAGAGACAGCCATAAAACGACTGCCTCTTGATAGTTATTATTTCAGAAAATGAAAAAAAATTTCCGATGAAAGATTAAAATAAATCCTTTTATAAATAACATTTATATAAAGCTTTATTTAAATTTATCGCCGTAAGGCGATACCTTAACTATTCACTATTCATTATTCACTTTATAATATCCCGCTGACACAGGCGGAACGGTTATCTTTCCGTTTTCAAAGGTTATTTTTTCTCCGAAATTATACAGTACTTCGGCGGGAACAAGTCCGCTCTCGAAAGACGCTTCTCTTCCCGAGGGATTAATTACAACAAGTATTTTTTCACTGTCTGATGTTCTTAAAAACGCAAGGGGATATTTATTCTTTTCGGCATAGATAAATTCAATTCCACCCTTGCTCTTAAGTGCTTCATAGGATTGTCTCACCGAAATAAGCTTCTTTATTTCGTTATACAAAGAGCCCTTATCCGAAACCGCTTTTTCTACGTTGGGACGGTTCATATCAGGGTCAAGCTTTATATAAAGCTTATCCTCTTCGGCGGTGCTGAAGCCTGCATTCTTACCGCTGTTCCACTGCATAGGAGAACGTGAGCCTGTTCTTCCGTAACCGCCCTCAACCGACGCTAAATTTTCAACATAGTTCATTCCGATTTCATCGCCGTAGTAAATAAAGGGAGCACCGGGAACAGAGAGGAGAAAAGCGAATGCGACTTTAAGCTCATCGCCGTGAATGTGGCGGGCAAGTCTGTCCATATCGTGATTGCCCGAGGGGATACAGATAAGGCCTTTTTTATCCGATTTCTCATAGTTTTCCTTATACTTTTCGACAAATTCATAAGCGTCCCCTTTTCCTCTCGAAGAGAAAAACGGTTCGGGACAGCGGAAAAGGTCGTTGTAATGCGAGGGACCGAAATGGAGCAGGAAGTCCATATGGAAACCGCCCTGTATAGACTTGTCGGGTTCGCCCCATTCGGAAACCATTGCCGCTTCGGGAAACTCGTTATCGAGAAACTCACGTACGTTCTGCCAGAGCTTTATTGTGCCCTTTCCGTCTTCATCGTGCTTTACGAGAGAGCCCGCCATATCTACACGGAACCCGTCACAGCCGTTTTTGAGCCAGAAACGCATTATGTTCTTAAGCTCCTCGAGAGTCGCCTTAGGCCCTTCGTCATCCACGGACTGCTGCCACTTTTTTTCGGGGTCGGGTCTATAAAAACCGTAGTTAAGGGCTGGCTGATGGGTAAAGAAATTTACCGCACAGGAGCCGTCTCTTTCGGATATGCCTCTTATACAGCCCATTCCCTCGGGTTCTTCCCATATACTGTCTGTCCATACATAGCGGTCGGTAAACTCGTTTCTTTCCGCTTTCATAGATTCCTTGAACCATTTATGCTCCCAGGAGGTATGCCCGGGAACAAGGTCTAAAAGTACGTGCATACCGAGCTTATGTGCTTCGTCAAAAAGACGCTTAAGGTCATCGTTTGTGCCGTATCGGGGAGCGGCCTTATAGTAATCCGAAACGTCATAGCCAGCGTCTCCGAAAGGAGATTCGAAGCAGGGATTCATCCATATTGCGTTGCATCCAAGCTCCTTTATATATCCGAGCTTGCTTATAATACCGTTGAAATCTCCGATGCCGTCTCCGTTTGTGTCACAGAAGGACTGTGGATAAATTTCATAAAAAATCGCATCATCGAGCCATTTTGGTTGCTTTTTACTCATATTTTTCTGTCCCTTTCCTATTATTTCAAAGCATACAGGGAACCTGTCCCAGTTCAGACAGATAGCCCTCTATCGCTTTAATTACAATCGCCTTATCTGAAATGTTATCAACAGACGGAATATGTAGAAAAATACAGTTTATTCCGCTTTTAAGACATTCGTAATAGATGCTGTTGCAATAAGAATTTCCACATCCCTTCGAGATATATGCCTTACAGCCGTACCGTTCGATAATCTCCTTTGTTACTGTACAATCCATAGGTGTATGGAGCATATCTCCATCCTTTTTGGCTGTAGGCTCAACAGCAATTTTATCCTTTATAAGCGGCTTCTGTCCTAAAACGACAACACAGGAAGCGTTTTTCTCCTTTATCGTTTTCAACAGCATTTCAGCGGACTTTTCCCTGTCATTGGGAAGTATAAGCTTATCACAGGGAATGCTTATTTTTTCCGTAACAATGCGGGCGGAATTATTTTTTCCGTCGAAGCCCGAAAGAATTATATTACTCATATTTTACCGCCTTTCATAAGTTCTATACGTATTTTTACCGCACGCTTTTTAGAATCAATGACTATAACAACAGTTTGCTTTGTATTAAATATACAACCCTTTTATTCAAAAGTCAATAATGACATTTTCAAAAAATCAGAAAAAAATAATAAAGTACGGTATTATATTGATTTTTTTGCTTTAATATGGTATAATAATCCAGAATATATGCAGTTGGGAGATTTTTGATGAAAAAAATAATTATTATTGCTATAGCGTTTATAATAGCAATCGTTGCGGGAATTATATTTATTTCCGCTTATGAAGAGGATACGGAAATAACAAAGGACGCTACTCCCGTAGGTCTTATTCTCGTAGGCCCGAAAGACGATAAAAGCTGGAACCAGTCCCACTATGACAATCTTTTAAAAACCGCTGAAGAGCTTAATCTATCCATAAACTGCCGTGAGTCCGTTTCCGGAGACGAGGTTATGGGGGTAATAGAAGAACTTATAAGCGGCGGCTGTGAAATAATCGTTGCAGATACCTTCGAGTACTGTGACGCTATGGTTGAAGCCGCAAAAAAATATCCCGAAATCTATTTCTTCCACGCTACAGGTATTTCCTACGGCAAGAACCTTTCAACCTATTTCGGAAGAATCTACCAGATACGCTATCTTACAGGCATCGTTGCAGGCTTACAGACTGAAACAGACGAAATCGGATATGTTGCTGCTATGCCTATTTCGGAAGTAAACAGAGGTATAAATGCATTTACTCTCGGAGTTAAAAGCGTAAACCCCGACGCTACGGTATATGTTGAATGGACTGACGCCTGGACAGACGACGAGGCGGCAAAAAACGCAACAAACGCTCTTCTCGAAAAGCATAATATCGACGTACTTACTATGCACGTTGACTCTATCGCTCCTTTAGGCATAGCCGAAGAAAAAGGTATCTTCTCAATCGGCTATAACAGAGACAACAGCGAGTATTATCCATCTTCTTTCCTTACCGCCGCCGTATGGAACTGGGAAGAATTCTATACGCCTCATCTCCTTAAATGTCTCCAGGGGAAATTTGAGGGAACACATCACTGGGACGGTGCTGAAACAGGCATCATTGCTTTAGCACCATTGACAGAAAATGTTAAGGACGGTACAGCGGAAGCCGTACAGGAAAGGCTTGATATGATTCTTAGCGGAACCTTTGATGTTTTCTACGGCCCTGTTTACGATAACGAGGGCAATTTAAGAATCGGCGAAGGCGAAAATATAACAGACAATGTAATGCTTAACGAATTTGACTGGTATGTAGAGGGGGTTGTAACAGAATGAAGAATGAACATAAAAAACTTCCTCTCCTTCTTGTACTTGCAGGTACAATAATTTTAACAATAATCATCACATTCGTTGTTATGGGGCTTGACCTTTCGGAAAAGCATAAGGTCGGTCTTATAATCACAGGCAGCACTCACGATGACGGCTGGAACGGTATGCATTATACAGGCGTTGAAGCAGCCTGTATAAAGCTCGATACAAAGCTTTTGGTAAAAGAAAATATAAGCGAAGGCACAGGCGACTGTGCAAAAGCGGTAAAGGAGCTTGTGGAACAGGGTGCAGAAATGATTATCCTCTCAAGCTACGGTTATCCCGAGGAAGTAAAGGAAGTTATAGACGAATATCCCGAAATCGCCTTTTACGGAATTTCCGCTGAATACTATGCAGAAAATATGACCTCCTTCTTCGGAAGAATGTACCAGGCCCGATACCTTACGGGTATTATCGCCGGAATGGAAACAAAGACCAACGAAATCGGCTATGTTGTTGCTATGAAGAACAGCGAAATAAACAGAGGTATAAACGCCTTTACCTTAGGCGTAAGAAGCGTTAATCCCGAAGCTACGGTTAATGTCATTGAAACAGGCGTATGGGAAGACGAGGAAAAGGAAACCGCTGCCGCTGAAAAGCTCATAGACGGCAAAAACGTCGATATCATAACCTATCACCAGAACAGAGATTATATCTCCCGCTTTGCAGACGAAAAGGGTATCTCTTCCATAGGCTACCACGAAGCAAGCCAGGGGCTTTCAGAAAAACACCTTACCTCGGCAGTCTGGAACTGGGAATCCCTTTATTACGAGATAATACGTGAATTTGTACAGGGCGACCCCAACTGTGTTCAGCGTCACTGGTTCGGTATGGGCACAGGAGTTGTGGGACTTTCCGAAATATCTCCCGCTGTAAGCGAAGATACGCTCCACGAGGTTGAGGCAGCGAAATCAAGGATATATGCAGGTATGGAAATTTTCTCCGGCGAGATATATGATAACGAAGGAAATCTCCGTTGCGGAGAAGACGAAGCTATAAGCGACATCGTTCTTCTAAGCAAGCTTGACTGGTATGTAGAGGGGGTAGAAATCTGTGAGTAAATTTTTCTATCTCAGACGTATAAAGGGCTCTCTTCCCATAGTTATAATAAGCTCTCTTATTCTCGCTATCGTAAGCGTTCTTATGGGCTGGAAGCTTGGTGATATTATCAACACCCATACAGAAGAATTTGTCGCCTATGAAAGCGGAATCATATCACAGCTTATAAGCAACAGCTTTTCGGAAGAACTGGATAATCTTAACGACGCTTCGGTTTTTGTCGATACAGAAACAGGTAAGCTAAGCCAGTTCTTCAAGGCTGAAGAAGGCGTAGAATACGGCGTTATAAAAATAAACGGCGAGGTTACCGACGGCTACGGAATCGACTTCACAAAATACAGCGGTTTCTTCGACGCTCTTCACGGTACTCCATCAGTAAGCAGCAGCAACGAAGAAATTCTATTCGCTGTTCCCGTTTATAGCGGCGAAAACGTAAAATACGCTCTTTTCAAGCTTTATGACAGCGAGGTTTACAACCGAAAGCTCAATATTTCGTCAATAGGCAAGGACGGCAGATACGCTGTTGTAAATATAGACGGCGAAATCATCCTCGAAGGCTCGGATTCTACCCTTAATTCCGAATTCTTCAACGAAGAAAAAAACGCCGAAGCTGTTATTGAAATAAAAGAAAAAATGAATGTGCGAAGCAGTGCGGCGGCACGAAGCAAATCTATGGGCGACAACATTATTTTCGCTTCCGAAACCGAATATACGGATATGTATGTTATGGGCTATATCCCCACGAAAACAGCCTTAGGAAGCAACGCCCTCATTATTCCTCTCGTACTCTGGATTTTCGGTCTTCTCTGGCTCCTTCTCGTAATTATTACTCTTTATCTTATGGGAGCCGAAAGAAAGGCACAGAAGAGCGAAGAGTTCAAGCGTGCGAAAATCGACGCCGAAAACGCAAGCAAAGCAAAATCCGACTTCCTCGCAAATATGTCCCACGAAATAAGAACTCCTATTAATGCGGTCATCGGTATGAACGAAATGATTCTTCGTGAGAGCGAGGACGAAACGGTACTTGAATATGCAGAGAATATCGAAAGTGCCAGCCACAGCCTTCTTTCTATTATAAACGACATTCTCGACTTCTCGAAAATCGAATCGGGCAAAATGGAAATTACCGAACACGAATACAGCCTTAATTCTCTTCTCCACGATATTATAACTATGATTCAGATAAAGGCTGAACAGAAAGGGCTCGCTTTCAACATTTCCGTTGACAAGGATACGCCCGATATGCTTTACGGCGATGATACAAGAATAAAGCAGGTTCTCGTTAACCTCCTCAATAATGCCGTAAAATATACTCCTAAAGGCTCGGTAAAGCTTGCTGTTGACGCCCTTCCCACAAAGGATATAAATACCGTTATTCTTCAGATTGCCGTTTCCGATACAGGTATCGGTATAAAGGAAGAGGATATTAACGGTCTTTTCGAAGGCTTCCAGCGTCTCGATATGGAACGCAACAGACATATCGAGGGTACAGGTCTCGGCCTCGCTATCACGAAGCGACTTGCAGGGCTTATGGGCGGTGATATAAAGGTTGCCAGCGTTTATGAACGAGGCTCTACCTTTACTCTTACCCTCGAACAGATGGTTCTTTCAAGCAAGGTTATCGGAGATTTCCAGAAGAGCGAAAAACACACCAGGTCGAAGAAATATTCCGCTTCCTTTACTGCTCCCGAAGCGAATATTCTTGTAGTTGACGATAACGATATGAACCTTCTCGTTATAAAGAATCTTTTAAAGAAAACAGAGGTTAAAGTTACCGTATCGAAGAGCGGTGAGAACGCTCTCAGACTTATGAGAGAAAAGAAATTCGATATTATTTTCCTCGACCATATGATGCCGGGAATGGACGGTATCGAAACCCTTAAGTATTCTAAGGAAATGACCGACAACAAGTGTGAAAACGCTCCCGTTATCGCCCTTACAGCGAATGCGGTCTCGGGCGTAAAAGAAATGTATATCGAAGCAGGCTTTGATGATTATTTAAGTAAGCCTGTTGACGGAAATACCCTCGAACAGCTTATTGTAAAGTATCTCCCGAAAAAACTTGTAAGTCTTAAAGACACAGACGAAAGCCCTAAGGAAGAAAAGACAGCCGAAGCAACCGCCCTCGTAAACTACACTCTCGGTCTTTCGTACTGTGCCAATGATAAGGGACTTTACGCGGAAATCGCAAAGATGTTTATAGAGGACATGGATGAAAAGAAAGCCGAGCTCGAAGGCTTCATTGAAGCCGAGGACTGGAAAAACTATACTATAAACATTCACGGACTTAAGACAAACTCTCTCAATATCGGTGCTGAAACGCTTTCTAAGAAATGTCTTGAGCTTGAGCTTGCAGGAAAGAGCATCCAGGCAGGCGAAAATACCGAAGAAAAGATTTCTTTTATAAGAAGCAATCACCCCGAAGCATTAGAACTCTACAAAAAAACCATAGACGAACTCAAAAAATATCTCTGACAGAAAATGTGCAGAGAGGTTTAAGGATGCTGTCCTAATAGAAGTATTTATGGGTACTACCGAGGGAAACCCTTTTGAAAAAGGGCTTTCCCTCGA
>JAGANY010000058.1 GCA_017624025.1 Ruminiclostridium sp. | reverse complement strand
GAGGTGCTGATAAGTTTATTGCCGATATGCTTGCTGATATAAAGTATATCGCCGACTATACCGGAGCAGTAGGTTCAAGCTTCGACGTTATATCCCGCTTTAAGCTCGATTATAACATCCCTGCCGCAAGAAACCTTACTACTGCCGCTAAGACCAACGAGTATTCAATCAAAAAGCTCGGTCTTCTCGTAAACGCCCTCGGCGTAAGAGATATTGTTGCCGAAAAGGAAATTAATAAGGAAGCTCTTCTTTCTGCCGTTTCCGCTAAGGTTGATGAAATTAAGAACGGCTTTACATATTTCGATGAAAATATGGCTCTTAAGACCGTTCCCCGTCATTATTCCGAAAGCGAAGAATACAAGAAGTTTGCAGGCTTTTTAAGCGGTAACCCTTATCTCGTAGGCGTAGAGCGTGCGAAAACAAAATTAAAGGAAATGACAAGCGGAAAGGACGGCTTCGTTTATGTAAAGAGCGAGCTTTCCGGCCTTTCCGATCCTATGAAGGCGTCGGTTATCTATAATATCTGGCGTTACTGGCATAAGGAGCTCGGCTTAGGCGGTTCCTATGACGAAATGATTAAAGCATATAACGAAGGGGTGATCTGAGATGGGCTATGAAGAAACAAAAGAACGCGAAGCCAAGGCCCGCGAATTAAAACAGCACATAGGCGACTTCTACGAGGGTCACGCTTCAAATGACCGTGAAAAACAGGAAGCCGCTCTTAAAAAGGTTCAGAACGCCCTCTTTACAGGTTCTTCCGACAGCGAACCTTTAAAAGAATACTTTAACGAAGTATTCAGCGGCAGAACTGCCTTCAATACCCTCTTAAGCATCAATGACTACCCGAAGGAAAGTATCCTCCGCGAACTTTTACAGAACACCTTCGGCTGTCACTATGAAACAAAAGACATAAAAGTTCTTATGAACTTTTCCACAAACCAGCACCAGATAAGCCTCTCCTATAACGAAGTCGGCTTTACTATGGAACAAATTCTCTACTACCTCAGCTTCGGACGAGGCGAGCGTGATACAACAGGTACAAGAGAAGGCCGTTTCGGTGTCGGTGCTAAGAGCGTATTCCTTAACGTAGAATGGCTCTCCTTAAAGTCCAACAACTTCAGCTTCAAGATAAAGAACGATAACGGTAACCTTAAAATCTTAGAACTTGACCTCTTCGGCTCACAGTTCAAGGGTACCGAAATTATCTTTAAGGTTCGTGGCGACGAGTTCAAGGAAATTATGGAAAACTACCTTACCCTTACCGAAAAGAAGGGTAACTATATGAGCCTTATGGAGCTTTGCTTCGCCTTTAACCGTAAGAAATATATGGATACCCGTATGGGTAAGTGTGACGAAGCGAAGGACCGTACCTTTAATATTGCCGTTAAGGTTAATGACGAATTAAAGACTATCTATAAGATAATGCAGTACCATAAGGAAGGGGACAAGAACCCGACTATCCGTTTTATGCAGAACAACAAGAGCGTTATCGACTTCCTCTGCTACGAAAACGACGGCTTCTCCTACCTTATTCCTTACGCTGTTGCAAACGCAAAGCGTGCTGAGCTTGTAAAGCTCCTCTGTAACAAGTACAACTACTTCTCTACCTACGAGCTTACAGGTCTTTACAAGGAAAACAGCGAAGCATTTATCGACGAGCATCTCTCCGCTTTCTTTATAAGCGTTCCCAACGATTATATCACACCTCACAGAACAGGTATCCGTCACGATAGTGAAAACGAAGTAACCGAAAAGATTGAAAAGGATCTTGCCGCTATGGTTAAGGCATACAGCCAGTATTTTGTACTCGCTATGCAGCCTGTAGCCGAAAACAGCGACCGCTACTTCCTTTTCCCGAAGTCCTATGCCTTCGAATTCTTCAAGAACTTCGTAAACACAAGCAAATTCGGCAAGAAGATTGAAAACGGCTTCCAGAACAGCCTTTCTCTTATCTTCCCCGGCGAGACTGCTCCCGTTCCCTACGAAACATTAAAGGAAACAGGCTTCCAGGCTGTTGCTGACGGTGTTCCCGAGGAACGTCACAACGACGGAACAGCTTACACAGAATATGTAACGAACGCCCTCGAAACTCTCCGTGAACAGGTTGCTGATGACGGTGACAAGACTCTTTACGTAGCATATAACTGGGAAAAGGGCGAAGGACAGCCCGGCGGACGTGAGTATCTCTACGAATTTACTCACGGCGGAAAGGTTATCTATGTAGATTCAAAGGCCTCCCCCAACCGCTCCGACAACAAGCTTTATTACGGCTTCAGCTCCCCCGCCAAGAAGATGGCAAGCGAGTTCCTTAAGGATAACGTTGTCCACAACGAAGACGAACTCGAACAGCTTCTCGCTATGTATGACGAGATTTATTACGAAGATTATAAAATCGTAATGAAGTACTACCAGTTCTATATTTCTCACGGCGAAGAACAGCAGCATTACGAAGTGTCCAAGATGAATATCGGCAACTTAAAGAACACAATGGACACTATCCAGAAGCGTCAGAACCGCTTCGACACACACCAGAACTACAACGAAGTAGTTTCTATGATTATCAACAGCTTTACACAGGGTAAGGATACTATGACCTTCCTTAAAGAAATTAAGGAACAGGGCGGTAAGATTACCCTCCAGCTCGATATCAACAAGCGTTATCGTTTCTGTGCATACAACAAGCAGTTTATGATTCCGCCCTCTGTTTCCAATGCTGAGATGCTCGACCTTATCGGCGACGCAGGTACTCTCATAAAGTGCGGTATGCTTGACGGAAGAGTATTCGACTTCCCCTATAATAAGTGCCGCTTCGCATTCGACAAGAAGCTCCTTTCCGAAATGTTTGTAAACGAAAACCTCGCTGAGGAAGCCGTTTTCAACCGTATGGAAAAGATGTATATCTGTGACCTTAAGATTGACAGAATCGCTCTTATCGGCGAAGATGACAAGATTATCAAGATTATCGAAATCGGTACAGAAATTACTCCCGAATGGCGTGAAAAGACACAGAAGTATATCGCTTTAAGAGGCGATTATACAAAGCCCGAATTCGCCGATGTTGCCGAATATATCATCACAGGCGAAGCAGGCAGCCGCTTAAGTGCACATTATCTTACAGCGGAAGAACCTAACAAGTTTATTCCCGACCAGATTCCTTACTACCTTAAGCCCCTTCCTACAATTACATGCAAGGAGTTCGCTTACTTAAGAGAACAGTGTAAGGAAATAAGCAAGTACCGTGAAAACCGCTCTTATAAGAACTATTTCGCTAAGGATATTAACGGAAAGCTCTTCGGCTACGGCGGAAACTGCTCTGCTTGTGGTTTTGAATCGAGAGTTATCAACAGCTTCGAGCTTAAGAACTTTGAAGTTGAAGTTCTTACCCACGACAGCGAACAGCTCTTTAAATTCTCCCTCTACTTATGTGCGAATGACGCTGCAGCTGCAGGCGGCTGGCTCATTACCGACATAAATATCGGCGGTATGTCCCCTGTTAAATGGCTCGAAGAAATAAAGAAGGCCGATAATATTCCGCCTGAGTTCTTATTCTGCCACATTACATACAGAAGACAGATTACTTACGATATCCTCGGCGGCGACAGCAAGGCTAACGGCGAAGTTATGTTCGACACAGACCGCAAGGAGCTCAATATCACTCTCTCGCCTCTTATGGCTGCAAAGTGGGTTGAAGACAACTCTACAGAAGACTGATATTTACGAATAATAAACGAAAACCGCTGACTGCTAAAAACAATCAGCGGTTTTTTGAAAGGAAAACTGTATGGCTTATACTTCGTTCAGTCCTAACAACGAGCGTTTCGGCTTCCGTACAAAAGGACATTTTAACTGTGCTTATGAAAATGAGCGTGTTATAATTATATGGTGCCTTATAGTTACCTCTGCCTTTTTTATCGGGGCAATTATATGCTTTATTATGGCATACAATATGGTTCTTACTCCGGGCGACGTTGATGTTGTTGTAAACAGGCACTATCAGTCAATTTTCGCTTTTGACCTGCTCGAATACGGCTCTGCATCAATTGCTATGGTTGCTCTTATTTGCCTCGGCGGACTAAGTATAATCGCATTCTGGATTATACTTGCAGTTCTTAAAGCGGGCAAGACCTATACCTTCGTCGCAACAGAGGTTTATTTCGAGATAAAGCCCCCCGACGAGACAAAACCAAGCCTTATATTCGATTATAACGATGTGCTTTTTGTGTATGCCGACGAGCGGAAATTCCTTTTCGGAGTAGGCGGTTACGATGTCGTCATAAAAACCAAACAAGGTTCACACCTTATCCGCTATATCCATACCCCCGAATCAAGAAAAGGCGGTCTCTCCGAAACCCCCTTCAATATAATCCAGGAACGTATCGGCTTAAAAAAGTAAAGCCCTCTCATAAAGGTATTTATGAGTATTAACGAGGGAAACCCTTTTGAAAAAGGGTTTTCCCTCGAGCTCCCTTCCGAAAACTTTCAGTTTAAATTTAAGACCCACAGGATAAACCTGTGGGTCTTAAATTTATATTAAAAGTCTTTGGAAGAGGGTTCGGGAGAAAGCCTTTCTTCAGAAAGGTTTCTCCCGTTAAAT
>JAGANY010000057.1 GCA_017624025.1 Ruminiclostridium sp. | reverse complement strand
CGAATTCTTCTGCAAGCCCGGTACAGACCTCGACTGGTTCTATTACTGGAAGGATTTCTGCAAGAACTGGCTCCTTTCTCTTAACATAAAGGAAGAAAATTTACGTCTCCGCGACCATAGTCCCGAAGAGCTCTGCTTCTACTCTAAGGCTACTACCGACTACGAGTACCTCTTCCCCTTCGGCTGGGGCGAACTCTGGGGCGTAGCAGACAGAACAGACTATGACCTTAACCAGCACATCAAGACCAGCGGTCAGAAGCTCGAATACTTCGACCAGGAAGCAAACGAAAAGTACATTCCTTACGTTATCGAGCCTTCTCTCGGCGTAGAACGTCTCTTCCTCGCTGTTGTAACAGAAGCTTATGACGAAGAAGCTCTCGAAGACGGCACAACAAGAACTGTTCTCCACTTCCATCCTTATCTCGCTCCTATCAAGGCTGCTGTGCTTCCTCTTTCAAAGAAGCTTGCTGAACCTGCACAGGCTCTTGCTGACGAACTCTGCAAGTACTTCCCTGTTGATTACGATGATGCAGGCGCTATCGGTAAGAGATACAGAAGAGAAGACGAAATCGGTACACCTTTCTGTATTACTTATGACTTCGAAAGTGAAGAAGACAAGTGCGTTACTGTTCGTGAACGTGATACAATGCAGCAGGTACGTATCCCGATTTCCGAAGTAAAGGCTTATATCGAAGAACGTATTTTCTTCTAACAAGCGTGCCGCTTGACCCTTTACCGCCTTTTTCCATTTCGATTTAACTACAAGGCTTATTAACGGCGGACACCAGACCCGGTTTCCGCCGTTTTTATATGTATGAATTGATCCTAAAAGGAGTATATATGATGATTGTAAGCGTAAATACCCTTACGGAGAGTGTTTTTCTCGAACTTTACTGTTCTGTGGGCTGGGAACCCCCGTCTGAGGAGCAGGTGAAAATCGCTCTCAAAAACTCCCTTGCAACCTTTACAGTATATGACGCTGACAAACCTGTTGGAATGTTAAGGCTTCTCGGTGACTGTGCTATGTCCTTTTACATAAAGGACTTTGCCGTCATCCCCTCGTATCAGTCCAAAGGCGTCGGCTCGCTTCTTATGGAGAGTGCTGAAAAGTACATAAACGAGAACAAGCTTAAAGGCTGTCCCGTAAGCTTAGAGCTTATAAGCTCAAAAGAGGCTGTTGCTTTTTACAAGAAAAAAGGCTTTGAAGAAAGGCCTTGCGACTGGGATGGTCCCGGTATGTTCAAGATGATAAAGTAACTTGTGGAGTTCGGAGGTTTTCTATGAAAAAGCTTAAATTAATATGCCCTTTTCACGGATATGGTGACATAATTTTTGGTGTTACCTTATTGGTTTTCATCATTGCGATGTTTATAAACAACAGCAAAAGTACCGAAGACAGTACAAAGCCCGATATTCTTATTTTTGTGGCAATCGGCGTAATTGCCCTTATAGTTCTGGGAATCGCATTCCTTTTAATAACCCACGAATCCAAAGAGGACATACTCTTTAAAGAACATGCCGAACCGCTCGAATGGACAGCGGTAGAGGATTGGGAAAAGGAAGAGATCGAAGCCCTTGAACGTCCGAGCTATCTTTCCTATGGGGTGCTTATCTTACTGGAAATAATTATGCTGGCTTTCGGAAAACGGGAAATGATTCTGTTGCCGGTAGCTATGCTTTCTATAACAATAATCTTATTTATCATAAACATCGTAAGCTACTCTATGTGGAAAAATATGGATTCAACAGCCGTTAAAGCCGTTATCCCCATAAACCGCACATACTCTGTATCGAGACACGTAAAACATCACGGCCGTGTATATAAGCATTTCCACGAAATCTATACTCCCGACGGTAAAATCGTACTCCCGCACCGTGAAATAAAAAGCAATCCCTTCGCACCGTCGGAATACCACAAAACAAGCAGCATATCCGGCATCTATACAAACATCATAGTTGTCAAATACAAAAACCTCATTACATATATAGAGCTATAATAAACCGCCTGTACGAAGGCTATGTTTATAGAAGTATTATGAGTATTACCGAGGGAAACCCTTTTGAAAAAGGGCTTTCCCTCGAACTCCCTTCCGAAAACTTTCAGTTTAAATTAAAGACCCACAGGGTAATTCCCTGTGGGTCTTTAATTCATATTAAAAGTCTTTGGAAGAGGGTTCGGGAGAAAGCCTTTCTTCAGAAAGGTTTCTTCCGATAAATACTCGTAGATGTTTCCATAACTATAGCCTTCGTACAGGCAGTTTATCCTCTCCTGTCAAGGCTTGCGAGGATATCGTCGATATCGTAGGAATCGCCGTCAACATCTTCATTCAAAAGAGCGTCGAGACGGGGTATTGACGTTGTTGCGTGTGTGCCTGTTGTACTGGATTTACGGGGAGTGTACTGCTTTACCGTCGAATCATCATCGTCATCATCAGCAGAAACAGGCTTAGGCGGTACAGCATTGGGACGTACAGCCGGCTTAGGCTGTGGCGGTTTAACTGCTGACGGCTTAAATTCCGGTACAAAGTCCTTTTCCTTTTTGGAAACAGGCTTCTGTATCTTGGAAGCATCGGGCTTCTTTTCAACAGCAGGCTTTGACGAAGCTTCCGTCTTAGGAGCAGCTTCAGGCTGCTTCTTCACAGACTCCTGTATTCTCTTAAGATACTCTTCCTGTTCTTTTTCGGCTGCTATAGTTGCACCGCGGGTTTTCTGGATTTCCTTAACGGCTTTTTCACGTTCGAGACTCATTTCACGCTCTGCCTTTGCCGCTGCAATAGCCTCGTTGAGCTTTTTCTGTGAAAGAGGCAGCTGCTCGGTCTGGGAACGCTTCTGGATAGTAATGGGCTTATGCTTCGGGCCTAAGAAAAGCGGCGTTTCCTGAGGCGAGATTTCGAGAAAATCGTTACGCTCTACGCTGTTGGAGGGCTTTACCTGTGCATCGTAAAGACCGATGCTGTCATCGAGAGAGCTGCTTGATTTTTTATAAGCATTCATAGCGTTTGCTCTTCCGCTGTCGGGGGTATAGGTCGGAACCTCGAGCTGTTTCTTTACAGTTTCAATTTCGGGTTGTGGCATTGTACGGCTTATAAACTTGCTTATTTCGAGAACGATTATTATAAGACACGGCAGAACAGCTATAAGGAGAACGCCCAGAGGGGATGAAGCAAAGGAAATTATTTTTCCCCATATATTCGAATAGCTTGTACCCATAGCAAGTATCTGACTCTGTGACAGGGTTATAAGGACGCCGTTTTCCGTCGCAACCTCAAAGCTATAAACACCGTCAGCAAGAACGCTCGAGCGGACTTCTGCAAGAGCAGGCTCGCCGTTTTCGAGGGTAAATACAACTATATTCCAGGGCTGAATCTCGGAAGGATGAATTTTCTCGGGGACTCCCTGTGCAACAAGGGCGGTTCCGTCCTCGAGCAGATCGAAAGCGTCGGTTTTAACAAGATATATATAAGTTCCGAAAATATTCGGCGCACCTCCGCTTACCG
This sequence comes from Ruminiclostridium sp., assembly GCA_017624025.1. Classification (GTDB taxonomy): domain Bacteria; phylum Bacillota; class Clostridia; order Oscillospirales; family Ruminococcaceae; genus Ruminiclostridium_E. The sequence goes on along the minus strand of JAGANY010000057.1, from coordinate 803 downwards.
AATAGGAAAGAGCAACTACGCCAAAGAAAAGTACGGCAACAAGAAAAATACCGCATATTATGCGAAGAATTACCTGTTTGATTTTATTTTTCAATTCCAAAACCCTTCACCTCACTTGACAAATCGGAAAAAACGTGTATAATAAAGTAATGGTTAATCATAATAATATTTTATCATATTTCCGCCCCTATTTCAACCCTTTATTGAATTTTTTATTTGCTGGTATAGCTCAGTTGGTAGAGCAACGCATTCGTAATGCGTAGGTCGTGGGTTCGAGTCCCATTCCCAGCTCCATAATTTATGGTCGATTTAGATATTTTGCCGTCAAACGCCTTTGTTAAGCGGTTTTTTGGTGCGATATCCAATGAAAACCACTAAACACCCACCGTAGATATTTTACGGTGGTTTTTTAATACCAATGTGACTCGAACTTACGTCATGTAGAATATAAGCTCATAATTTCGTTAAACATTAACAAATCGTCTGTGGTTTTCAAAAATCACAGACTTTTTTTATTTTCAAAATAAGCCAAAAACATTCACAAAGTTCAAGTTTTCTTTTTGTTGCTTTTGATGATAGATATACAAAACTGATTGTGGTATTGTGTTGTGTAAAAATGAAAGGTGGTATCAAGATGAGTGACATTATTAAAACCATATACAGAGGTGAATATAATCCAATGGAAAACCTCGGTGATGAACTGGAACTCCTGACATTAGATGTTCTCAAAAAATCAGAGGAACTAAACAATACTCTGAATGATGAACAGAAAGAAAAACTTGAAGAATTCTGTGAGGCCAGCT
>JAGANY010000056.1 GCA_017624025.1 Ruminiclostridium sp. | reverse complement strand
GAAAGCCTTTCTTCAGAAAGGTTTCTCCCGTTAAATACCTATAAATACCTCTATGAGAGGGCTATTAGTTTAGTATGTTGTTGTCGCGTTTGAAGTTATTTACAGCGGTCTTGAACCACTCTGCAAACACGGCATTTTTTGAGAATGCTCTTAAGAAGTACATAAAATTACTTACACAGAAGCTAACGCCGATTTTATCATCTATGGAAAGTGCGGAAACGAGCCTGTTAATAACTATTTCCGAGCCTGCCTTTAGGCTGAAGCTTTTTATTATCCTGTCTCTTGTATCGTTATAAACCGAATCGTTGTACTTGCTGAAATTAATAACAACCTTTTCAGCGGACTCCTCGGCGACAAAACCTGCTGCAACGGCATCTTCGTCGTTCTTTGCTCTTATCTTAGCTGCCTCGTCGGGCTTCTTTTCGTCGAGGGTAATTTCTGTAAAAATACAACGTCTTACATTTATTCTGAAATTAACATCGCCGAGAAGAAGAATTTCTATAAAAGCGAAATTATCCACGATAAAATCAAGCTTGTTTTTATCGATAGTTCTGTCGGAAATGCTCATACCGCCCTCGCACGAAGCTTCGATATTGCGTCGTACGGCCTCGGTATCAAGAATAGAGAGATTGCTGAATAAAACGGAAATAAGCTTTACAGCCGACATTTCAGCCTTCGGATTAACCTTTGCATTTTTATATGATTTCATAGTTTTTGCCTTTCTCTTTTTTAACACTAATTATATAGCATATATCTGTTGTTGTCAAATATAATTTTCACGGTTGTATAAAAAATAAAACCCTGTTAAAAAACAGGGTTTTATCTGGCGGAAAGAAAGGGATTCGAACCCTTGAACGGTTTCATCCGTTACACGATTTCCAATCGTGCGCCTTCGACCAGCTCAGCCATCTTTCCGAGTGCTTAATTATTTTATCATTTTTCGTTCTATTTGTCAATAGAATTTTTCTAATTTCGTTATTTCACTGAAAAAATAGTATATTTTACACAAAGGGTATTTAAATATATTGAATTGTTTTTGCGTTTTTGCTATAATAGAAATGTAGTTTAAGCTATGCTTAATAAACCATATCAAAGATATGAAAGGACAGGTAGATTAAAATGAACAGATTTATTCTTAACGAAACTTCTTATCACGGTGCAGGAGCTATCTCCGCTATCGTAACCGAAGCACAGGGCAGAGGTTTTAAAAAGGCTCTCGTATGCTCCGACCCCGACCTTATAAAGTTCGGCGTTACAAAGAAGGTTACCGATTTACTCGACGGTGCTTCTCTCGCATACGAAATCTTCTCCGAAATTAAGCCTAACCCCACAATCGAAAACGTACAGGCCGGCGTTGAAGCATTCAAGGCAGCAGGTGCGGACTATATAATCGCAATCGGCGGCGGTTCCTCTATGGATACCGCTAAGGCAATCGGCATCATCATCAACAACCCCGAATTTGCTGATGTAAGAAGCCTTGAGGGCGTTGCTCCCACAACAAAGGCTTGTGTTCCGATTATCGCTGTTCCTACAACAGCAGGTACAGCAGCTGAAGTTACAATCAACTATGTAATCACAGACGTTGAAAAGAACCGTAAGATGGTTTGCGTTGACCCCCACGATATTCCGATAGTAGCAGTTGTTGACCCCGATATGATGTCAACAATGTCCAAGAGCCTTACAGCCGCAACAGGTATGGACGCTCTTACACACGCTATCGAAGGCTACATCACAAAGGGTGCCTGGGAGCTCTCCGATATGTTCCACTTAAAGGCAATCGAAATTATCTCCCGTTCTCTCCGCGGTGCTGTTGAAAACACACCAGAGGGTAGAGAAGATATGGCTTTGGGTCAGTACGTAGCAGGTATGGGCTTCTCCAACGTTGGTCTTGGTATCGTACACTCTATGGCTCATCCCTTAGGTGCATTATACGACACGCCTCACGGCGTTGCAAACGCAATCATCCTCCCCGTAGTTATGAAGTACAATGCTGAAGCTACAGGCGAAAAGTACCGTGATATTGCTAAGGCTATGGGCGTTAAGGGCACAGAAACCATGACACAGGAAGAATACCGTGCAGCTGCTATTGAAGCGGTTCGCAAGCTTGGCGAGGACGTAGGTATTCCTGCTGACCTTAAGGACATTGTAAAGCCCGAGGATATCCCCTTCCTTGCACAGTCTGCTTACGATGACGCTTGCCGTCCCGGCAACCCGAGAGACACAAGCGTAGAAGAAATTGCAGAGCTTTACAAATCTATGCTTTAATAGAAAATGGGCAGTCTTAAGGACTGCCCATCAGTTTATCAAAACAGTTTCTTCTCTTTAAAATACCGAGCGAAGCGAGAATGAAAAATTTTCGTTCAACCCTTTTATAAAAGGGTTGTCAGGGGTAAGGGGCGGAAGCCCCAAAACCTGTGAATAATTTGTACATCATAAAATCAGAGTTTATCGACAGTCTGAGATTCAGCGTCAGACTGTACCTTCTTTTTTTATCTTAACGGGTTTTACGACCCACTTTTTATGCTTTTTTACATTAACGTCCGTTATTTTTCCCAACGCCTCTTCTAATCTTTCTAAGCGTTCTTTATAACCGTCATAATATTCGGTGCCCTCTAACGAGGAAAGCATAGTTTTTTTATTTTTAAGAAGATACTCAAATTTTTCTTTCATATCTTCTATGCCGATATCGAGTATTTCTTGCTGTTCTTTGCTGTACATACGGTTCTCCCCTTTTTTACTTAAACGCATATTTTATTAACTGTAAGTTAATATATATTTTAATACAGTGAATTAAAATTGTCAACACTTTTTGATAGAATTATATTAAAAGGTGGTGGCGATATGAAAGAGACTCATTATGAGCAGCATCGGAGATTAGGCTTAAAAATAGCTTATTACCGTAAATTAAAAGGATTAACACAAGAGGAGCTTTCAGAAGAAATCGGTAAGTCAACAGCCTTTATCGGTGCGGTTGAAGCCCCGAATGTAAAACGTACAGTATCCCTCGATACTCTTTTCGATATTGCAAAGGTTCTTGACGTTCCTGCATATAAGTTTTTCAGCGAAGACTAAATATCGGTGATAATAATGGTATTTGAACGTATCAGGAATTTAAGAGAGGATAACGATATAAAGCAACGTGAAATTGCTGACTATCTTCATATCTCACAAAACACATATTCGCAATATGAGACAGGTAAAATTTCTTTAAGTGCCGAAACAGCTGTCAAGCTTGCGAAATTTTACGGAGTAAGTGTTGACTATCTGCTTGGATTGTCCGACAATAAAACGACAACCAACTTATCGAAAACTAATAATTTTTAATTTTTCCTATTTATAATTCTTTTTGTCTTATCATAAGACAGTTATTTTCTTTTTGTATTGTATCATAATATTTGTCCTATGTCAAGACGAATATTGTGAGGTATGAAATATGGCGAGAATTATCGATAGCGAAAAGGTAAATTTAGTTGGAAACAATGTAAGAAAGTTCCGAAAGGAACAAAAAATGAGCCAACAAGCTCTTTCAGCAAAGCTTGAAACCCTCGCGGTGTATATCTGTAGAGGTTCTATTGCAAGAATTGAAGGCGGTACAAGAACAGTAACAGATATTGAACTTTGGGGCCTTTCTAAGATTTTAAATAAACCTATCGGAGAATTTTTCGAATAAAATAAGTAAAAAAATACAACTTGGAGAAAAAATAAAATGAAAAAAATAATATGCGTTATTCTTTCGGTACTTATTTTTGTGCCTGTTTTAGGCCTTTCCGCTTCCGCCGCAATAGGTCTGGACAGGCTTCCCGTCGATAGCACAGGCAATAAAGAAGCTGTGGTTTCCCCCGACGTTGTCGCTCCCTCAAAGAGCGATGAAGTCGCAATCCTCTCGAAAAGCGTAAAAATCAACGCAAACCTTATTATCGAAGAAGACGAAACCCTTGTAATCCCGAAAAACAAAAGACTTACCCTGAGAAAAGGCAAGACCCTTACAGTAAAAGGCACTATTTTCGTGGAAAACGGCGGCAGTCTTATAATCGAAAAGGGCAATCTTAAAATCACAGAAAACGCTGAAATCATATCAAACGGCAAAATTTCTGTTTCTAAGGCTTCAAGACTTGTCTCCGAGAGCAACTCCCTGCTCTTTTGCGGAGAAAAAAGCACTCTCGATATAAAGGGAAAATTCGAGCCCGAGGGATACGAAAGCTACGTCACTGTCGCACTGGGAAAATATGACGGTTCTTACGAATCTATCGCAACTGATGTTCTCGCTTCTGTTTCTTTTAATGAGACAGGCTTAACAGGCGGCGGTGATAATTTCAAGTCGTATTCCGCAAAGGAGACCGAAAAACTTATCCCCGACAATTTCAGCTTCCCCAGGTCTTCAAAAAATCCTGCAGGAGGCGTACATACTCACCTCAACGTATTTTTCAGCAACGGTCAGACCCTTACCTTCCTATTCCCTTACGAAAATATTGAGAATGCCGAAGGGTTTATTCTTGGTGATGTAAAAATAAGCATATAAAAATCAGACCTTTTTCCTATCGGGCGACCACAGGTCGCCCCTACAAAACATTGAAACCATATTTAAATCCATCGGCGAAGCCGATACCTTAACTATTCACTATTCATTCTTCACTATTCACTAAAAAAAGAGCAGTCTCACGACTGCTCTTTTTTATTACGCCTTAACTACCTTGTGAATAACCTTCTTGCCCTTCTTAACGATAACAGAGCCTTCTGCAAAGTCAATCTGTTCGTTGGGGTCAGCAATCTTAACGTCGTTTACTAAAATACCGCCGCCGCTGATAAGCTGTCTTGCCTCTCTCTTGGAGGGAGCGAGCTTAGCAGCTACGAGTAAATCGAGAATACCGATTTTGTTGTCAGCGAAAAGGTCAGCAGGAATCTCATCTGTGGGCATATTCTCGGAAACACCGCTTCCGCCGAAAAGGCTCTTAGCGGCAGAAAGTGCCTTGTTTGCTTCTTCCTCGCCGTGAATCATCTTTGTAAGCTCGAAAGCGAGTAATTCCTTAGCCTTGTTGAACTGTGCACCCTCCATTGTCTTTTCCATCTCTTCGATTTCTTCAATCGGAACAAATGTAAGGAGCTTTAAGCACTTGATAACATCAGCGTCAGCAACGTTTCTCCAGTACTGGAAGAAATCGTAGGGGCTTGTCTTTTCGGGGTCAAGCCAGACAGCACCCTTTTCTGTCTTACCCATCTTCTTACCCTCGGAGTTGAGGAGAAGAGTAATCGTCATAGCATGTGCGTCCTTGCCGAGCTTCTTGCGGATAAGCTCTGTACCGCCCAGCATATTTGCCCACTGGTCGTCACCGCCGAACTGCATATTACAGCCGTACTTCTGGAATAACATATAGAAGTCGTAGCTCTGCATAATCATGTAGTTGAATTCGAGGAAGGTAAGACCTCTTTCCATTCTCTGCTTGTAGCATTCGAAGGTAAGCATCTTGTTAACGCTGAAGCAAGCACCTACTTCTCTTAAAACATCAACGTAGTTGAGCTTTAAGAGCCAGTCGGCATTGTTTACCATAATAGCCTTACCGTCGGAGAAGTCGATAAACTTGCTCATCTGCTTCTTGAAGCATTCACAGTTATGGTCGATATCTTCCTTAGTAAGCATCTTTCTCATATCGGACTTGCCCGAAGGGTCGCCGATCATACCTGTACCGCCGCCAACGAGAGCGATAGGCTTGTTGCCTGCCATCTGGAGTCTCTTCATAAGGCAGAGAGCCATAAAGTGACCAACGTGAAGGCTGTCTGCTGTGGGGTCGAAGCCGATGTAGAAGGTAGCCTTACCGGCGTTAATCATTTCGGAAATTTCCTTTTCGTCTGTGAGCTGGGCGAGTAAGCCTCGTCTCTGTAATTCTTCGTAAAGTGTCATAGTTTTTCTCCTTTTATTTTAGTTTTAATTCCATAGTTATTTCTTTCGGCTCAAAGCCGTTGCTGTTAAAGATTGCCGCGTTATTTGCGGGCGTACCGTATTCGATGGAAACGCATCCGTTTTCTGCTGCATAATTGCTGATAAATTCAATAAGCTCGCTGTCTGTGCCGGATTCTTCGTAACTACGCCTTACTATAAGCAGATCGATTTTACAGACCTTGCGTTTTCGCTGTATAGGAGACTCCTCCTCTTTTACCCCGAAAACAGCAAATCCTTTTATAAAATCAGTTTCTTCATCGACGCTGACAATCACTTCCTCGTCGCTATATAAAAGAATTTCCGACAGCCAGCTAAAATAAAAGCTGTCCTCAAAGGGCGGACGGAACAAATCGGGACAAGTACGGCATCTTAACAGATGATATTCCTCGTACATTTCCGCAAGAACGCCTAAATCTGTACTTAGCGGTTCACAAATCATATTTGCCTCCTAAAAAAATGTAAGCTGTGTATTCTCGTAACCCTGTTTATATGCACGGATAATATCCGTCATTTTATATAGTATCCCGTACCTGTCGCATTCTTCGGCAAATAGCTTCCAAAGCTGTTTCGACCTTTGGGAAAGGCATTCGTAATAATCTCCGTACTGCTGTCTGTACTGCTGTACTGGGCTTTTTTCTCCGAAAATCTCGTTAAGTCTGCTGAAAAAATAATCTCTCTGGTTGCCTCTTAAGGTAAGCCCGAAATAAGGATAAATTATCCTTACTCCGCATTCCGAAGCCCTTTTTACTATCCCTCGTATATTATCGTCGCTGTCCTCGATAAATGGGAGTACAGGCATAAGGGTAATTCCTGTAAAAAGACCTTTGTCGCTCATTTCCGCAAGTGCCCCGAACCGTTCTGACGAAGGCGGAGCGTTAGGCTCAATAAGCTTCGATAAATTATCGTCACAGGTTGTTATTGTCATTTTAAGAAGCACGGGAGAATGCTCCTTTATGCTCTGAAAAATATCAATATCACGGGTTATAAGGGTACTTTTCGTTACGACTGTAAGCCCGAAGCCGTATGCGTCAATAAGCTCAGAAGCGTGGCGGGTTATTTCTTCGGTTTTCTCGAAGGGGTTATATGGGTCGCTCATAGCTCCCGTGCCGATAACTCCGCTCCGTATTTTTCTCCGAAGCTCATTGCGGAGAATAAGGAGAGCGTTCTCCTTTACCCTTACCTCGTCAAAATTCTCTATATTATAGCATTCGCTTCGGCTGTCGCAATAGATACATCCGTGTGAACAGCCTCTGTAGAGGTTCATATTATAATCGTTGCCGAACCATTCGGTCGATTTATTTTTCTGCAGTATGGTTTTTGCGGGTACTGTTTTCATAAATAAAAAAGCCCTCCGACTGTAGATTAAACAGTCTGAGGGCGTGTTACCGCTGTACCACCTCAGTTTATCCGCTTCGTTTGAAACAGACCTCTGGACGCTTTAACGGGCGTACCCGTGCATTGCTACTGTTAGTTCACAACACCTGCTCAAAGAGGTAATTCATCATCTGCACCCTGTCCGCTCACACCAACCGCCGACTCTCTGAAAAAGGGTACCGCAAACGCTACTTTCTCTCATCACCGCATTTATTTAATGGTATATTAACATATTTAAAGGGGTTTGTCAAGAAGAATGTTCATTATAAAGATATTTTTCGGGATTTTCGTAAATATATCTACGAATTGCGTTATAATCCTGCTCATTTCGTATTATATGGTCGTGAAATGATTTCTGCCAGATTGGAAAACCGATTTGTTTTGTAACAGAACCTTTAAACTGTTGTATAATGCGTGATAACGCAGGCTTTTTTATTAAATGTAGGGGCGACCTGTGGTCGCCCGCTTCCGCTGTATCATTGCGTTCGTTTTCGGGCGACCACAGGTCGCCCCTACGGATATCCTCTGAAATGAAAATTATTAAATGAATATGATCCGGCATTACAATATAATCGCCTACTGATACGCTGTCATATATGGAATCCATTCTTTTTATTTCTTCTTCAACAATTCTCCCGTATTCGGATAACTCGTATGCATTATTCGGGCGGATAATATCCGCCCCTACGGTTTTCCACAAAAAACATTCTCTGTTTTTTAAACAGATGGTGACAAAATATGCACCGCACAACGAATAATCATATCCGTCCATTCTGTTTCTTTTACGTTCGGGAAGCGTTTTCGGATTATCTTCCATCCCGTCTTATTCTCCCTCAAAAAGAGGTGTTGAGAAATATCTTTCGGCTGTGTCGGGGAGGACGGTTACAACCGTCTTGCCCTTTCCGAGCTTCTTTGCGAGCTTCTTTGCGGCGGCAACGTTTGTGCCTGCCGAAATACCGCACATAATGCCCTCGAGTCTCGCTAAATCCTTTGCGGTCTCGATAGCTTCTTCGTCTGTTACTATGTAAACCTCGCTGTAAATGCTCTGGTTAAGGTTTTCGGGGATAATTCCGTCGCCTATACCCATCTGTAAATGGGTTCCGATAGTTCCGCCTGCTAAAATTGCGGCATTCTGTGGTTCTACCGCCCATATTTCAATTGCGGGGTAAAGAGCCTTTAAGGTCTCTCCTATACCGCTTATTGTACCGCCTGTACCTATGCCCGAACAGAACCCGTGTATCTCCTTGCCTGCCTGTTCAACTATCTCAAGCCCTGTGTGGTGCTTGTGGGCGAGGGGGTTTGCGGGGTTTTCGAACTGCTGGGGTATAAAGACGTTGGGGTTTTCTTCCTTCATTCTTTCGGCTGTTCTTAAGCATTCGTCAATACAATCGCCGATATTGCCTGCATCGTGAACGAGAACTACCTCTGCTCCGTAATGACGGACGAGCATTCTTCTCTCCTCGCTTACAGAGTCGGGCATAATAATAACCGTCTTATATCCCCTTACCGCACCGATAAGTGCAAGACCTATGCCCTGGTTTCCGCTTGTGGGCTCAACGATAATCGTATCTTTATTTATAAGTCCCTGCTGTTCGGCGGTAATAATCATATTATAAGCGGTACGTGTCTTAATTGAACCGCCTACGTTAAGACCCTCGAATTTTACAAGAATTTCCGCACTGTCCTCGTCAACCATACGGTTAAGACGGATAAGGGGCGTATGTCCGATAACTTCAAGAATGTTGTTGCTTATCATAATATAAATGTCCTTTCGGAAAAATCGTTCAAAAACTTATACCCGATAATTATACCACACTCCGCCTTTATCGTCAAGGGAATTTTTGGCTTATAAAGGTATAGTTAAAATATCCTAAATGAGAAAAAAATATTGTGCAAATCGTAGAAATCGTTTTCATAAAGTTGACAGGAATAACAATAATATATTATAATTATCCTGTATTATTATAGTACGTATTCGAAGACGCATTTTCCCGCGTCTCCGCTAAGAAAGGAAGGTTAAACTCTGATGAAATTAAGAAAAATCTTAGCTTCGTTCCTTGCAGGAGCGGTAGCTTTGACAAGTGCGACCGTTACATCCTATGCGGAAACAGTTAGCGTTGAAGCTTTAGCTTCTCCGATAACTGTTACTTCTGTTCCGACAGATGCTTCGCAGGACGGAACTACCTACAGCGTTACAACAGGTTTCGACGGTTACAATTATAACGGAGCACGTTCAAACGAATATTACAAAAGCGTCACTATGACTTATAGCGTTGCCGCTGACAGCAATATTCTCACGAAAGGCTTAAGCTTAGTTGTTGCAGGCGGTACCTTCGGCTGGAGTACCCAGAGTAACTGGTGGGTAACGGCAGGTGAGGACCAGACTCTTACCTTTGACTTAACAACCCACGCTGATGGTAGTACTTTTGAGTTTATCGGTTACCAGGTTTCTAATATGCCTAATAATACCGATGCAATCAGCGGTCTTACCATTAAATCCGTTACTATTGAAATGGCTGTTCCCACATTACCTGCAAACGAATATGCTCTCGGAACAGGTCAGGCTTCATCCTGGGGTCAGGCTGTTTCTGTAGGTGTAGGCGAGAACATAGGCGGAACAGACACATGTAACGACGCTCACAGCATTGCAATTCACCCCGAAACACTTACCGATGAATTTGCAGTTTCAGTTGCCTTCACAGGAAGCAATCCCACTCTCGCTTTACAGGGTTCCGGTGACGGTCATAACTGGGTTCAGATAACTCCCGATGTTATTATTAACGGCGTTGCATATTTCACATACGCTTCTATTTCTGCAGCTTACGGCTCAGATTTTTCTGATTGTACACACTTCTTTATAAACGAAGGTGCAGGCGAAACTGTAACAGTTACAGGTTCTACACTCTATACCGCAATTCCTGTTCCCACTCCCACATACACAATCGAAATCGCTGATACAGAAAACGGTTTTGTAGTTGCTAAGGTTGACGGTGCTACTGTAACAGAAGCCGAAGAAGGTGCTATAGTAACTCTCGGAATTACTCCCGATGCCGGCTATGAAGTTGACACTATTGCAGTTACAGGCGGTGCTGTTCCTGCTGACTCCGATACCTTTGAAATGCCCGCCGGCGATGTTACAGTTACCGTAACATTTATGCCTATCGAAGTTCAGAGCGTTGATGTTTCTCCCGAAAACGTTACACTCGTTGTAGGCGACTCTATCCAGTTAGTAGCAGAGGTTACACCTACTGACGCTCTCGACCAGACACTTACATGGTCCTCCGACGAACCCACAATCGCTTCCGTTGACCAGAACGGTAAGGTTACCGCTCTCGAAGAAGGCTTTGCGGTTATTACAGCAAAAGCTTCCAACGGCGTTTTAAACACAGTTACCGTTAACGTTACAGCAGAATCCGTTCCCGCAACAGCTATCGAGCTTATTTCCACAGAACTTGATACAGTTGTAGGCGATATGAACAATATCGGTGCAGGTCTTTCTATCGAACCTGCTGACTGCACAGACGTTCCTGTATGGACAACTTCCGACCCCGATGTTGCTACAGTAACAGCAGACGGTAAGGTTACAAGCGTTGGTGCAGGTTCAGCTACAATTACTGTAACTGTAGGCTCTTTAACAGCAACTTGTATAGTTAACGTTGAAGAACCCGCTCCTGAACCCTCGGGATTTGATTTAACCAAACCCGAATTCAAGCTAAACATAGCCACTATGCAGACAGCTATTGAAGAAGACGGCGAAAAGAGCCTCAGATTTGTATGCATGAAGACCGAAAGCGACCTCAAAAATGTCAGCCAGGTTGATTTTGAACTCAGATTATACGTTGACGGCGAATTCTACGGAGCTACAACTATATCCTCTGAATACTACTATACTTCCCTCGTAGCAAGCGGTGAAACCGTTACTGCTCCCGAAGGATGCGTATTTATCGCAATTACTATCAACAATGTTCCTGCAACTCATGACATCGAATGTTACAGAATTATGTATTAACTTAAACGGAGGTAATCGAATATGAAATTTTATACAAAACCCGAAATCGAAATCTCTGTTTTTGCAACAGAGGATATTATTACAGCAAGCGGTGACGTTAACGACGACCCCGTAATTACAGCGTCCTTAGAAAACGGCGGTGCTCTTACCGACAGCACCAACACAGGTATCGACTTCGATACAATCGGCTGGGGACAGTAATAATCAATCAAATAATCCCGACCCCGCTGTAAAAACGGCGGGGTTAAGCTTTACTAAAAGGTGAACTATGAAAAAAATATTGTCTTTATTATTAGCATTAATAACTCTCCTCTCCCTCGCCTCCTGTGGCGGAGATAAAGAGGAGCAGACCTCCTCCTCTACAACCTCCGAAGCAGTTACCGAAGAGGCAACGACTGCCACCGAAGCAACAACCGCCTCTTCTACGGAAAAGAAAATCGGACTTTCCGAGGCAACAATGCCCGATGACGGGCTTGACTGGGGCGATTTCGAGGTTGTGGGGTAATGAAAAGCTATGTAATTTGCGGGCTTCGGGTAAATGCCGATTTCCGCCACGAGATTATGATTTCCCGCTCGGAAAAATATACGGCAGAGGAAAACGCCGAAGCAGATATTACGATTAACTATAACCCCGAAGCAATAAAGCAATATCTCGCTTCCGCTCCCCATCTTTCCGAAGCAGAAGCCGAGCTTATGTACACGGCAAGGCTTTTCTATACCGCTCTCTTAAGCTTCGGGGGATTTATGCTTCATTCCTCGGCGGTAGAAATGGATGGAAAGGCATATCTTTTCTCCGCCCCCAGCGGTACTGGAAAATCCACCCACACAGGTCTCTGGCTTAAAGCTTTCGGCGAAAAAGCACATATCATAAACGACGATAAGCCCGCAATATATATACGGGAAAGCGGAATTTTTGCCTGTGGCACGCCCTGGAGCGGAAAAAGCGACCTTAATATAAACACCGCTGTTCCGTTACAGGGAATATGCGTTCTTACCCGCTCCGAAACGAACCATATAAAGCCTCTCGACGAAGGAGAAGCGATTTTCTCCCTCCTTAACCAGACCTTAAGACCCTACAGCGAAAAGGATATGGATAAGCTTCTTAGCCTTCTCGATAAGGTCATAAAAAATGTCCCCGTATGGAAAATGGGCTGTAATATCTCCGATGAAGCTGTAGCCGTAGCCTTCGAGGCTATGAGCAAGTAAAACTAAGTGCTCTTACAGAAGCATTATGTATTTATCGGGAGAAACCTTTCTGAAGAAAGGCTTTCTCCCGTACCCTCTTCCAAAGACTTTTAATATAAATTCAAGACCCATAGGGTAACACCCTATGGGTCTTGAATTTAAACTGAAAGTTTTCGGAAGGGAGTTTGAGGGAAAGCCCTTTTTCAAAAGGGTTTCCCTCGATAATACGCATAACGCTCCTGTAAGAGCACTTTGGTTTTAATTATCTCTGAATGCCTTAAGCTTTTCGGCGTTTTGTTTTCGGTTGACTGTGACCGCCTTTACCATACGCACGAGCCAGAACACAGGCAACAAAACGGGTGCTTTTCTTAGTACGGGGAACTGCTCACGCATATAGCTGAGCTTCGGGAAAAGCTTCCCGAAAAGGAATGCTCCCTTGCTCTTTCCTTTCATTTCCATAATCGTCTGGTTTGTAAAGGTCCCGTAGGTGCCTCCCCGGATAATGTACCTTTCCATTTCCCTGTACTTATCCGTATATTCGCCCTCCCCGAACCAGATTTCCGAAAGCCTTATAAAATCCATAAGGCTTTCCTTTTTTCCGACGCTTTCGAAAAGCTCCTCTATCTTTTCCATATTAAGCCTACTGCCCATTTTACTGAGATAGATATAAATATCCATAAATGTGCGTATGCCCGAACCGCCGTTGTCATAGTGCTTTATACCGTGAGCAAGGACATAGGAAAAGAAATAATCGGGAGAAAGATTGTAACAGGTCTTTTCCACAAGCTCGCTCTTCGACCATAAATCTGTAAATATGGGAGCGAATTCCTGTCCGCCCTCGCCGAAAAGGTCTCTGTGTACCTCGATATTCATAACGGGCTTCTTATAATAAACATCGTGAACGCCCTGTTCCAAGCGGTTTATCTCGTAGCCGAGAGATAAAAGGGCGGTCTTTGTCTTTTCCGTATCAGCGTCCTCAATATAAATATCAATGTCCGACATAGAACGAAAATCGCTCTGGGGGTAAAGGGTTTTGAGATGTGAGCCTTTAAGGATAATAAACCTTATTTCCGCTTTATCGAAGGCGGAAATTATAGAGTAAAGCTCTGTGGTCTGGGTAATATCCTTTATTATCTCCTTGTCTCTTACCTCTGCCCATTTCTTTAAAAGCTCGCTTTCGGGCTTTCTCTTAAGCTTTTCGATGCCGTAAAAGGCAGTATTTGCTACGCTATGAAAGGAAGCAAGCTTAAAAAGCAACTCGAAGCTAAGTCTTTCGGGAAGCTCTTCGGGCTGTTCCTTTTTTATTACAGCGTTAAGCAGTCGGATAAGATACTCCGCTTCGTTCACTATCGCCATATTCTATCCGACCCTCCTTTAAAACAAGGTGCTTGTTGCATATTTCAAGTGCTTTTTTGCGGTGTGTTACAATAATAAGTGATTTATCCTTGATTTCGGATATGTTCTTTAAAAGCTCTGCCTCGGTCTCTTCGTCAAGGGCAGAGGTTGCTTCGTCGAAAAGAAGTATTGGCGAACCGCTTAAAACCGCACGGGCAACAGCAATTCTCTGTGCCTGTCCCTCCGAGATACCGAAGCCGTGTTCACCGATTTTTGTTTCGAGCCTGTCGGGAAGCTCATCAATAAAGGAGCTTACACAGGAAATCCTCATAGCTTCGGCAATTTCATCTTCCGAAGCGGTCTCGTTAAGAAAGGTTATATTTTCCCTTACCGTCCCCGAAAAGAGCACGTTGCCCTGTGGGACATAGGCGAAAAGACTTCGTGTTTCCCCGCCGGGATAGTAATCGGAACCCTCCGCTTCAAAGATTATTTCGCCCTCTGTGGGCTTATAAATTCCTAAAAGGAGCAGGAAAAACGTTGATTTTCCTCCGCCCGAAATACCTGTAAAGGAAACGAAATCGCCCTTTTCTATCCTTATATCTGCATTTTTTATTACATCATTCTCCCCGTAGGAGAAGCTTGTGTTATTGACGGAAATAGCTCTTAGTTTATCATAGGAAAGCTTTCTTTCGGGCTTTTCCTCGTCGGTAAGGTTTTCGAGCTCTATTATTCTCTCCGCTGACGCAATCATACCGTAAAATTTCGGGAAAAGTGCGGATATGGATGCGAAAGGCTGTTGAATCTGGTTTACGAGCTGTAGAATTGCGGTAAGAGTACCGTAAGTCATAGCCCCGTCAATAATCTTAAACGCACCCCAGAGGATAGCGTAAAGATAGCCAGCCTGGAAAATAAAGCCGAAGCCTCCGTTTGCGAGTATGCTTATCGTACGGCGTTTCATACGTGCCTTGTAATGCTCCTGCTGATTGCGTTCGTTTATACGCTCCATTTTTTCCTCTGTGCCGAATACCTTTACTGTAAGGCGGTTTTCAAGTGTCTCCTGTAAAAAGAAGCGTACAATGCCGTTTGTTTCCTGTACATTCTTATGAAGATGCTTTATTCTTTTGCGTAAAACCCTCGAAACAACGAATATAACCGTTCCTGCACAGAGAAATACAAGAGTAAAGCTTAAATCCAGCATAAGCAGTATAACTGTCGCACCGATAAGCTTTGTAACCATATTCGCAAAGGCGGGGAGAATCGCCGTCGTACCATCAACCACTACGGCAACGTCCGAAAACATTCTGTTTAAAAGCTCACCGCTGTTATAGTCGGAAGACTTTCCGTACTCTTTTTTCAGTATCGAAGAAAGCATACGGCTTCTTAAGTCCTTTTCAAGCCCTGCCCTTATGACCTCGTTAAGGCTGTTACAAAAGAGCCTCAGCACAAGCATTCCCGCTATAATCAGAAAAAGCCCGATACCGCTTTTTATAACAGCGTCGGGGTCTTTATCCGTTGCTCCGTCAACGATATTTCTGCAAAGAAGCGCAAAAAATACCGATGCCACAGCGAAAACAGTATTTCCGATTACAAGAAAAACGAGCCTTAAACGCTGTTTTTCCGAAGCCTTATATATCCATTTTAAAGCAGACATATCACTGTCGCTTACTGTCATTTACTTATCGTCCCTTTCCGAAAACCTGTCTTAGCTTAAAATAAATACGTCTTATTAAAAAGCTTTTCCAAAGTAAGAGATAGGCTCTGTTTTTAAAGCCCTTTCGGTTTAAAAGCTTATCGCCCCGATATATTTTCGTAACGACCCCGATAATGTGGCGGTCTTCGATGCCTTTTTCGGGGATAAGCTGGTTATCTCCGCACATAGTATAATGTCCGTTTTCCGCTTTTACGGCTCTGTGGAGTATATACTCTCCGCTGTCACGGAGATAAAAGGCAATATCTCCTTTTTTAAGGCTTCCCTTCGGCTTTTCGAGGCATACCGAATCCCTGCCTGCTCTTATAAGGGGAAGCATACTCGTGCCCTTCGGGTAGATACGGAACTCCCCTCCGCTTTCGAGGACAAGGCGTATCGTTTCATCATATTCCGAAAGGTTAAATTCTTTATTCAAGGAGACCAGCCTCTCTTAAGGTATCAATAAACTCGTGTACGTCAACCTCGGCGGTTGCTTCGTCTATCTCATATTCTCTTAACATCTCAAGCACAAGTCCGCTTTCGCTTATGTCCTGCTGTAATTTTTCCCAGAGGAACGAGCCTGTGTCATTAAGACGGATAATGCCGTTAAAGTTACGGCTTTCATCGCCTATAGCAACAACTATATTCTGTTCTCCGACCTTACGGAGAAGAAATCCGTTCTTTATCTTCATTTTACCTCAACCCTTTCTGCTTACTTTATATAGTATCAGATTTATGTTTTTTTATAAATTATAGGTTATAACTTAATAATATTATAAAACATTACCATAAAAAAGTCAATACAAAGGGGCTTAGTGTTCTTATATAAATATTTTCGGGCGTTACCGAGGGAAACCCTTTTGAAAAAGGGCTTTCCCTCGGGCTCCCTTCCGAAAACTTTCAGTATAAATTAAAGAGCCACAGGATAAACCTGTGGTTCTTTAATTTATATTAAAAGTCTTTGGAAGAGGGTTCGGGAGAAAGCCTTTCTTCAGAAAGGTTTCTCCCGATAAACACCTGTAAATATTTCTATAAAAGCACTCAGCCCTGTGCGTTGGGGTTAAAGTCGGACATATAGAACATAGGGTCGGAGTATTCTCCGTCAATAATAAGCTCGAAATGGAGATGACTTCCCGTTACTGTCCCTGTGTTACCTATAGAGCCGATAACGTCGCTTTTGCCGACCTCCTGTCCTTCCTTTACATAGATACTGCTAAGCTGTGCGTAAACGGTTTTTGCGAGACCGTGGTCGATTATTATATAGTTTCCTAACCTGTCATCCCAGCCTGTAAAGGAAACCGTTCCGCTTTCCGAGGCATAAACATGTGCTCCGTGACAACCGTCCCAGGCGAAATCCATTCCGTTATGCCCTTCGTAGCCTCCGAAATACTCTGTTACCCTGTCCTTCGCTTTGTCAACAGGCGAAGCAAGGCTTAAAGCAGGAATACAAGGGCTTCTTACGAGAAAGTAGGGCGTCGGGTCAACAGGCTCGCCGTTTACTCTTAACTCATAGTGAAGATGAGGGCCTGTGCTAAAGCCTGTAGAGCCTATTTTTGCTATAACCTGCCCCTGTTTTACGGCTTCGCCTTCCTTTGCAAGTATCTCACCGCAATGGGCATAAAAGGTTTCTATTCCGTTGCCGTGGTCGATTATGATATAATTCCCGTAGCCTATAGTGTCGGCAGTTCCGGGAGTATCGACTTCCTTTACCGTACCCTCTGCTGTAGCATAAATATCCGAACCGTAACAATCCTCCGCCCAGCCGTAATCTATACCGCTGTGGCTTCCGCCTGTCCATTCGTCATAGCCGTAGTAGGTCGTAATCTTGTCGGGGCGTTCAACAGGCGAAACAAAGTACATATTATTAAGAGCGGATGCGGTTTCGCTGTCGAAAGGAGGCTCGGGGGCTACAGTCTCAACCGCTTCGGTTTCTTCCGCATAAATTTCAAGCTCTTTCCTGTACTCCTCCATCTTCTTTTCACAGTCTTCAATCATCTCTCCGAAGTCTTCAGCCGATACCTTATAAGCGTCAATAACTCCCTCGAGCCTTCTTATCTCTTCCTGTAAGGCTTCTATTTCATCCTGAAGATTTTCTTTTCTCTCCTGTGATTCCGACGCTTCTTTCTGTTCCGTTAATACATCAACCATCTCTTCACGGTCGTCTATTTCCGCTTCGTAATGCCTTATGTGCATTTCAAAAGCCTCTTTGTAATCTTTCAACAAGGCGATTTCTTCTTCAAGAGATTCAATTATTTCTCCTATATTTCCCTGCTGTTCGGCTAATATCTCATCAATCCTCTCCTGCTCAGATTTAATATAGTCTATATCTAATGTTACCGTTGTAACCTCGGTCTCGGATATAGCGGGAACAGTTGTGGTCGCATACGTAAGCGAGCCTGCTGTAGTAATGGGTACTGTTGTAGTAACGGGTACTTCCGTTGCTGACGAAACGGCGGTGGTTTCGGGGGTATCATAAACCTTGTCCGAAGAGGGCGAGGAAACATTTATTTCTGCTTCCTTTCCGCCGAAAACAGCATTAACTCCGATAATACAGCCTATAACTGCCACAGCGGAAGCAACAACGAACCATATATTCCCCGAGCTTTTCCGTGAGGAGCTGTTTTTGGGGCTGTTCCCGATAAAGACAGCATTTTCGGGAGCTTTTTCTTCCTCGGGAGCATATTCCGACGCTTCGGCTATGTATTTTTCATCAATATTCATAAGAGCGTTTTTCCACATTTCGTTCTTCATACTTTAACACCTCTTTCTGAAAGATACTTTTTAAGGCTTTTTCTTATGCGGAAACGCCGTACCTTTACGGTAGCTTCGCCTATGCCGAACTGTCCGGAAATCGCTTCCACAGACATATTATAGTAATACCTCGCTACGAAAAGCTTTCGGTTAAGGGGCTTTTCTCCCTCTAAAAAAACGTTGAGATGTTCGGAAAGCTCACGGCCGTCTAAAAAGCTTTCGATAGTTTTCGGGTCGGTTATTATCTCCGAAAGCTCATCAAAAGACGATTTTAAGCTATCCCTTTTCTTCTTTTCGTACATATCGAAAGCATTGTTCCGTACAATACGGCAAATATATGCCCGTAAGGAATCGGGGCGGTTCGGGGGAACCGAGTTCCATACCTTAAGATACGCCGTATTGAGACATTCCTCTGTATCCTCGTTATTTCTCAGCACTCCAAAGGCTACTTTCCTGCATAAAAGCCCGTATTCATCCTGGATTTCAGCAAGAGCGTCCTCTTTACGCTGAAAAAGAAGTTCTATGATTTTTTCATCCCGAGACATTTTTTCATCTCCCTTCAAAAACTATGACGGTAATTTCAGGAAAAGGTTACATAAAAATAAACTTCCACAGAAAAGATTAATCTCTTCTGTGGAAGCATAGGGTTTAATTATTACCAGACTGTGTCGTCCTTACGGATAACAACAACCTTTTCGGAATTTATTTCGTTTACGATATAAATCTGTTCGGTTGTCTTTTCGAACTGAACGATTCTGTCTGCTTCGGCTACGGAGCTTGAACCTGTAACCTTATATACGATACCGTTTGTACGGAAGAAGGTTTCGCCTCCGTCTGTAACAACTGCTACGGTATCATCAAAGAGTGCGGGAACGAGTGTTCCGAAGTTAGCGTCGAGAATAAAGCTTGTTGCGTCGATAGGAGAAAGGATTGCGAAGCTTTCGAAATCAACGCCTCTCTTAAGCTTTACCGCACCGTTGAAGGAGCTTAGCTCAACCATTGAGCCGTCAACACAGCTGAAGCTGTAGAGTCTTGTAAGACCGCTGTTTTCGCTTATTGTAAAGTAAAGGTAATCATTCTTATAACCTGCAAGAGAAACAGGAGCTTCTATTTCAACGAGAGGTCTGAATTCTACACCACCGTTTACGGTAAGCTCGTAAATAAGAGTGCTCTTAGCCGAAACAGCCTTTAAGAAGTACTTGTCGGCATCCTCGCTGTATCTTATTTCGCCTATTTCACAGTTGCCTATATTAGCACTTGCATCGTAAGTATAAGCTGTATCGGTTTCGAGATTTATAACGGAAATCGTTTCTCTCTTGCCGTCATCAAGACAGCCTGTAAGGATAATGTGCTTATTGCCCTTATATGCGAACTTCGGGTTGCTTACCGAGAGGGCTTCTCCTCTTGGTGTTCCGCCGAAACCGCCTATTGTATAGAGATAAGCCTCGTCCTTTGTAAGAACTACTACGTTATTGCCGGCGATATATGTTTCGAGAGCGTTCTTTACGTTAAGCTCGAATATTTCGGTAAGAAGACCGACGTCGCCTCTGTAGTATGTTGTTGTTGTTTCTTCGGGAGTTGTAGCCTCCGTTGTTGTAACAACAGGAATTTCATCCTCTTCGATAAGCTCTTCCTCTTCTTCCTCGGTTGTAGTAACAGGGGGAAGAGTTGTGTTGCTGTCGGCAGATTCGCCGATAACGGGGATTTCTTCGGGAGAAGTCTCGGTCACAGCGTCGAAGGAGAAGGGTGTTGTTGTAACAACAGGCTTTTCCGTTACAGCGGTAGTTATTGAGAGATGGTCATTTTCGAGAGGGTCATCGTCTTCAACAGCTATCGGAACGAAAGTATCATCATTTATTTCTTCGGAACCGAATTCCGCAAGATATACGATAGAAAGATCCTGGATATCGCGGTAGCATTCTGTGGGAAGGAAGAGCTTTGCCGCAATTATCGAGTCGGAATCAGAGGATTCGGAAGCGAATTCTGTTATTTCGCCGTCTGTAAGAATATCTGTTCCGAGATAAAGAGAACGTATCTCGATTTCTTCACAGTCATTTACTGCTGAAAGAGCCATAATTATTTCAGTATAGCTGACAGGCTCCATAAAGGTTGCATAAATATACGCATAAGGCTGTTCACTGCTGAGATTGTAGTAATCCTGTTCAGCCTCAATAAGACGCTGGGAAGCGGAAAGGACTTCGCCCTGGTCTATGGTTATATCGGGAGCGGAGGAACGGCTTGCATAGGAAACGCCTGCAACAGTAACGGCAACAGCCGCCGCGGCACCAAGTGCGGGCTTCCAGTAATCGCTTGCTACCTTCTGCCAAACGGGCTTCTTAGCCTGTTTTATTGCATTCATTCTGATTTTTTCGGGGTCAAGAGCGTACTGTGACATAAGCTCTTTATAAAAATCATTTTTGTTCAAGACGCATATCCTCCTTTCCGTAGTATTTTAATTATGTATGGGGTGTCAGAGGTTGAATTTCTTCTTCTGACGTTCAATCGTACGGTAAAGCTTATTCTTTACTGTCGAAAGGTTAAGGTCGAGGGCTTTCGCAACCTCGTCAAGCTTCATATCGCATACAAAATGCAGATAGAATATCTTACCGATAACCGGGTCATCCTTTGCGATATCGTCGAAGATCTGTTTAGCCACAAGGCTGTTGCAGAGGACGTCCTCGAGGCTTTTCTGCTCACGGGACATTTCCGCCTCTACCGCTACCATCTGTTCTTCGGTAAAATCAGCAAAAGCAGTGCTGTTGCTGTGTTTTTTAATGAAGCTGAAATAATTTTTACATTCAAATTTCGCAATATTTATAACGAAAGCTTCTGCATTTTCTATATCCTCGTAACCCTTTTTGGCAATACGCTGGTAGAAACGAGCATAAATATTCTGTAGAATATCCTCGGATTCCTGGACGCTTCCGCACTTGCTTACGACGTAACGGGAAACCGACGAAAAGGTTTCGCTATAAACTTGGTTAAAATAGGCGTCAAGCGTATTGTTGCCCAAAAGGTTCACCTCGCTTCAACCGACCTACACTTAGTAGTAGCCGTTTTTTACAAAAAAGTTTCAAAAAGCTTGAAAAAGTTACAGAAAAAATTTAACGAATTTTTGCAATTCATATTGTTGCATTTGTTCAAAATGCCTTTTTAAAAGGAATTTTTGCAAGCTCAGAATTATTATACCACATTTCTTCTTTTTTTACAATACATAATTTCTGGCGATTTTTTGTTGATTTATTTTTTCAGTGCTGTTATAATTATCATAGTACATTATACGGGAGAAAAATATGGAACGTGAAAAATCTATCGGCAAGCTTACGAAGGACGAAATAATATATGCCGAATATCTTAAAAAGGCTCTTAAAAGCCTTAAAATAAGCCAAGCCGAGCTCGGAAAGGCAATCGGAAAGAGCCAGAGAACCGTAAGTCTTTATATAAACGGCGACTTTCCGCCCTCCCCCGAAACTAAGGCACTTATAGATGAATATATTGATGAAAAGAGAAGCTTTAGCGATTTCGAGCCTCTCGAACCCTGTGAATTTTCCGACCTGCTTTTGTCACTTCTGGGCGAATTCGATATGTCACAGGCAACGCTTGCTGACGCCGTATCAAAGAGCCAGAAGGATATAAGCAATTACTGCTGTGCGGGACTTAACAATAAAATCGTGCCGAAAAAGGTACAATGGGATATACTTCACTATTTTTATACCCTCTCGAAGGTCAACGGCCAGCTCTTGAGCGACCATTTCGGCACAGGCGTTTATCTCAACAATCTCCTTTTCGGAAGCAACGAAAACGATATGTATAATATCGAAGCCTATTTAGGCGATAAGGCAGGCTACAGGGACTGTATAACCCACATACTCGCCCTCCCTGTAAGGCTCCAGGATTTTATTGCGGAAAATTTCGGTGCGTTTTACGATAACATCTATATGTTAAGTATATGCTACGGAAAAGGCTTCAGCTTTAAATATATTTCTTATGCGGTCGAGCTTTTCAGGCAGCTAAGCTCCGAAAAAAAGAAAAGGCTTATTCGTATGCTTGAGACGGAAGCTATCGATATGTTCCCCGAAAATGACGAGGAGCTCTGTTTTTTTAAGCACATAACCGAATACCGCAACGTAATTTCAGCAGATTTATCGGAATTAAAGAAAGAAGATACCGCCAAGCGGAACGGCAAAGAACAGAAAAGCTTCATAAAAAGGCTCGAAACAATAACAAGCCTCGACGTTTTAAGCGACGGGGATTTTATAAAAGAGCTGGATTTCAAGCTTGCTATGAGCCGTGAGGAATGGTATCTCTGGATGCTCCTCGTTATATATGAATTCAAGGGTAACAACGTGTTTCTGCTCGCTAACGATATAATCATACCTATGATACACGGTCACAAATAAAACCTCACCCCGAGGCGGTCGGGTATATAGAAACGTGTATGAGTTTTTATCGGGAGAAACCTTTCTGAAGAAAGGCTTTCTCCCGAACCCTCTTCCAAAGACTTTTAATATAAATTAAAGAACCATAGGATTTATCCTATGGT
>JAGANY010000055.1 GCA_017624025.1 Ruminiclostridium sp. | reverse complement strand
TTCTGTAAAATATAGCGACCGTATTTCTGCACCTATAACCTATGGGGTTTTTAAGCCAATAATAATTCTGCCGAAAGCTTGTCTTGAAACGGATTTTGAAAAGCTTCAGTGCATTATTTCCCACGAAATAGCCCATATACGATATTTCGACATTGTTTATAAATGGATTATTACAGCCGTAACCTGTCTTTACTGGTATAATCCTTTTGTGTGGATAATGTTTGTTCTTTCGGAGAGGGATATTGAAACTGCTTGTGATAAAGAGGCAATAGAACGCTGTGGCTGTTCAAAGGATGATTATTCTGATCTTCTTATAAGTCTTGAAGAGAAAAGATGTACTGATATTTTAGCGAGAGGCTTTACAGCAGGAGCTATAAAGGAACGTATAAAATCGATTATGAAAGCGAAGAAAACGGGTGTTTTTAGCTGTGTTCTTGCGGTCATTATGTCGGTTGCTTCTTTTACGGTATTCACCAGTGCGCATACAGGCACTACCGCTATGTCGGAGATTGCTCCGACGATATGGTCTAAAGGAGAGGAAAAACCGAAGCCTCTGCTCTGGCTTGAGCCACAGAGATATTATCTTGAGGGCGGTACTGAGGAAGAATATATTGAGGTGTTCGATGACGGAACGATCCAGTGCTTCGGTCTGGACTATATGAGCAAGGTTAAGGAAATCTTCGGAGACGAATACAGCGAAGCTGATTGTCAGAGAATTAAAGACGCTTTCTGGATGGAACGTAAGGAATACCGTCTGAACGGCATGATGATGTCTATAAACTCCGTTGACGGAAATGCGATGATTATATACGACGATGAAAACACCTTGAATTTTAACGGCGAGAGCGGTAAGTATAGGGCTGAAAAGCCCTGGAAGGCAGGCGTTTATCGAGCCGAATGGGTGCATTATCCGCCTGCTTACGGATACTATTACTGTGATACAGACGATACAAAAATTTTTATAGGCAGTGAAACCATTGAATACTATGACGAAGACGGCAGGAGTACAAGAATTGAGAGTTTTGGCCTCGTAATGTATGATGAACGTCCCGATGATGTTATTGTTGCTACGAATTACAATAGGCTAAAAGACGCTGAGCCCGAGGGATTTCTTTACTTCAATGATACGAACAGTATTTATGAAATAGAAAGCGGAAAAACCTACACTCTCGGAAGCAAGCCGATTTTCAGTTAAGAAAGGGAGAAGCTTATGGATGATTTTTTAACGCTGAATTTCAGCAATATACAAACAATAAGCCTGTTCGAAATAAATCTTACCGCTTCGCTTCTGATACTTGCGGTAATGATTTTCCGTGGCGTGCTTAAAAACCGTAATCCGAAGAGATTTTTTGCTTCGCTCTGGATAATAGTGCTGTTAAGGCTTATTATTCCTTTTTCTGTACCTTTAATGATCAATCTTTTTCCGCCGGATTATTATACAAGCCTCAACAGGCTTAGCGGAGAGCACCAGGTTTTTTATTATGACAAGCTTGATGAAGCCACCTACTATTATAACGAGGTTACTCCCGACGTGGCAACAAGTACAGCAGAAACAGGTTTTAATCTTTCGCTTATAGCTTTGATTTTCGGGATAGGAGCATTTCTCGTTTTTGTATTTCTTCATTTACGTAACCGCAAGAGGTATGCCGAGGCACTTCCGCTTTCGGATGAGAGAATAAATGCATTGATAAAAAGCTACGGTCTTAAGCGGAATATTTCTGTAAAATATAGCGACCGTATTTCTGCACCTATAACCTATGGGGTTTTTAAGCCAATAATAATTCTGCCGAAAGCTTGTCTTGAAACGGATTTTGAAAAGCTTCAGTGCATTATTTCCCACGAAATAGCCCAT
>JAGANY010000054.1 GCA_017624025.1 Ruminiclostridium sp. | reverse complement strand
TAGAGCAACCGGCTCATAACCGGTCGGTCCGGGGTTCGAGTCCCTGTTGGCGCACCAAAATTAAATAGGGGTGTGGTTCAATGGCAGAATAGGGGTCTCCAAAACCTTTGACGTGGGTTCGATTCCTACCACCCCTGCCAAATCAAAACTTCGGTGCAATAGTGCCGGAGTTTTTGTTTTATTTGTAAGCCATAGTCTTAATTTCGAAAGGAAAATATTATGGGAAATGCAAAATTGAAAATTCAATCAAACACCCTCAACTCTGCTAGCCCATTTACACAACGTCTGGTACTCGCGAACGATTATTATGAAGTAAGAATGAGTTACACGGATTTTGCAACCAATAAAGCAAACGGCACATTAGATAAGAATAACGTATCTGTAGTCGGAGATCCGTACAACAATTTATGCGCTCCTTATCTGACAGGTACGGGCAACAATATATTAATAACATTCAAAAACGCAATGGTAAGCAGAGAGGCAGGTTTCCAGGAGCTTAAAGAAAGTATTGCTGTAGTTGAACCTATGTTGGCTCAGATCGATGAAATACTCGATGAATATTTCACAAATTGACAAAAAAATAAAAAATCCCCTTACGTAACCTATTGCTCGTGACGCTGCGTAATGCCTTATAATGGCATTAAAGGAGGTTGAAGCTATGTCGAAATATACAACAGGAGAAATCGCAAAGCTTTGCGGAGTAACCGTACGCACAGTTCAGTATTATGACACAAGAGGCGTACTCGTACCCAGCGAACTCACCGAGGGCGGAAGACGTCTTTATTCCGAAGAGGATTTACAGAAAATGAAAATTATCTGTTTTCTTCGAGGACTTGATTTTTCCATTGATAATATCGCAGTTCTTTTTAAAGAAGAAAATCCCGATAAGGTTATTGCTCTTCTTATTGAGCAACAGGAACAGACTCTTCGCCGGGAAATTGATGAGCGTCAGAAAAAGCTTGCCACATTATCCGAGGTTAGTGATTATCTTAAAGGAATCAATAACTTTTCTGTTGAATCCATAGGCGACATAGCACGAGTTATGGAAAATAAGAAAAAACTTAGAAAAGTGCGGATAATTATGTTATCAATCGGTATTCCACTGGAAATTGCCGAAGTTGGAACATTTATAATAGGTATATCCCAGGGATTCTGGATACCTTTTATAATAGCCATGGTGCTGCTGATTATTTTTGCGGTAATTTTATCAAAATATTATTATGACAATATCGCCTACATCTGTCCCGAATGTCACAAGGTTTTCAGAAGCAGCTTCAGGAAAATCTTTTTTGCAAATCATACCCCAAACACAAGAAAGCTTGCCTGTCCTCATTGTAACAAGAAGAGCTTTTGTGTAGAAACTTATAACGAGGGGGTCGAAGTCAGTGCTTAAAAAATTCAGAAAACCCCTTATTTTCGCTCTTGTATTACTGCCCGTAGCCTTAATCGGCGGGTTATTTACAAGCATCTATCTGGCGGAAACCTATGACGCACAAGCACTTTCGGAAATATTGGAACAAGCGGGGATAACGGATATAAAAATCCTGCATATTGTTACCGCTGTCCAGACAGCAGGACAGATGCTCCTTATGGGATTTTTCGGCTACATACTTACCGAAAAAATCGGGCTTTTAAAAAGCTTTAAAATAACTAAATCGGGGCTCGCTCCTACGATTATTCTTACCGTAATCGGAAGTATCGTTTTTATTGCTCTTGAATACGGTATATATTCAAATCTTATTCCCGAGGTTTCGGCAACATACGAGCAGAAGTCTACAATCGCATATATGATTTCCTGTCTCACCTACGGCGGTGTTCTTGAAGAAATAATGATGAGATGGTTCTTAATGTCTCTGCTTATATTTATAATATGGAAGCTTTTCTTCAAAAAGGAGCAGTCAATCCCCAAAGGCGTGTTTATTGGAGTAAATATCGTTGTTGCACTTTTATTTGCTGCAGGTCATCTCCCCTCAACCGCTATGACTATGGGAATTACTCCGCTTATACTTGTACGCTGTTTCACCCTCAACAGCCTTGCAGGACTTATATGCGGTCATCTTTACACCAAGCACGGCATACAATACGCAATGTTATCCCACGCGGGATTTCATATTCTCTGGAAAATATTCTGGATATTATTTATTTAATAGCTATTCGGCTGTCATTACGACAGCCGTTTTGCTCTTTTAAAAAATTATTACTTTTTTTGTAACGTTTTTATTGATCCGTTGTCTAATATACAGAAAGGAAGTGAGAGCTATGGAAAACAAAGAGCCGTTGTCCGAGGAAATTCTTTGCGGTGAGTATAAATCGGTGTTTCGTTACGTAATGACGCTTTGCAAAAGCCCCGACGAAGCAGAGGATATAACCCAGGAAGCATTTTTACGTGCAATAAAGTCCTATGACAGCTTTTCGTACGGAAGCAGTCTATATACCTGGCTTTGTACCATAGCGAAAAACGTCTGGCTGAACAAATGCAAAAAAAGCGGACGGGAAATTGCTTCCGAAATACCCGTAGAAACAGCCGGAAACGATACGCCCATTGATGAGCTTGTGGCCGACAAGGATACTGCCTTTTACATACATAAGGCTCTTCACGGACTTGACGAGCCGTATAAGGAGGTATTTTCCTTAAGAATATTCGGCGAGCTTAATTTCTCCGACATATCGAGGCTTTTCGGCAAAACTGAAAGCTGGTCGAGGGTAACATTCTATCGGGCAAAGAAAATGATAGTCGATAAGCTAAGAAAGGACGGATTGATATGAATAAGATAAACTGTGATATTATAAGGGACTTGCTTCCCCTGTACTGTGACGAGGCGGTAAGCGAAAAAACTGCCGATGCTGTTAAGCTTCATCTGGCAACCTGCCCCGACTGCAGAGAAGAATACGGGAAAATGACCGAGACTATCCCCGAAACAGACGAACCTGTTACGACTGCCGAAAAATTCAGAAAATATATGAGAAAGAGCAGAATAAAAGAGGTAATATCCATAGTCTTAGGCAGTATCCTTTTAGTAACGGGTCTTGTAGCAGGTACAACGATTCCTGTTATAACCGTACCCGACAAGGATATTGAGGTTTTAAAGGTATATAGATACGAAGGAAGGGACGGGGAGAAGAATTTCTTTGTTCTCTACGAATCTCCCATATATAGTATTTCCACAACAACAAAGTCGGCAATGATCAAGAACAATTTTTTATACAATTACTCCCCCGAATACAGAGCCGAGCACGAGCTTAACGAAGAGGCTGATTTAAACGAGAAAAAGCTTATGAGCAATGGTTCATCCTTAACCGTTGTTGAAAAAAAGCCTCTTTTATCGGGATTTAAGGAAGAAAAGGGGGTCGAAGACGTCTGGATACTCCCCGCTGAGAATGTTGACGGCGATTTTACCGAGGTTAAATTCGGAAACACAGTAATCTGGACAGAGGAAGAGAACGGCAACGATACCGTTCCCGAGTACGTATATTACTACGAAGACCTTCGTAATTCGGGAGGCTGGCAGTGGACAGTGGATACCGAGAAGAATATTATCGGCGGAGGTCAGCCCGACGGTAAATATGAAATCAGATACTGGACATTGGACGGCGAAAGAATAGAAAAATAAAACAGTATTCTTAAGGGAGTGCTTATGGGAATAATATAAGCACTCCCTTAAGAATACCGTTTTATTCACCGATTATAACCGTATTGGTTTGCTCCGAATCGGGAGTTGTTTCGAGAATAAGAATTCTCGTACAGCCGACCTTATCGGGATTTTTCTTTTCGAGGTCGAGATATTCGATTTTTATTCGATAGGTTTTTCCGCTGTTGGTATTTATGTTTTTTATATCACAGCTAAGCTCTCTTCTGACCCATATCCCGTCTTCAACAGCACTGTCCGAGGGCATACCTGTAGGATTATCCGAGCTTATTATTTCGCCGTCGATTAATGCGAAGGCTTCCTTTATCTGTGCGTCGAGGTCATATTTTTCCTCGATATATTGCGAGAAAAAGCCTTTCAGTCTTTCGCTGTCCTCTTCTTTGAAGCAGTCGAAAATTTCTCCTGCTATTTTTCCCGCCTTAATTGCGGATTCTTCGAAGGTCTCAAAACCGCTGTCATTTTCTTCGGTTGTTTCAGCTTCATTATCATTTAAGGAAGCCTCTGTTTCAGCAGATACGGTATCGCTGACCTTTGAAGACGCTTCTGTACCGGAGGTTTCGGTACTGCTGTTATTCGAAACGGCACAAGAAGAAATTAATGCTGATATTATAAGCGTTAAACAAAGATTTTTTATTATTTTCATACTATATTCCTTATTTATATAAACAGATACTTGTTCTTTCCGCTTCTTTTGGCTTTATATAAAGCCTCGTCCGATTTTGCATAAAGCTCCTTAAGGGTCTTTCCGTCCTTGGGGTATAAGCTTATGCCGATACTTCCGCTTAAATTTATATTCTTATATTCGGAAGAGATACTCTCAATAATAGCGAGAACGTCCTCTGCTTTTCTCTTAATCTGACTTTCTTC
This sequence comes from Ruminiclostridium sp., assembly GCA_017624025.1. Taxonomy (GTDB): domain Bacteria; phylum Bacillota; class Clostridia; order Oscillospirales; family Ruminococcaceae; genus Ruminiclostridium_E. The sequence goes on along the minus strand of JAGANY010000054.1, from coordinate 24,493 downwards.
GGAAACGTTACGCATCAATGCAAAAAACTCATCACCGCCGATTCTTCCGACAATATCGCTTTCACGGAAATGGTTCTTAAGCTCCTTCGCAATCTCAACAAGGAACTCGTCTCCTGCCTGGTGTCCGAAATTATCGTTAAGGTCCTTGAAATTATCGATATCGAGCATAAATAATGCGTGCTGTCTGTCGTTTTCGTTGGCGAGAACCTCGGTTATATATTCCATAGAGGTCTCGTGGTTGAGAAGCATAGTCATTGAATCGAGCTTTGCAGCCTCGAAAAGACGCTGTTCTTCGAGCTTTATTTCATTTATATCCTTTGCGGAAAGCATAACGCATAAATGTCCGCTGTCGGCGTCAGTAAGAAAGTTTACATCATTACGAACCCAGCGTGAAGAATTATCAGACATTATTCTTTCGTATTTAAAGCTTAAGGTTCTTCTTCCGCTGGAATAAACATCGCGGAGACGTTCGGAAGTAAAATTGCGGTAGAATTCGGCAGCCTTACAGGATTCATCAGCAATAGATTCGATTGCATACTCACACATTTCTGCTACTGTCTGACATTCCTGGATAGTACCGTCGGAAATGTTCTGGCGGCGCTGGCATATAATTCTCCAGTCATCGACATCTATGTAACAAACCGCATAGGTATCCTTAGGAAGCTCGAAAAGGTATTTGAATTCCTGCTGATAACGCTGGCGTGCGATATATTCTCTTGTAATATCCTTGGTTATACCGAGAATGCCTATCTTCTTGCCGTTTTTATCCCTTAGAACATATTTCGAGGTGGAAGCGTATCTCGCTTTTCCGTCCTCGTCAGTAATCGGTTCGACATAGTTTATAAGGTCCTTGTCTTCGGATAAAAGCTTTTTATCATCAGCAATATATCGCTTTGCGAGGGCTTCGCTGTTGAATATTTCAAGGTCGGTATGACCTATAACTTCAGAAACTGTAGATTTATCCGTCATTTTTACAAAAGGCTCGGAAGCGGCGTAATAAACCGAATTTTCGTCCTTAATAAAAATAAGATCCTTTGTATTATTTACGATAGCGTTGAATGCGGCTTTTATAAGCTCCGATTTCATAATTATCATCTCCCAAATGTATTGAAACCTATTTTAATTTATAATTATATTCATTATAACACAAATTTTTTTGTATTACAATATATTTTTATTTTATTCTTATTGTAAAAAAAAAGCTGTCACGCTTTAATGCTTTTATGCGACATTACAAAATGGCGTAACTCGCTTGACAACAAATCTATTTTTTGGTATTATATATTATGCAGTATTATCAGATTACTGTAATAAAAATACGGATTGAGGTATGTATAAGAATAGCATACTTCGGCAAATTCCAGGAGGTAAATCAGAATGAAAATCAGTTTTTCCACATTAGCATGCCCTGATTTTTCATGGTCTGATATCTATTCAATGGCGAAGGACTTAGGTTTTAACGGCATTGAAGTAAGAGGTATCGGCGAAGAAACTAACGTTGTCAAGGCAAAACCGTTCACAGCAGAAAAGATAGACGCAACAGCACAGAAGCTCCAGAAGTTAGGGCTCGAAATTCCCTGTCTATCCACAGGCTGTTGTCTAAAGTTTGCTGACAAGCATGATGAAATCGTTGAAGAGATCACAGCTCACGTTAATCTTGCCGAAAAGCTAAAAACCCCTTATATCCGTATTCTTGCTGACCTAACACCCGAACCCCAGGGAGAAGTTGACGATAACGAGATAGGAGCCTTCTTAAAGGAAATCGCTGCTATTGCCGAAAAGAAGAACGTTATGCTTCTCGTAGAAACAAACGGCGTATATTCCGACACAAAGCGTCTTAAGAATCTTCTTGATTCCGTAAACAGCCCCGCTGTAGGTGCGCTCTGGGATATGCATCATCCTTATCGCTATATGGGTGAAAGCGGTCAGACAACTGTTGAAAACCTCGGCAATTATATTAAGTTTATCCACGTTAAGGACTCCGAAATAAAGGACGGAAAGCTTACCTATAAACTTATGGGCGAGGGCGATATGCCTCTCCGCGAAATGCTTGCTTCTCTCCAGAAAATTGGTTATGACGGATATATTTCTCTCGAATGGGTAAAGAGATGGTCCCGTGATTTATATGCGGCAGGTATCGTTTTCCCTCAGTTCGCACGTTATATGAAGCCCTATCTTATTGCTAAAAAGAGCAAGCTTCAGATAGATAACAGAGGCACAGGCTACTATCCCTGGCCAAAAGAAACAATTATCAACGAAACCTTCCCTGACGTACTTGACAGAATCTGTGAAGAATTCCCCAACCAGTACGCTTTCAGATATACTGAGCTTGATTATACAAGAACATACCCCGAATTCCGTGATGATGTAAAACGCTTCGCACGTGCTCTTGTGGCTATGGGCGTTAAGAAGGGCGACCACGTTGCTATCTGGGCAACAAATGTACCTGCCTGGTATATTACATTCTGGGCTTGTGCCTATATCGGTGCAGTTCTTGTTACTGTAAACACAGCTTATAAAATTCACGAAGCAGAATACCTTTTACACCAGTCCGATACACATACTCTCGTTATGATTGACGGCTATAAGGATTCCGACTATGTAGGAATTATGAAGGAGCTTTGCCCCGAGCTTGCTGCAAGCAAACCCGGCGAGCTTGTTTCCGAAAGACTTCCTTTCTTAAAGAACATCATCACAACAGACAGCGAACAGCCCGGATGCTTTACATGGGACGCTGCTATGGCACTTGCTGATACTGTTCCCGAAGCTACAATCGAAAAGATGCGTTCTAAGATCAACAAGGATGATGTAGTAAATATGCAGTACACCTCCGGTACAACAGGCTTCCCGAAGGGCGTTATGCTTACACATTATAACGTTGTAAACAACGGTAAGGCAATCGGCGACTGTATGGATCTTTCAACACACGACCGTATGATGATCCAGGTGCCTATGTTCCATTGCTTCGGTATGGTTCTCGCTATGACCGCAAGTATCACACACGGCGTTACAATGAGCCCTATCCCCGCATTCTCTCCCCGTAAGGGTCTCGCTTGTATCAACAAGGAAAAGATAACCTGTTTCCACGGTGTTCCGACAATGTTTATCGCTATGCTCGGACACGAGGATTTCGATAAGACCGATTTCTCCAATATGAGAACAGGTATTATGGCAGGTTCCCCCTGTCCTATAAAGACAATGCAGGAAGTTATCGAAAAGATGCATATGCCCGAAATCTGCATTACCTACGGTCAGACAGAAGCAAGCCCTGCTACTACTATGAGTAAGACAACCGACAGCATTGAGATTCGTGTAAATACTGTAGGTGCGTCCCTCTTCGGCGTTGAAACAAAGATTGTTGACCCCGAAACAGGCGAAGAATTAGGCGATGATATGGACGGCGAATTCTGTGCAAGAGGCTATAATATTATGAAGGGCTATTATAAGATGCCCGAAGCTACTGCAGCGGCAATCGACAGCGAAGGCTGGCTCCATTCCGGTGACCTTGCAAGACGTACTCCCGACGGTTATTATAAAATTACAGGCCGTATCAAGGATATGATTATTCGTGGCGGCGAAAACATCTATCCTAAGGAAATCGAAGAATTCTTCTACACACATCCCAAGGTAAAGGATGTACAGGTTATCGGTGTTCCCGATAAGGCATACGGCGAAGAAATAATGGCTTGTATCGTTCTTAAGCCCGGCGAAGAGGCTACTGACGAAGAAATGAAGAAGTATGCTCTTGAGAGACTCGCAAAGCATAAGGTTCCGAGATATATCGCTTTCGTAGAAAACTTCCCTATGAATGCAGCAGGCAAAATCTTAAAGTATAAGATGCGTGAATGGGCAGTTGACTACCTCAACCTCCACGACGCAAACAAAATCGTAACCGCATAATAAAACAGCAATAAGGGTATTGCCCTTATAGAAGCGTTTATGAGTATTACCGAGGGAAACCCTTTTGAAAAAGGGCTTTCCCTCGAGCTCCCTTCCGAAAACTTTCAGTATAAATTAAAGACCCACAGGATATCCTGTGGGTCTTTAATTTATATTAAAAGTCTTTGGAAGAGGGTACGGGAGAAAGCCTTTCTTCAGAAAGGTTTCTCCCGATAAACACCTATAAATACTTCTATAAGGGCACTGCCTTTATTACTGGTCGAGTTTTTCGATAGTATATTTTTTGATTGCAGCGGCATTTTCCGATACGGAGTAAGCGGAGCCTGCTGTTTTCATTGTAGTGTTGAATTCTTCATCCTTTAAGCTATGAAGAGCGGTTTCGCCGTATTCTTCCATAACCTCTGCATCAGCGGCAATATCGAGACGCTTTACGAGGTAGTAGCTCATAGCTGTTGTTTCTGTACCGTCAGCAGCAGTTGTTGTTTCGGAAACGGTAATAATTTTAGCTTCGCCTGCTGTCATAGCGAAAACATCTGTAACATAGCTTTCGGAGGGAGTTGTTGAATCCTTGGAGACGATAGTCTGCATATCTTTTTCGGAAATAAGCGGAACTTCGAGCTCTTCGGGACGTGTACCTGTATATTCTGTGCCGTCTGCTTCTGCCTTAGCTATATCAGCTTCAAGTCTCTTAATGGTATCTTCCTTAGTATAAGCCTGGTGAACTTCGGAGAAGGTCTTACCGCTGTTAAGCATTTCAAGATAGGTTTCGGGAGAAGCGATTTCAGCGTCAATTTCCATAGAAAGAACGAGAGCGTAATCAGCAACTACCTTAGCGGAAAGCTCATCGGCAGAAACTGCAAGAGAGCCGCCTTCCTTATAGAGATGGTCGAATATAGCGGAACGCTTATAGCCTGCTGTGGAAATATCCTTGTAGGATTCCTTGCCGATACCGATGCTTTCGTAGTATTCGCCCATAGCGTCAACACCGTAAATGTACTGTGCGTACATATTTTCTTCTGTCCATAAAGTATTTGTGTTGGTGTTGATTTCGGAAAGCTCTTCGTCGGAAAGGGAGAGACCGTATTCATTGAAAAGCTTGTTTACTGCTACATATTCGCGGCAGTATTCAATAGTCTTGTTTTTTACCCATTCATTAATATTGAGTCCGCCGACGGTCTGGTCTTCGAGAACAAAGTCCTCGGCATACATATCAAGCTCGGGCTGTTCTTCTTCGAGAGCGGTAACAGCATCGTTGAGTGCATTAGACTGGTAGTAGATATAAATACCTGCACGGATATCTTCACCGTCAATTGTAAGAGCAGTACCCGTAGTATTGCCGCAGCTGCAGGCTGTAAGGGCAACAGCACCACAGAGAATAGAAGCGGCAGCTTTTTTTGTTAATCTGTTCATTCTGGACATTCCTTTCTTTGTTCGGTTGTCGGAACTGTTCTCTTAGCGGAGAACAGCGCCGATTTCAGCAAGTGCCTTTAATACCTTTTCAACAGCCTTATCAGCTTCTTCGGTTTCCATAGTCTTATCTGCACGACGGAAAACGAGCTTATAGGAAACGCTCTTCTTTCCTTCGGGAACGCCGACGCCTTCGTAAAGGTCGAAAAGTGTAACCTGTTCGAGGTTCTTAGCACTCTTTTCGATTGTTTCAATAATATCGCCGGAAGCGAGAGCCTTATCGCATACAAGGCTTAAGTCACGGGAAATTGCGGGGAATTTCGGAAGTGCCTTATATTTTACGTCAAGCTCAGCATTATTAAACATAGGCTCAATAGCGAAAGTTGCAACATATATACGTTCCTTAACGCCGTAGTTAGCGGCAACCTCGGGATGAATTTCGCCAATCTTACCGATAAGAGTATCGCCGATAGTCATAGCGGCACATCTTCCGCTGTGGAATGTTGCGTCATCTTCACACTTGGAGAATTTAACCTTTAAGCCTGTCTTAGCGAAAAGCTCTTCGGCAATACCCTTAAGAGTAAAGAAGCTTTCGTCAGCACCGTAAAGACCTACACAAAGAACATCCTTTTCAACAGGAAGGTCGTTTACGCTTTCCTTAGGATAATATTCACGGCCGATTTCGAAGAATCTGCCGCAAAGGTTACGGTTGTTTATATTACGTACGATAAGCTCCATCATAGAAGGAATCATTGTTGTACGCATAACGCTCGTATCTTCGCCGAGAGGATTTGTAAGAATTACGCTCTTGCGGTTTTCTTCAGCAAGACGGATTTTTTCGTACCACTTAGGAGAGATAAAGCTGAAGGTCATTGTCTCGAGACAGCCCTGTGTAAGCATAATATTGATAAGCTTGTCCTCGAACTTCTGTTCGGGAGTAATCTTAGCCTGTGAAGAAAGTGCGGGAACGGTTGAGGGGATATTGTTGTAACCGTAGATACGTGCGATTTCTTCGGCAATATCACAGGGAAGCTCCATATCGATTCTTACGCTTGGAACAGTGATTTCGTTTGTTGCTCTGTCATAAATGTAGCCGAGACGTTCGAGAATAGCAATCTGTTCTTCTTCGGAAATATCGGAGCCGAGGAACTCGTTTACCCATTTCCAGTCGTGCTTTAATTTATGAGGAACCTTGTTGGAGTTATCGATATCGATAACGTTTCCGACAACTTCACCGCATCCGAGCATTTCAACAAGCTGTAAAGCTCTGTAAAGAGCGTTTTTAGCATTGATAGGGTCGATACCCTTTTCGAAACGGGAGCTTGCTTCGGTTCTTTCGCCAATCTTCTTTGCTGTACGTCTTACGGAAACGCCGTCGAAGCAAGCGGATTCGAAGATTACTTCGGTTGTATCATCCCAGATACCGCTGTGTTCGCCGCCCATAACGCCGGCAACAGCCACAGGCTTTTCAGCGTCACAGATTACGAGCATTTCTTCGGAAAGCTTGATAGGCTCCTTGCCTTCGTCTAAAAGCTTAAGAGTTTCGCCGTCCTTAGCGTTTCTTACGATGATTTTATTATCAGCAATGTATCTTGCATCGAAAGCGTGCATAGGGTGACCGTATTCGAGCATTACGAAGTTTGTGATATCAACATAGTTGTTGATAGAACGAACGCCGCAGGCACGTAATCTTTCAACCATCCAGCGGGGAGAAGGTCCGATTTTTACATTCTTAACCTTAGCCGCCATATATCTTGAGCAAAGCTTTGTGTTTTCAACGGAAACGGAAAGCTCAGCGTTTATATCGCCGCCGTTACCCTTGAATGTGGGTTCTTCTACATTAAGAGGAGTGTTGAAAGTAGCACTTGTTTCTCTTGCGAGACCGATAACAGAGAGACAGTCGGGACGGTTGTTGGTAATTTCGAACTCAACGCTTATATCGTCGAGGCCTACAGCCTTACAAACATCGTCGCCGGGCTTCATCTTGTCGAAATCAGGGTCATCGTTTAAAACGAGAACTCCGTCGGGAGAAGAGTAGGGGAAATCGCTGTTATCCATTCCGAGTTCATCGAAGGAGCAGAACATACCGCAGCTTACTTCGCCTCTTAATTTACCCTTCTTTATTTTCATAACTGTGTGGTTATGTCTGTCGATAACTGTACCGCCGTCAAGAACAACGGGGATATATGCACCCTCGAAAACGTTCTGTGCCGCTGTAACAATCTGGATAGGCTCGCCCTGTCCAACGTCAACCTGGCAGATCCAGAGTTTTTCGCTGTCTTCGTGCTTCTTTATTTCTGTAACCTTGCCGACAACAACCTTGTCAACAGGGCCCTTTGTGTATTCATAGGTTTCAACCTTTGAACCGCTCATTGTCATTTCTGCAACGAACTCTTTTATAGGCATATCGGCTTTAACGTAGTCGTTAAGCCATTTCATTGATAAATTCACTTTCGTTATCCTCCTGTATTCTTAGAACTGGCTTAAAAATCTCGAATCGTTTTCGTAAAGAAGTCTCATATCGTCGATGTTATATCTCATCATAGCGATACGTTCAAGACCGATACCGAAAGCGAAGCCGCTGTATTCGTCGGGGTCAATTCCACAGTTTATAAGAACCTGGGGATGAACCATACCGGAACCGAGCATTTCAATCCAGCCTTCGCCCTTACAGAGAGGACAGCCTGTGCCGCCGCACTTGAAGCACTGTAAATCTACTTCGGCGGAGGGTTCTGTGTATGGGAAGTGGTGAGGACGGAAGCGGAGCTTTACATTTTCGCCGTAGAGACGCTTTGCCCATATTTCAAGAGTACCCTTTAAGTCGGAGAAGCGAACCTTCTTATCGATTACAAGCCCCTCGCACTGGTGGAAAATAGGGGAGTGTGTTGCGTCAACAGCGTCGGAACGGTAAACTCGTCCGGGGCTTATGATAGCGATAGGGGGCTTTTCCTTAAGCATTGTTCTTATCTGAACAGAAGAAGTCTGTGTTCTTAAAAGAATCTTGTCTGTTATGTAGAAGGTATCCTGGGGGTCACGTGCAGGATGTCCCTCGTCTGTATTGAGCATATCGAATACAAACTTTGTTTCTTCAACCTCGGGACCGTCAACAACTGTGTAGCCCATACCTCTGAAGATGGATTTTAAATCCTCAAGAACGATATTGAGGGGGTGACGCTTGCCGGCTTCCATACGTACGCCGGGCATTGTTACGTCGATAGCCTCTTCTCTGAGCTGCTGTTCGAGAAGAGCGGACTTAAGGGAAGCCTGTTTTTCGCTTAAAGCGTTTTCGATCTCAGCACGAACCTCGTTCGCAAGCTGGCCGATGATGGGTCTTTCCTCAGCGGAAAGACCGCCCATCTGCTTTAAAATAGCAGTAAGCTCGCCTTTTTTACCTAAAACCTTAACTCTTAAATCTTCGAGAGCCTTAGCGTCGCTTGTACCAGCGATTTCGGAAAGGGTACTCTCTTTGATTTTCTGAAGCTGTTCCTTCATAAAGAACCTCCGTATTTTAATATAGTTTTTTATTTTTTATTTTTACCGCTTTTACCGGTTTTTTCAGCCTTGTTGTCATTTTTTCCGCCGCTCTGGCGGAAGAAATTTCTTTCTTTTTTCTTTTCCTTAAGGGTTTCAAGCCACTTTTTGTCTTTTTCCCTTTCTTCGTCTGTATATACATAACCATCGACATATTTATCTATGTCATCACGGTTATAAAGAGCACCCTCCTGTGGGAGCTTTTTACGCTTAAGACGTTCGTCGAGAAATTCCTTTAAGAGCATATAGATTACCGAGAATACGGGAACGCCGATAAGCATACCGATAATTCCGAATAATCCGCCGAAGAGGATAATTGAAACGAGGACCCATATTGCAGGAAGTCCCATAGTTTCTCCGAAAAGAACAGGCTTAATAACATTTCCGTCAACCTGCTGGAGAACAATAATAAATATACCGAACCATACTGCCTTTATCGGGTCAACGATAAGGATAAGGAAAAAGCAGGGAATACCGCCGAGGAAAGGACCGAAGAAGGGGATAAGATTCGTTACCGCAATGATTACCGTCATAAGAAGCGGATAAGGAGCACCCATAAGGGAGGTACCGATAAAGGTAGCACATCCGATTATAAAAGCGTCAATAATGTTGCTCGTTACATAGCGGATGAAAATTTCGTTTGTTCTTCCTGTGATATGAAGAACTCTCTGAACAGTCCTGTTTCTGAGGAGAGCGAAAAGGATTCTTTTCACCTGTGATTTGAGCATATCCTTTGAAATAAGGATATAAACCGCAAAAATAAAGCCGATAATAAAATCCTTTAAGCCGAGGAGAAGTCCGAGTACGTTACCGCCCACAGCCGTACCGAAATCCAAAAGGGATTTCGAAATATCCGTCCAGGAATCGGTTATATACTGCTCAATCTGGATCATCGGGCTTTCGAGAAGCTCGGCAAGCTTCGGCTGTTCCTCGAAAATATTGTTGAACCAGGTCATAAAGTTGTTGAAATAATCATCAAATTTATCAATAAATCCCTTTACGCTTGTGGAAAGCTGTGGAATAATGAGGAATAAAAGCCCTGTTACAAGTCCGACAGCAAGAATAAATACAATTAAAATCGAGATATTGCGTATAAAATTCTTCTTTTTTACCGTATCGGCTTTTTCACTGTATTTCTTAAAGACCTTGAATCTGAAAAATTCAACGGCAGGGTTAAGGAGATAAGCAATAGCTCCGCCCCATACAAAAGGTGCAATTGCTTTAAAAAACTTATCTGCAAGGTCCTTAAGGTTAGGCATTGCCTGTGCAGACATAAGCAGAAAACCGCTTATTACAATAACGACAACAGCGTAAACGGCAATTTGTGTATATTTCGGATTAAGCTTAAATCTCATAAATGCTTCACTTCCGTTCGTTTTTCAGAGTAAATCCGCATAAAGCGGATAATGGCACCCCCTACCGGAATCGAACCGATAACTAACCCTTAGGAGGGGTTTGTTATATCCATTTAACTAAGGAGGCCGATATTACAGTGAATAATGAATAATGAAGAATGAATAGTGAAAAGTTAAGGTATCGCCTTACGGCGATATATTAAAATCCGTGTTGCGAAGCAACACACCACAATTATTCATTTTTCATTATTCATTATTCATTAATCAACAGCACAGCTGTTGATTAAGCATTACCGCTAATTATTATACTACTATTTTAATAAAAAAACAAGGGGTAGTGTGAAATTTATGCGTTAACAGGCTAAAAATTTGTATGTTTTTTGGCCGTAGGCAGAAAAAAGTCCGTTAAAACCCTTGACAAAAGGATTTTTCGGTGCTATAATATGCTTGTAATATTATAGAAAGGTCAGGTTGACAAAACCTGACCTTAATTATTTGCCTGTAACGGTAATAATACGAAAGGACTGATAAACTACGGGAAAAGGCAGAAAAAAGCCTCAGGGCTTAAAAATCGAAGACCGTGCCTATGATCTTGTAAAGCCTTTTATTGAAGAAAAGGGCTACGATCTCTGGGACGTATGCTTTGAAAAAGAAGGTGCTATGTGGTATCTTCGTATCCTTTTCGATAAGGAGGGCGGAATTGACAGCGATGAATGCGAAGAAATCTCCCGTCCTTTAAACGAGCTTATCGACAAGCAGGATTTTATCGATAAAATCGATATGCTCGAAATCGGCACACCCGGACTTTCCAAGAAATTAAGAAAGCCCGAGCATTTTGTAAGCTGTACAGGCGAAAAGATCCGTGCTACGGTACGAGACGAAAAAGGCAAGGAAGTAAGCATTTTCGGCATTTTATCCTCTTATGACGGGGAGAAGAATGAAATCGTCCTCGATTGCGACGGCGAAACGAAAACGCTTTCTATTTCCGAATGCGTAAAAATCAACTCAGATTTATAATCACACATATTTTTAAGGAGGAATACGAAAAATGGCTAAGGGTACAACAGAGCTTTTCGAGGCACTGACATTACTTGCAAAGGAGAAAGGAATAAGCCCCGAGCTTCTTATCGAGAAGATTCAGACCGCTCTCGTAATCGCAATAAAGAAGGATTACCCCCATACCGAAAACACAAAGTTCGATATTGATATTGCAAAGGGAAAATTTGAGGTTGCTCTTTTAAAGACAGTTGTTGAGGAAGTAACCGACGAAGCTATGGAAATAAGCCTCGAGGACGCAAGAAACATCAGCAAGCGTTACAACATAGGCGATACAGCGGCTATAAAGATTGATACAAAGAATTTCGGAAGAATCGCCGCACAGAATGCGAAGCAGGTAATCAAGCAGAGCATCAAGGAATTCGAAAGAAACCAGCTTGTTGAACAGTGGGGCGGACTTCAGAGCGAAGCAGTTTCCGTATCTGTTACAAAGGTTGAGCCCGCAACAGGCAACGCAACAGTCGTTATCAACGATAACGAGGTTACTCTCTTCAAGAGCGACCAGCTCCCCGGAGATGACCTTAAGGTAGGCGATATCATAAAGGTTTTCGTTTATGGTGTTTCCGCAAAGGACAAACGCCCTACATTAAGAGTTTCAAGAACCCAGCGTGACCTTATAAAGCGTCTTTTCGAGCTTGAGGTTCCCGAAATCTACGAAGGCGTTGTTGAAATCAAGTCCATAAGCCGTGAGGCAGGTTCAAGAAGTAAGATTGCCGTTATGAGCAATGACGAAAACGTTGACGCTCTCGGTGCTTGCATCGGACCCCAGAGAAGCAGAATCGCAAAAATCTGTGAAGAGCTTAAGGGCGAAAAGATCGACGTTGTAAAGTACAGCGACGACCCCAAGGAATTCATCAAGCAAGCACTTAAGCCCGCTGACGTATTAAGCGTTGAAATTCCCGACGAAGAAGTAAGAGCCTGCTCCGTTGTCGTTCCCGACAACCAGCTTTCTCTCGCTATCGGCAACAAGGGTCAGAACGCTAAGCTTGCAGCCCGTCTTACAGGCTTCAAGATTGACATAAAGCCCGAAAGCGGTTTTTACCAGGGCGAATAAACTCTTCTGAAAGGGTTGATATAAATGGGAAAGAACATACCGCTCCGTAAATGCTTAGGATGCGACGAGATGCTCGGCAAGAAGGGAATGCTCCGTGTCGTAAAGACAAAGGAGGGCGACATTTCTATCGACGAAACCGGCAAGAAAAACGGCAGAGGTGCATATATATGCCGTGACATAGAGTGCTTTTTACAGGCACAGAAGAAGCATAGTCTCGAACGCTCCCTTAAATGCAGCATTTCGGATGAAATATACGAAAAGCTCAGACAGGAAATCGAGGGTCTATGAAAAAATCACTTGAAACTATCGGACTTTGCCGAAGAGCAGGAAAGCTTATTTTCGGCTTTGACGCCGTAAAGGATGAGATTATAAAGCCCGGTTCAAAGGTAAGCGGCGTAATTATTGCCGATGACCTTTCCGAAAAAACGAAAAAGGAAGTAAACTTTATTTGCGGAAAATACAACAGAGAGGTTGTAGCTCCGGGAATTGAAATGGAAGAAATAAAAGGCGTTATCGGAAAGTTTACAGGAATTTTAGGAATACTCGACGACGGGCTTTTCCGTTCAATCAAAAAACATTCAATTAACAGATCGGGGGATATCGAATGACACAATAGGAAAACAAATATAAAGTAAAAGATGCCGCTAAGGACCTTAATATGTCCGCCGGCGACATCGTGGATATGGTAAAGGAGCTTGCAGGTACCGAAAGAAAGCCTGCCGGAAGCCTTACCGAAAGCGAACTTAACCTTGTACTCGAAAAGGTTTCCCAGAGTAACCAGGTCAAGGACTTCGAGGCTTATTTTGCTGCAACCGAAAAGAAGGCTGCTGAGCCCGAGAAGAAGGAAGCTCCCAAGGCAGAAAAGAAAACTGCTCCCAAGGCAGAAGCAAAGGCAGAAGTAAAGGCAGAGCCTAAGGCTGAACCCAAGGCGGAAGAAAAGCAGGCACCTAAGGCAGAGCCGAAGGAAGAGCCAAAGGCTGAACCTAAGGAAGAAAAGCCTGTCGAAAAGAAGGCAGAAGCTCCTAAGCAGGAAGAAAAGAAGCCTTTCGACAAGAACAAGCAGGACAGACCTCAGAGAAACGACCGTCCCGCACAGAACGACCGTTTCGAAAAGCGTCAGAACGGCGACCGTCCCCAGCAGGGCGGAAAGTTCGACAAGAACGGAGATAAGCCTAAGTTTGACAAGAATAATAACAATAAATTCGGCGACCGTGACCGTAGAAATGACAGAAACGACCGTCCCCAGCAGGATAAAAAGCCTGTACAGCAGCCTGTAAAGCAGGAAATCAAAATCGATATAAACGCTGTAAAGACCAACGAGCCTCCTAAGGCAAAGGTAAAGGGCGAAGCTGTAAAACGCGGCGAACAGGTTACAAAGTACGTTGATACAAGAGGAAGCTATGTTGACCTCGATAAGTACAACGAACGCTATGAAACTATCGCTCCCCAGGGCAGAAACGGCAGAAGCCACGACGAAGGCTTCACAAAGAAGCAGAAAATCAATCAGAAATCCCAGAACAAGAAGCCTTTCGGCAGCAAGAACAACCGTGAAACAGAGGCACAGAAGCTTAAGCGTCTCGAGTTCGAAAGAGCAAGAAAGCAGCAGCTTAAGGTTCTTATTCCCGATGAAATCGTTGTTTCCGAGCTTGCACAGCGTTTAAAGGTTACAGCTTCTGAGGTTATAAAGAAGCTTATGCTTCTCGGCGAAATGTGTACAATCAACCAGACAATCGACTTCGATACAGCTTCTCTTGTTGCTGAAGAGCTCGGTGCTAAGGTTGAAAAGGAAGTTGTTGTAACAATCGAAGAAAGACTCTTCGAAGAGGTTGAGGATACCGAAGAAAATCTCCAGCCCCGTTCTCCCGTTGTTGTTGTTATGGGACACGTTGACCACGGTAAGACCTCTTTACTCGACAGAATCAGAAACGCAAGCGTAGCCAGCGGCGAAGCAGGCGGTATCACACAGCATATCGGTGCTTATAAGGTAAATGCAGGCGGCAAGGATATAACATTCCTCGATACTCCCGGACATGAAGCCTTCACATCTATGCGTGCAAGAGGTGCAAGCATCACTGATATTGCAATTATCGTAGTTGCAGCCGATGACGGTATTATGCCTCAGACAGTTGAAGCAATCAACCACGCTAAGGCAGCAGAAGTCAGCATTATCGTAGCTATAAATAAAATGGATAAGCCCACAGCTAACCCCGACAGAGTTAAGCAGGAGCTTACCGAACACGGACTTGTAGTAGAAGAATGGGGCGGCGATGTAATCTGCGTTCCCGTTTCCGCTAAGACAGGCGAAGGTATCGACGACCTTCTCGAAATGGTAAACCTTTCAGCAGAAGTTCTCGAATTAAAGGCTAACCCCGACAGACTTGCACAGGGTACAGTTATCGAAGCAAAGCTCGACAAGGGCAGAGGTCCTGTTGCAACAATGCTCGTACAGAAGGGTACCTTAAAGCAGGGCGATATAATTATCGCCGGCACTTCCGTAGGCCGTGTAAGAGTTATGAGAAACGACAGAGGCAGAACCGTTAAGGAAGCAGGTCCTTCCACACCTGTTGAAATTATGGGGCTCGGCGAAGTTCCGAGTGCAGGCGATTCCTTTGCTGTTGTTGAAAACGAAAAGCTTGCCCGTGAACTCGTAGAAAAGAGAAAGTTCGACGCTAAGGAAGAACAGTTCAAGCTTTACCAGAAGGTAACTCTCGACAACCTCTTCTCACAGATTGAAGAAGGCGAAATGAAGACCTTACCTCTTATCGTAAAGGCAGACGTACAGGGTTCTGTTGAAGCGGTTCGCCAGTCTCTCGAAAAGCTTTCCAACGAGGAAGTAAGAGTAAGAGTAATTCACGGTGCAGTTGGTGCAATCAGCGAAAGCGACGTTATGCTTGCATCCGCTTCCAACGCTATCATCATCGGCTTTAACGTAAGACCTCACCCCGCTGCTGCTGAAAACGCAAAGCGTGACGGTGTTGACGTTAGACTTTACAGAATTATTTATGACGCAATCGAAGAAGTACAGACAGCTATCAAAGGTATGCTTGCTCCTAAGTTCAGAGAGGTTGACCTTGCGAGAGTTGAAGTACGTCAGGTTTATAAGATTACAAATGTCGGCATCGTAGCAGGCTGTTATGTTCTTTCCGGCAAGGTAGAAAGAAAGTGTAACATCCGTATCGTACGTGACGGCATTATCGTAGGCGACGATAAGATTGACGGCTTAAGACGTTTCAAGGACGACGTAAAGGAAGTAGCTGAAGGCTACGAATGCGGTATAAGCCTTGAAAAGTTCACAGATATCAAGGAAGGCGACATTTTTGAAGCCTATATGGTTGAAGAATACCGCGACTAATCCGTCCAGCGGATTAGTCGGATGAATGATGAAAAATGAATGATGAATGATTATGGAATGCCGCTTTGCGGCGGATAAAAAATCGGCGTAAGCCGATACCACAATCTTTCATCCTTCATCATTAATCCTTCATCAGAAAAAGAGGAGGGTAATATGGCAAATCATAATATTGACAGACTTACCGAAGACGTAAAAAGAGAGATTTCTGTTGCTATGCACGAAGTAAAGGACTCGAGAATTTCGGGCGAGATTGTTTCTGTTTCCCGTGTTGAGCTTACCAATGACCTTTCTTACTGTAAGGTATATATCTCGGTTCTCGGAGCTCTCGAAAAGGGTGAAGCGGCTGTGGAATGCCTTAAAAAAGCGGCAGGCTTCTTTAAACGCCGCATAAACTCCCGTATAAAGATGAGAAAAATGCCCGAGCTTATATTCCTTGTGGATAAATCTCTCGATTATTACGATAAGATGAGCAGAATGCTCGACAATCTCCCGAAACCAACAACGGAGGAAACTGATGAATTCGACGACAATTAGTATAGAAAAAGCGGCTGAAATCCTTAAAAGCCGCGATAATTTCACAATTCTTTCCCACGCTAATCCC
The DNA here is from genome assembly GCA_017624025.1 of Ruminiclostridium sp. Taxonomy (GTDB): domain Bacteria; phylum Bacillota; class Clostridia; order Oscillospirales; family Ruminococcaceae; genus Ruminiclostridium_E. The sequence continues at coordinate 8,237 of JAGANY010000054.1, read as the reverse complement.
GACGGAGATACTGTAGGATGTGCACACGGTCTTTGCAGAGCTCTCCATAAAATGGGTAAAAAGGCAAGAATCCGCTGTGCAGACTCATTTTCGAGCAGATTTTCCTATATGTGGGAGGGAATGGAGTTCGGAGATTTCCCCGAGGAAACAGTAATTTCCGTAGATGTTGCTGACGCACAGCTTCTCGGCGACCTTCGCGGGGAATATGACGGAAAGGTGCTTTTAGCTATTGACCACCACGTTTCACACGTTGATTTCCAGGAATATCTTTGTATCGAACCCCATGCGGCAGCCTGTGCACAGACCGTATATAAAGTAATAAAGGCTATGGGCGTAGAGCTTGACAGCGGTATTGCTGCTTGCCTTTATACAGCAATCGCTACAGATACAGGCTGTTTCAAGTTTGCTTCGGTAACACCCGAAACACATATTATTGCGGCAGAATTAATGAAATACGAGTTTGATTTTGCGGATATAAATTATGTCCATTTCGACCTTAAGACAAAGGAAAGAATTGCCGCCGAAGAACGCATTTACCGGGAGATAAAATATTTCCTTGACGGAAAATGTGCAATCGTTGTACTCCCCAAGGACCTTTTCGACAGCGTTGATTCCGAGGACGCAAACGGCTTTGCCGATATTCCCAGACGTATCGAGGGCGTAGAAGTCGGTGCGACCATAAAGGAAAGAAAAAACGGCGTATGGAAGGTATCTATGCGTTCAAAGTCCGATGTGGATGTCCAGAAGATATGCTCCGAATTCGGCGGAGGCGGACATAAAAATGCGGCGGGCTGTTCCTTCGAGAACCTTACTCCCGACGCTATTATCGAAAAAATGATGCCCGTTATTGAAAAGGCTGTAAACTGAAGCAGCAGCCCCAAAGGAAAACAATATGAACGGAATTATATGTATTTATAAAGAGAAGGGATATACATCCTTTGACGTTGTGGCGATTATGCGAAAGCTTTGCGGAACAAAGAAAATCGGCCACGGCGGAACCCTCGACCCTATGGCAGAGGGCGTACTTCCGATTTTTGTCGGAAACGCAACAAAGGCGGTAGATTATTGCCCCGACACAAGCAAAGAGTATCGTGCGGAAATGAAATTCGGCGTTACAACAGACACACAGGATATTACAGGCGAAATAATAGCGACCTCGGATATCCAGGTAGGCAGAAATGCACAGTATATCCTCGAACAGAAGTTCAAGGGCGAGCTTATGCAGACTCCGCCTATGTACAGTGCTGTACAGGTAAACGGCCAGCGTCTCTATGACCTCGCAAGACAGGGCATAGAGGTAGAGCGGAAGGCAAGACCCATTACCGTTTCCTCAATAAAATTCGAGGAATTTGACAATAATAAGGCGACGGTAGTTATTTCCTGCTCGAGAGGCACATATATAAGAACCCTTATTCACGATATGGGAATAGAGACGGGTGCAGGTGCGGTTATGACAGCCCTTACACGTACACGTTCGGGCAACTTTACCGTAAGGGACTGCTATAAGCTTTCAGAGGTAAAGGAAGCTTTTGAGCAGGGCGGTCTTGAAGCAGTAGAAAAGCTTCTTATGCCTATAGAATGGGTATATAAGGGGCTCCCCAGAGCTCTTCTCGACGAGGACCAGACACGTATGTTCTGTAACGGCGTAGTCCTCGACGCAAACAGAGTTGCCTTTGAAAGAGAATATGACGGAGTTTACCGTATCGTAAGCGACGACGGAACTCTTTTAGGCATAGGCGAAGTCGGCGAAAAAAGCGAGCTTAAGGTTATCCAGCGTTTCAATACGGTTCAGCCGAAGCCCAAGGAGGCGGAAGGCGGAGAGCCGGATATCCCCGCTCATCCCAATCTCAGAGACATTACAGAATTAAAAGGGGTAAGATTATCTTGACAGATATAACTGAACAGGGAATAAATAAACCCTCGGCGGTAGCCCTCGGCTTTTTCGACGGGCTTCACCTCGGGCATATAGAGGTAGTAAAAAGAACCCTCATAAGGGATAATCTATGCCCTGTTATATTTACCTTTAACGATAAGACCCTTCTCCCTAAATTCAAGGGCAGAAAGGGACATTGCATAATAACCCACGAACAGAAGGTAAAGCTTTTCGAGCGTATCGGCGTAGAATATATCTATGCTCCCGACTTTAACGACGTAAGAGATTACAGCGCAAGGGACTTTGTCGAAAGGATACTTAAAGACTTCCTTTGTGCTTCGGTTGTGGTATGCGGATATGACTTCCGTTTCGGAAAAGGCGGAGAGGGTACCCCCGAAATCCTTAAAAGCCTTTGTGCTGAAAACGGGATGATATGCGAGGTAGTACCTGCCGTTACCGTTGACGGAGAAAACGTAAGCTCGACTTCTATACGTGAAAAAATAAGAAACGGAGATATTGAAGGTGCAAACCATTGCCTCGGTTATGAGCTTTCATATAATCTTCCCGTAATAAAAGGAAAGCAGATAGGACGTACTATGGGCTTTCCGACTATTAATCAGGAAATCCCCGATTATATGGTAAAGCCGAAAAACGGCGTTTATAAAAGCTGGACAGTTGCGGAGGGGAAGACCTACCGCAGTATTACCAATATCGGCGTTAAGCCTACTGTCGGATATACCGGCGAAGCGGTTATGGAGACCCATATCATAGGCTTCGAAGGCGACCTTTACGGAAAAAACGTGAATGTTGCATTAAGAGAGTATATCCGCGACGAAAGACGGTTCGATAATCTCGATGAGCTTAAGAACCAGCTCGAATCGGATAAGAAGCAGGCATAAGGCCTGTCACTAAGATAACGGAACAAATTCAAGACATATTCACTTAGTTTTCACTGTTGGATATTAGAATTTTATATTGGTAAAGAAATCCGCTTTGAAAGGAAAAAACAATGATTGAAGTAAAAAACCTTACGAAAAGCTACGGCAGTAAAAAAGCCGTAAATGATATTTCGTTCAAGGCAGAAGAAGGTCAGGTCTTAGGTTTTTTAGGCCCTAACGGTGCCGGAAAGTCAACGACTATGAATATCCTTACAGGATACCTTTCTTCTACCGAAGGACAGGCGTTTATTGACGGAATAGATATTCTCGAGGATCCGATAAAGGCGAAAAAGCTTATCGGTTATCTTCCCGAACAGCCTCCCCTTTATTTCGATATGACTGTTGACGAGTATCTTAATTTCGTATATGGACTTAAGGGCTGTAAGCTTCCTAAGAAGTCCCATCTTAACGAAATCTGCGAAATTGTAAAGATTACCGACGTAAGAAAGCGTCTTATAAAGAATCTTTCCAAGGGTTATAAACAGCGTGTGGGCTTTGCACAGGCACTCGTCGGCAACCCCAAGGTTCTTATCCTCGACGAACCTACCGTTGGTCTCGACCCGAAGCAGATTATCGAGATACGTACCCTTATAAAGAAGCTCGGAAAGAACCATACAGTTATCCTCTCCTCCCATATTCTCCCCGAGGTACAGGCTGTATGCGACCGCATAGTTGTCATCAATAAGGGAAGAATCGTTGCAAACGGCAACACAGACACCCTCGCAAAGAATCTTTCCGCCGACCATAAGCTTGTACTCCACGCTGAAGGAAGTGCTGAGGAGATAAAGAAGCTTCTCGATTCAATCCCCCAGATGGAGAGAGTATATATTGCGAAGCAGGTTGAAGAAAAGGTCAATGAATTCCATCTTGAAGCCAAGGAAGGCGTAGATATACGCCGTGAGGTATTTAAAAAGCTTGCTTCGAGAAATTATCCGATATTAATGATGCGTTCCAACGAGCTTACCCTCGAGGAAGTATTCTTAAAGCTTACAACAGGCGACGTTTACGGCGGAGCAGAAAAGATTGAAGCTAAATTCGAACGTATAAGCAAAGGGGGTAATTTATAATGCTTGCAGTACTTAAGCGTGAGCTTTCCGCATATTTCAAAGCCCCTGTAGGATACGTTTTCGTAGCGGCGTCCTTCCTTTTCTCGGGATTTTTCTTCTGGTCATTCTCTTTAAGCTCCGGAAGCACAGACGTTTCCGGCGTTTTCCAGGGTATGTTCTATGTTTATATGATTTTCGTACCGATTTTAACTATGCGTCTTATGGCAGAGGATAACCGCCAGAAGACCGACCAGCTTTTACTTACAGCTCCCGTAAGCCTTTTCGGACTTGTATTCGGAAAATTCCTTTCCGCATACGTCATCTTCCTTCTCGGAGATATAATTATGCTTATTTACGGCGTTGTAATGAGCTTTTTCGGTGCGGCAAACTGGGCTATGATATTCGGTAACTTTGTTGCCCTCGCTCTTGTAGGTGCAATATTTGTATCCTCGGGTCTTTTTATCTCGACCCTTACCGAAAGCCAGATGATAGCGGCAATAGGCTCCTTTGCCCTTAATCTTACACTTATGCTTATTACTACCCTTACCTCGGTAATTCCGTGGAAGGTTGTAAACGACATAATCGTGTCCCTTTCGATTTTTGACCGTTACTATGAATTTACCGAAGGCATTTTCAGCCTTTCCAACACGTTTTTCTTCTTAAGCGTAACCGTGATATTTATGTTCCTTACGGTTCGTGTGCTTGAAAAACGCAGATGGGCATAATGGAAAGGCGGTGTAAAAATGTCAGAAGATATCAAGAACAATGTTGCGGAAGAGGCAGATAAAAAGCCTGTTCCCGCAAAAGAAAAAAAGCCGAAGAAGAACATCTTTAACAGCAAGAAGTTCAAGCACGGTTCTTTATCGGTAGTATTTACCGTAGTTTTCGTAGCGGTTATCGTTCTTCTTAACGTAATATTAAACCTCGTTTTAGACAGATTTGACGTTGAGGTTGACCTTACAGAAGGCGGACTTTATACAATCGGCGAAGAGATGGAAAAATTCGTCTCCTCCTCCGAAAGCACAGTAAGGTTCTATTTTACAACCAAGGAAGAAACCCTCGAAACAGCAGGCTCTGTATATAAGCAGACTGTTGAGTTCGCAAAAAAGGCTTCCGACCTTAATAAAAACTACAGCTATTCCTTCGTAGATCTTCTTTCCGACCCTACCTTTGCAGAAAAGTACGAAAACATTACCGAGGGCGGAATTATCTTAGAATGTGAAGAAACAGGAAGATATAAATTCTACGATATCGGAAACGAGTTCCTCCAGTACACTATCGACGGAAAGAACTACGGCTATTCCGAAGCACAGATGATGGCTATGTACGGCTACGCCGTTACCGACCAGGTAAGTATCGCCGAGCAGGAGCTTCTTTCGGGACTTATGTCTATAACAAAGGTAAATCCTGTTAAGGTAGCCTTTACAAAAGGCTTCGGCGAAAGCGAAAACCCCGATTTAACCGCACTTTTAGAGAAGAACACCTATGTTATTGAAACCATTGACATCGATATTGTACAGTCTATCCCTGAGGAGTATGATATTGTAATTATAAATGCTCCTACTATGGACTACAGCATCGAAGCACTCAACAAGGTTGACGAATGGTTAAGCAACGGCGGTAAGTACGGAAAGAACCTCTTCTATTTTGCTTCTACTTCCGTAACAGACGGCGTTACAATGCCCAACATCGACGATTTCCTTGCACAGTGGGGACTTGAAATAGGTATGGGCTTTGTAGCACAGACCGACCTCAACTATGCTTATGCGGTACAGGGCGAGACCTCGCCTTATTACCAGCGTGCCGAAATCGTTAAGGATACGGATTACTACACATCTATGAACCTTGACCCTAACGCAACCTTCAGAGCTATGCTGGTAAGACCTGTTAAAAAGCTCTGGGAAGAGAACTCCAACTTTACAAACACAACGATTTTACAGACTTATGGTGAAACCTGTGTTGTAAGACCCTTTGGAGCTCCTAACAACTGGGCACCTGCCGACGCCGAAGAAAGCGGTCAGTTCGGTCTTATAGTTGAAGCCTCAAAGGTTCGTTATGACGGTATGACGCCTTATTATAGCCGTGTTATTGCTTCCGGCTGTGAAACATTCTTTGTTGATTACTTCCTTTCCGCAACAAACTATACTAATGCAGACGTAGCGGTTTCCCTTTTCAACACCGTTTCGGGCAATGCAGAACAGAGTATAACAATTACTCCTAAATCCTTCACAGCAACAACCTATGAAATCGACGCCGCACAGCAGAGAGCAATCGGTCTCGTATTTACAGTAATAATCCCTGTAATTATTATTGCTATAGGCATTGTTGTCTGGGTAAGAAGAAGAAGATTATAATAAAGGAAGAATTATGAGCAAAAACAAGCAGATATTAATTTTCTCGGGTATCGGACTTGCGGTTTTAGGCGGCGTTACGGCAGCATTGATGCTTACCGCCCCCGAAAAGCCTGCTGAAACCGAAGAACCCGGTACTACAGTTACCGAAGAAGACAAGAGCGTTAAGCTTACAGATAAAACTGAAGCAGACGTAGTTCAGATAACTGTAAAAAACAACAGCGATGAATATGTTATCGTTAAGGGCAAGGAAAGTACAGATACGGAAACAGTATGGGTGATTGAGGGAATAGAGGACGCAAATCTTCTTACCTCAAACATCGGTTCTGTTGTTTCCAACGCCGCTTCTCTTACCGCCAACCAGCTTGTTGAAGAAAACACAGCTGATTTAGGGAAATACGGTCTTACCGTCCCCGAAGCAACGGTAACAGTAAAATACTCCGACAGCGAATATACTTTCTTAGTAGGAAAAGAGGTTCCTTCCTCTTCTTCCGAGGTATATTTCTGTGAACAGGGCAAAAACACAGTTTACACTTATTCAAAATCAAGCCTTTCGGGCTTCTCAAAAAACAAGTTTGCTTATATCGACACAGCGGCTGTGCCTGCTTATAACCAGCAGGCAGGCGAAGAGGTATTGAAGTTTACTATTGAACGAAGCGACCTCGAAGAGCCTATTGTTATCGAGCAGATTCCGCCTGCTGAGGATGGACAGATTTCCGTATTTACCTACGAGCTTACAAGTCCGTTCAACGCATACGCTGACCTTGCCAATGCACCGAACTTTATCTACAGTCTTTTCGGTCTTACCGCAAGCGAAGTAGCCTGGTTCGGTATGACAGAAGCAGACTATGCTCTTTCGGGACTTAACGACCCCAGCTGTGTATTTACTCTTGATACGACTCTCGGTTCATACACTATTACTCTCGGCAACCCTATTGTCGAAGAGGTTTCCGATGACGAGGGGCACGTAACAAAGGAGCTTGTAGGAATTTACGGTATGAGCAGTGCTGTTCCCGATACGCTTTTCCGTTTCAATACCGACGATATACCCGCTATGACTATCCAGGCAGAGTCCATTATCTCCGAGCTTTTCCTTATGCCTTATATCTACTCCCTCGAATCGGCAGAATATACCGACAACGAGGGAAGAAGCGTAACCTTAGGCTTTGAGACTATCTTAGCGGAAGAAGAGGGCGGCACAGACGAGCATAAGCACTACCTCAACGGCGAGCTTCACGAGGAGCAGAGAGTAAAGGATCTTTATCAGTTCTTTATCTCCGCTTCGGGAGACGAGCTTTATTTCGAAGAGGAAAAGGGCGAGCTTCTTGCGACAATAACCTACAATTATACCGACAAGAACGAGGGCAAGGACGTTGTACAGTTCTACAGCTCCGAAACCGACAGATATGTTATTATAAACGTAAACGGAGAAAATCTTTTTAAGACAAGCCAGATCTATCTGACACAGCTCCGTTCCAATGTTGATAATATGTTAAGCGGCGGCGAAATTGTTCTTACCTATTGATTTTGAATGATTTTTATGATATGATGAATATAATATGTATTTTAACAGGAGGGAACTATTATGGCAGAGAGCTTTTTAATGTATAAAGGATTTCCGCTTGTAAGAAAGAATAAGGATATCTATTACGGAAATATGAGCGACGAATTTGTTGCAAATATAAGAGTAATTTCAACTCATAAGGAGAAAGACCTTGATGTTGCTGATAAGGTTAAGGTAACTCTTATGAGAACAGCAAAGGATATTGATGCAAAGGATATGATAGTTAAGGTAAGCGACAGAAACAGCCTTTTCGAGGCCCTCGACGTCGCAAATATCTGGCTCACAAGATAAGGGTAGTTCTTATAGAAGCGTTTATGAGTATTATTGAGGGAAACCCTTTTGAAAAAGGGCTTTCCCTCAAACTCCCTTCCGAAAACTTTCAGTTTAAATAAAAGAACCACAGGGTTAACCTGTGGTTCTTTTATTTATATTAAAAGTCTTTGGAAGAGGGTTCGGGAGAAAGCC
>JAGANY010000053.1 GCA_017624025.1 Ruminiclostridium sp. | reverse complement strand
TCGAGGGAAAGCCCTTTTTCAAAAGGGTTTCCCTCGTTAATACTCATAAAAGCTTTTATAAGAAAATCAGTGACTTATACCGAAGCGGTCGATGTCTATGTCACAGCGGATATCGAAAGCTGCATTTTTCAGAAGCTCTCCGAAATTATCCTCTATACGTATCCATTCCTTATAATCACGGGAGGATATAACATATTTAAGTCCCACAGGGTCACAGCCGTAGGCGATTATTGTATCTCCGACGGCTTTTTCTATTCTCTCACAAATAACCGAAGCACAGCTTTTTTCGATAGTTCCGCCGAATGAAGCGTCTTTGTTTTCGAGCTGGCTGTCGGTGTATTTCCCGTCAGCCTGTATTTTGATTTCAAAGAAAAGTTTTTCCCCGTTATAGCTGTAGTTTATCTTGCAGTCAATATCGTAAAGGGTAACTTCGATGTGTTCGTTTTTTATATCTGTACCGACAGCGGTATTTTCCGGCTTTTCTCCTAAAAGCTGTAACCCGGAAAGCACAGATAAAGGAAGCTCGCTTTTAAAGGTTTTATCTGAAATAAGATATCCGCCCGAAAGCTCGACAGTATTTCCGTCATCGGTAGCGGATGTACCTGTATCGGAGACTTTAAGGAGAGGAAGAACCGTTGCGGCATTTTTTCGTCTCTGTTCGCTCAACAGTTCAAGCATTTTTACGCTTTCCCCTAATCCGTGATATTCGGCATTATTCAGAAGCATTTTTAATCGCTCAACGGAAATTACTCCCTCTTTAAACTTTACATTCATTATTTCCGAGGCTTTCTCAGCAGCGGCAATAAGAAGATTCGGGTTGCTCTGGTAAATCGATTCGGCAAAGCTAAGAGTTTTTATAACGTCCTTTTTAAGTGCTTCCTTTCCGAGAATAATAATCGTCGTTATCCCGTACATAAAGTTCTTGCCGCATTTTATACTTGCACTTTCGATAGCTGTACTTACATTTTTACCTCTTCCCGTAACGTTTATGACGTTGGCCTTTGATGCGTCTATAGGCGTATTACCGCCCGAACCCTCCATATTGAAATACTGTACCGTAACCTCGTATCCTTCGTCGGAAAAATCTATTCCTATGGCTTCAACAATAGCCTGCTTGTCAAGCTCAGTATGGGGAAGACATCCGCACAGATTTATACAGAAGGCTATGCATAGTAATAAGGCTTTAAGCTTTTTCATCTCTTATAATTCCTTTCGGCTTTATTAATACAGAGGCGGTAACAAGCGGTACTGTCGCAAGAACGAGAGGAAGCCCCGTTTCCATTATTCCTGCAAAATCGAGAAAATCATCGGTGTTTGTGCTGAAAAAATAAGAGGAAAGAGATGATACGGCTAAAGAAGCGGCGGCGGTAATATATGCCGCTTTTTTCTTTCTGAAAATATTGAGAGAAAGGTTATAAACAGCGATTATAATAAGAGAAATCTTTATAACTGCTGACATTATCCATACCGTAACATCAATTCCGTCAAGCCTCTGGAGAACGGAAATATCCGAAAGAGACGAAAGCATATAAAAGGGAAAATTAACAGTATTAAGATATTCTCCGAGAACGGTATTGTACAGAAATGTCATAAGGAGCATTACCCCCGCACTTAAAGGCAGACAGAGATAAAGAGATTTTACCGCCCCTTTTCTTATAGTAGGGAACAATGCGGCGAATATCGCTATCTCAGCATTCTTTGAAAATTCGGACATTACCTCTCTGAAAAATGAAGCAGTGTTGTCGGTTATTGCAGGATAAAGATAGTGGAGAGTTATATTTTTCGATACACCGATTATTACAATTATAAGAAGAAGCAGAAAAATTGCTGCAACGATAACGCCCGTACGTGTTACGGCGGATATTCCTTTAAAAAGCCCGTAGAGACAGACTATGGAAACGAAAAGAATAAGAAGCCAGGGCGGTGCTACATCGAAAATCGTGCTTGAGGCATAGAACTGAAGCCTTGTTGTTGTTATTACCGAAGCGGCGGTAAGATAAATTATAAGAACAGCCGCCGCACTTTTTCCGGCCGTACCGCTGTAAATATCGCTTCGCCCTTGCTTAACAGCAGTAAAAACAGGCAGAAGCGTTACTGATAAAAGGAGATATGAGGCAATTATTACGGTAAACCTCTGCATACCGTAATGTATATCATGGGAGGGGAAATTGGCGGCTTCGGAGAAGATTCTTGAAAGAGCGAGAACTATTCCGAGCTGTCCCCAGCCTGTTTTTTCCATATTATTCACCTCTTTTTTCTACGCTTGTCTCAATGCCCTTAAGGTCGCTTAAGGTTGAGCTTTTTCTTGACATAATAGGCCAGCTTACACGGATAAAAGTATCCCGCATAGCCTTAAAGGTAAAAGGAGACACTGGAGCGGTAAAGGGTACTCCGTATGCGTTCATAGAGCATATTTTATAAAGATATAAAAGACCTACTATAGTAATTCCGAAAAGCCCCCACATACCGCCTGCAAGAATAAACGAAAACCGCATTACTACTATGTCGTTATAAAGGTCAGGAACGATAAAGCTGGTTATGGATGAAACAGCAACAATAAGAATTATGGGAGCTCCCACAAGTCCTGCCGAAACAAGAATATCGCCTATTACAATACCGCCGACAATACTTACGGCGTGGCCTAAATCCGAGGGCATACGAAGACCTGCTTCTCTTAATATTTCGTAGAAGATATGAACGATAAGGCATTCGGTCATAAGATTATAGGGCGTTATCTGTACCGAAGAAACGAGATTTAAAAGAAGCGAATCGGGTATAAGTTCGGGGTTGAAGTTGGCTATTGCAACATAAAACCCCGGGAGAAGAGTACCCGTAAGAAATGCGATATACCGAAGAATACGCATTATCGAAACATATACGGGTTTTTCTGTGTAGTCATCGATAGCCTGGAAATTCTCGGTAAAAAGGCGGGGGATTACAAGGGCGAAAGGTGTTCCGTCAACAATTATTCCGACCTTTCCTTCGTAAAGCTTTGCGGCAAGTCCGTCGGGTCTCTCACTTATACCGATTTCAGAAAAAATAATGCTCCCCTTTTCCTCGAGAAATGGCTGGATATATCCGCCCTCAAGAATCATATCGAGAGGGATATTCTTAAGCTTTTCTTCGATACTTCCGATAAGGTTTTTATCTGCCTTTCCGTCTATATAACAAATACATATATCCGTTCCCGACAGCTTTCCGACCTTGCTCGTCTTTAAAATAAGACGAGGGGATTTTATTCTTCTTCTTAGCATCGACATATTTATACGAATCGCTTCAACGAAGCCTTCTCTCGAGCCTCGTATGTTGAGCTGTGTTGAGGGCTCTTTTACGGAACGCTTTTCGAAGCCATGCATACCTATAGCAACGCCGTAATTTACTCCATCGGCAAGTATAACACAGAATCCGCTCATTATCATCATTGTAAGCGTATCATAATCTGTAATCTGTTTTTGTTCGCCGGCAATAAGAAGCTCGCTTTGTATCATCTCCATAACTCTTTCGGAGGGTATTTTTTCTTCATTTCCGATATTGTTGAGAGGACGGTACAGGAGATTTGACATCTGGTTTGTGTTTATCTGTCCCTCACAGAAAAGAATACAGACGGATACCTGTCCGACCTTTCCGTATTTTATTGTAAGGTCGCTGGTGTTCTGCATAAGTGACCTTATATTTATCGTGTTGCGTTCGAGGTCTTTTTCCATATTTTTTTACCTTTCGTAGCTTGTTCTGATGGTTATTCTAACCCTTTTGCATAAAAACATACTTTTTCGGAAAAATAATACCGCTGAGAATTTAAAGCGAGGTTTTTAAATGGTTATTGTAATCATACGTTCAGTAATACTCTATTCTATCGTAATTGCAGCGTTGCGGCTTATGGGCAAAAAACAGCTGGGCGAGCTGCAGCCCAGCGAGCTTGTTACCACTATGCTTATTTCGAATATAGCGACCCTGTCTCTTGAAGAGCCTTCAATGCCTATGATACTTGGAGTTGTCCCGATACTTATGATAGTCTGTATAGACGTTTTAATGTCGGGAATTATGCTGAAAAGCGTAAGGTTCAGAAAGCTCGTTACAGGAAGCCCCCGTGTTATAATTTCCGACGGAGTAATAGACCAGAAGGAGCTTAAAAACCTTAGATATACTATTGATGACGTACTGGAATCTATGAGAGATTCGGATATTTTCGATATAAACGAGGTAAGATACGCTATCGTTGAAACTACGGGGAAGATTAATTTTTTCAAAAAAAACGAAGGAAATTCAGACCCGCCGTCTCTTATAATAAAGGACGGAATGCTTATAAGCGAGGGCTTAAAAAAGGCGGGTCTCGGCGAAAAGTGGCTCAAAGGGGTTCTTGAACGGAAAAATACGGAGCAGAGCAAGGTTTTTCTTCTTACCGCAAGCGGAGACGGAAGCTATACGATGATACTTAAAGAAAGGAGGAGCATAAAGGAGTGAAAAGGATAATAATATGTGCGTTTATAATGGTGATAATTATTATTATCGGAATAGGAAGCTATATCTATACGGACAACGCTATGGACAGAACAGAAAAAGCGGTTGATAATATATCGGACAGCTATCTTTCGGGGAATCTTGACGAGGTGAAAAGGCTTACCAACGAGCTTTCTGCGGAATGGAGAAAGCAGTACCGAAGCTATGTGTTTATCTTCGATAAGGAGCATATTATGGAGCTTACGGCTATGATAGCAAGGATAGAGGCTTTTGCGGAGGAGGAGAACCCCGAAGTGCTTGTGGAATGTAAGGCGGCGGTAGAGTTTATAAGACTTTACAGAGCGAAAGAGGATATAACCCTTGGCAACATTCTTTAGGATTGTGCAAACTGCTCAAAAAAAGAAGACAAAGTTTGTCTAAATTACCGCCCTTGTATTGAAAACGATTTACTGGTATAATTGATTTATACGATAGTACGTAAATAAAGGAAAAGCCTTTTTTCAAGGCTTTCCTATAATAACAATCACAGGAGGATATTCCCAATGAACTACGGTTTTTTTGACGAAAAGAACAAGGAATATGTCATCACACGCCCCGATACTCCCTCTGCGTGGGCTAACTATCTCGGTTCTCCCGAATACGGTGCAATTATTTCCAACAATGCCGGCGGCTACAGCTTTGTAAAGTCCGGTGCTAACGGACGAGTTATCCGTTACCGCTTCAACGGTGTTGCAACTGACCAGCCCGGCCGTTATATCTACATCAAGGACGCTGAAACAGGCGATTTCTGGTCTGCTTCCTGGTCTCCTGTATGTAAGTCCCTCGACAGCTACAAGAGCGAATGCCGTCACGGTACAGCATACACAGTTATCACATCCGAATACACAGGCATAAAGGCTGAAACACTTTACTATGTTCCCCAGGGTGCTACATACGAAGTTTGGCGTTCAAAGATCACAAACACATCCGATAAGCCCCGTAAGCTTTCTGTTACAGGTTACTGTGAATTCGTAAACGATCCTAACTACGAACAGGATCAGGTTAACTTACAGTACACACTCTTTATTACACATACATACTTCAAGGGCAGCTACATTCACCAGATGCAGAACGAGGTTTATAACCCCAACAGCGGCAGATTCCTCGGACTTGCAGGCGCAAAGGTTGACGCTTACTGCGGCGACAGAGACGCATTCGTAGGTGCATACAGAAGCTATGCTAACCCTAAGGGTATCGAAGAAGGCTTAAAGGGCGACCTTAACTACAACACAAACTCCTGCGGTGCTTTACAGTCTGATATTACTCTTGCTCCCGGCGAAACAAAGGAATTCACATACGTTCTCGGCGGCCCCAGAACTGAAGCTGAAATTTCTGCTCTTATCGCTAAGTATGACGAAGCAGGCGTAGTAGAAAAGGAACTCGAAGAATTAAAGAGCTTCTGGCACGGCAAGCTCGGCAATCTCCAGGTTCACACACCTGACGAAGATTTCAACAACATCGTAAACGTATGGAACGCATACAACTGCTTTATTACATTTATCTGGTCAAGAGCAGCATCCTTCCAGTACTGCGGTTTAAGAAACGGCTTCGGCTACCGTGATACAGTACAGGATATCCAGGGTATTATCCACCTTGCTCCCGAAATGGCAAAGAAGCAGATCGTATTTATGCTTTCCGCACAGGTTACAAACGGTGCCGGCTTACCTCTCGTTAAGTACACACATCAGGCAGGTAAGGAAAACCACCCCGACGAAAACGATGAAAATACAGCATACGCAAAGGAAACAGGCCACCCCAGCTATCGTGCAGACGACGCTCTCTGGCTCTTCCCCACAATTTACAAGTACATTTCCGAAAGCGGCGACAGTGCATTCCTCGATGAAGAAATCTTCTATGCTAATGACGGTGAAAAGGGTACAGTATATGACCACTTAAAGAGAGCAATAGATTTCTCTATGAACCACCTCGGCAATCACGGTATGCCTGCAGGCTTACACGCTGACTGGAACGACTGCTTACGTCTCGGTAAGAAGGGCGAATCTACATTCGTAGCATTCCAGCTCGTATATGCTATCAAGATTTTAAGAACCTATGCAGTAGAAAAGAATGATACAGAATATATCAAGTATCTCGACGAAATCAAGGCTAAGCTTGATGAAATCCTTTCTGCTTGCTGGAACGAAGACAGATGGATTCGCGGATATAAGGAAGACGGTACTGTTATCGGTCAGAGAACAGACCCCGAAGCAAATATGTGGCTCAACCCCCAGTCCTGGGCAGTTATCTCCGGCTTCGCTACAAAGGAACAGGCTGAAAAGTCTATGGATAGCGTAGAAAGAGAACTCAATACACCTTACGGTGCTATGGTTATGTATCCCCCTTACAAGAATCACGGCTTTGACGGTGCATTAATGCAGTGCTTCAACGCTTGCACAAAGGAAAATGCAGGTATCTTCTCTCAGCCTCAGGGTTGGTTAATCCTCGCTGAATCCAAGCTCGGTCACGGTAACAGAGCATACAAGTACTGGAAGGAAGCTTCTCCTGCTAAGTACAACGATAAGGCTGAACTCAGAGTTCTTGAACCCTATGTATTTGGTCAGTTCGTTGAAGGTAAGGATAGCCCCTTTGCAGGCCGTGCACACGTACATTGGCTCACAGGTACAGCTTCTACAGTTATGGTTGGTACAACAGAAGGTATCCTCGGTCTTAACCCCGAAACAAAGGGTCTCGTAATCGACCCCTCTATCCCCTCCGAATGGAAGGAATACACAATGGAAAAGACCTTCAGAGGCAAGAAGCTTAACGTTACTGTAAAGAACCCCAACGGTTCCGAACACGGTGTTAAGTCTGTAACTGTAAACGGCGAAAAGATTGACGGAATTCTTATTCTTGATGAAATCTTAAAGGATGTAAACGAAGTAATTATCGAAATGTAATTAATATTCGGTTGCACGAAAGCCTTTATAAATAATAACGGCGGAGTCCGAGTTGTTTCAGACTCCGCCGTTTTATTTTTTTGCTATTGTAAAATGTTCAGAAAAATGATATAATATTCAAGATAAAGCGTATTATTTTTAAGAAGGTTTGATTTTATGAAGAAATGGTTAGTAAAAACTCCCGATGCAGGTGCTGTTGATACTCTTGCAAGAGAAACAGGCTTCAGTCCCTTTATATGTAAAATACTTGCAGGCAGAGGGATTTTTACCCGTGATGAAGCAGATGCTTTTTTTAACAGCGAGGAGCTTTCAGACCCGTTCCTTATGGCCGATATGGAAAAGGCTGTTGAGACTATACGGGAGTTCGTGGAGAACGGAGAGAAGATAACCATATACGGCGACTATGACTGTGACGGAATTACCTCTACATATATACTTTTCGATTATTTAAGAGCACTTGGTGCTGAGGTAGATTGGTATCTTCCTTCCCGCGACGAGGGGTACGGACTTAACAACAACGCTATAGACCTGCTTCACAGACAGGGCACTAAGCTTATTATAACTGTAGATAACGGTATTTCTGCCGTTGAGGAGGCAAAGCATATCGCTGAGCTTGGGATGACTCTTGTAATAACCGACCATCACCAGGTTCCCGACGTACTTCCCGAGGCTGCCGCTATTGTTAATCCTCATCGTAAGGATGATATGTCGATTTTCAGAAAAATAGCGGGCTGTGGCGTTGCCTTAAGGCTCGTAGCGGCAATGGAAGAAGACGGCGAAAGTGCACTTATGGAATATGCTCCCTTTGCGACTATAGGAACAGTAGCAGACGTTATGCCTCTTACAGGCGAAAACAGGCTTATAGTAAGAAAGGGGCTTGAAGCCTTATCCTGTACGGATAATTTAGGCCTTTATGCTCTTTTAAGAAAAAGCGGATGCCACGAGGATGAAGAGGTTACTTCCACAATGGTTGCTTTCCGTTTAAGTCCGAGAATTAATGCGGCCGGACGCTGTGAGCATCCGAAAATCGCTATGGAGCTTCTTCTTGCGGAGACCCAGAGCGTTGCGAATGCAAAAGCAGAAGAGGTACATCATCTTAACGATGTCCGCAAGCAGGCAGAAGAAGAGATTGTTAAGGCTGTAGAGGAGCAGATAAAAGCCGACCCCGACGCTCTTAACAGAAAGGTGCTTATAGTTGTCGGCGAGGGCTGGAAGCACGGAATAATCGGTATCGCAAGTGCAAAGCTTCTTCATAAATATAATATGCCGAATATTGTTATAACCATAGAGGGCGATACAGCAAGAGGAAGTGCAAGAAGCTTCGATGAGCTTCCGCTTCATAAAATGCTGGAGGCTTGTAAAGAGCATCTTGTCCGCTACGGCGGTCACGCAAAGTCGGCAGGGCTTACTATCGAAACAGAAAAAATCGATGATTTCAGAAAAGCGGTTTTCGATTACTGCAAGGACATGGAAGCGGCTGTTGAAAAGATAGAAATCGATATGGAAATTGCTCCCGAAGAAATTACGGTTGAGAACATAGAGCTTTTGGACAGGCTTGAACCCTTCGGAGAAGAAAATCCGTCTCCGCTGTTTATGTTCAGAAATTGTACTATCGGGACGAAAAAAAGCCTTGCTAACGGGAAATTTGTTGCCTTTTCATTCATTTACAGAGGCAAGGAATTCCGTGCGGTTAATTTTAACAGCACCTTTGATGATTTCACCTATGAAACGGGCGAAACCGTAGATATGGTAGCAAGCATTCAGCTCGAAGAATACAAGGGAAATACGAATATAAAGGCATTTATTACGGACGTAAGATATTCTGATTTCAACCAGGACAGATACTTTGCCGCAAAGAACGCCTACGAGGATTACAGAAACGGAAAGGTTGACAAAAAGCTTATCTGCCGTATGGTTCCCGAACAGGCAGAGCTTCGCAAATGCTACGATATTTTAAGGAAAACGAAAAGATTTTCGAAAGCAGTTATGCTTTCTTCAAAAGAGAATGTCAACTACTGTAAATTCCGCATAATTCTTGACATTTTCGGAGAGTTCGGACTTATTGAAACTGATTTTACAAAGGATTATGTTTCTCTTGTTCCCTCTGCACCCAAGGCCGACCTTACAAAATCGAAAATTCTTTCGGATTTAAAAAATATTTAGTCCCCGAAATGCTCTTCTGTACGTCTTATGTACAGAAGGGCATTTTTGTCTCAGAAAGGAAGGAATATTATGAAAAAATCAAGAATTGCTTTATCGTTTTTATCTGTTTTTACAGCCGTAACGGCTCTTTCTTCTACAGCCTCGGCGGTATATGTAAGGGACGGCGATACGCCGATTTTCGACCTTACGCCTACAATAGAGGGCGAGCTAAAAATCGAACACACCGATTTAGGCGGAGGAAACGGCAAGGTATCCACTTATTATGTTGATAAAGACGGCGACCCCGTAACAGGCTACAGCGTTTTATATATTGACGCCAGCGATAAAAACGAACTTTCCTCGGATATGGTAATGTATCGTATCGACAGCAAAACAGGCGAGATAAAAGGAAAGTACACAGGTTTTGCCAAAAATACCAAGGGCAGACGTTACTATAAAAACGGAAAGCGTGTTTACGGCTGGTGTAAGATAGGTAAAAAATGGTACCATTTCAACGAAGACGGTTATGCCGATACAGGCAGAACAAAGGTATGCGGAACCTATTATACTTTCGATAAAAAGGGAAAGTGGACAGGTAAGGTAAGCAGTAAGGGCCTTGCTCCGAAGGACTTTTCCGTAAAGCTTTCTATAGCAGGCTTAAGAAGCTTCGACACAAAGGGCAATATTTATTACGGAAGCGGTTGGGACGCTGACGGAAATTACAGCAAATACGAGAAGAAGATAGATTTTTCTGCCGGCGACCGCCAGATTATGTACTGTATGTTCCTGGAAAGCGGTTTCAGCGAAGGCAAGAACTACAAATATGACAATGCTTATCTCGATAAGAAGATATCGGACTATACAAAGGATTCGGGAAATCAATGGCTTTCCGCTTATTCCACTTCTCCGGTTATTGATTACAAATTGACCGTTACCTGCAATAAAAAGACATCCGAGATAGTATTTACCGAGGATGCGGTACAGCTTATACACGTAGATAAGAAATGCTTTAACGCTTATGTTTTCACCAATAATTTAAAAAGCTATTACACAGACTTCCTTATCGAAAAATTCCCCGAACCCGAAAAAATAGACTGGGAAATGCTGGACTGATAAAAACAGACTCTAAGGGAGGCTCTTACAAAAGTGTTTATGAGTATTATTGAGGGAAACCCTTTTGAAAAAGGGTATTCCCTCAAACTCCCTTCCGAAAACTTTCAGTTTAAATTCAAGACCCACAGGATTATCCTGTGGGTCTTGAATTTATATTAAAAGTCTTTGGAAGAGGGTACGGGAGAAAGCCTTTCTTCAGAAAGGTTTCTCCCGATAAATACATATAACACTTTTGTAAGAGCCCTCTCAGGGTCTGCTTTTTATTCGAAGCTGTCCTCTTCGTCTCTTGCGTTGAAGAGTTCTACGAGAGCTTCCATTTCTTCTTCTGTGAGAGAAATACCCTTGCTCATTTTTTCGTGTCCGGGTGCCCAGTCACGGATGTCGTACTTAGGAGCGTTGTCGTTCCAGCTTACAAGGTTGAGTTCTCTTGTCCAGCCTCTTGCACCTTCGGAGATTACGCCGAGTTCTTTTACGATTTCGTACTTGAATTCTGCCATTTTTTTATTTTCCTTTCGTTATTTATTGTAAAGTCTCTGAATCTATAACACTGTCAAAAACAGCGGTAAAACGGGTTGGAATGCGTTTTGTTATATGGAATTTTCCGAAAAACCAGTGGCTGAATTTAAGGCTCTCCTTTTTTCGTTCGAGATAGGAGCTTATTGCGTCAGCCTGTGGCTCGCCGTTATTTAAAAATTCGGCAACCGTCTGCGGCGGAGAGTAGCTAACTATGTAATCGACGGTATCTGCTGCGGTACTGAGTCTTTGGTCTGTCTCCGAAAATTCTTTTTCGTCCGGGCATTCAGCTATGTTTCCGGCTTCGTCCGTTCCGCCGCCGAATGCGAAAACACGCTTGCCTGCAATTTCAAAAATATGACCTCGCATAAGCTGACGGAGATTACCGCTTATTTTTCGGGTAAGACCGCCGCACCATTCTTCTGTTTCGTATTTTCCGAGCTCTTCGAAGTTTTCGTGTGCA
The DNA here is from genome assembly GCA_017624025.1 of Ruminiclostridium sp. Lineage (GTDB taxonomy): Bacteria > Bacillota > Clostridia > Oscillospirales > Ruminococcaceae > Ruminiclostridium_E. The sequence goes on along the minus strand of JAGANY010000053.1, from coordinate 50,785 downwards.
CCTTCTACGAAAAGGATACTGTAGCGTCTTCGTCCGAGGCTTTTAAGTATTCGTTTTTCTTTTCTGCTTCCGTCCCATATAAGACCGAAGTCTCCGCATATTATAAGTGCGTCGCTTTTCTTGAGCTTTCTTAGCCGTTTATCCTTGAAACGGGTAATATCACCGTGGACGTCGCCTGTTATAAGTATCATCTTGATTTACCTGTGATTTTTTTGTAAAAATTCAATATATTAACGAAAAAAGTCTTTTATTTTCTGAAAAAGTATGGTATAATATAAGAATGGTATTATTGAAATAACACATTTCTTAAAATTCTAAATATAATTATATACAAAAAAGGTGGTTTTGTCTATATGCGAAATATAAAAATTACTTCCCTTATTACAGCTTTTCTTTTCACATTTGTTGTATTTTTCACTGATATAGCCGATATTAAAGCCGAAGCGGCATTTACTCCCGATGTTGACATAAGCAGTACAGGCTACTATATGGTAAACCTCGACCTCGATACGGTTATTGCCGCTAAAAATGAGCATCAGCGTTGTTATCCCGCTTCTATAACGAAGGTAATGACCGCTATTATTGCTCTCGAAAACTGTTCCGACCTTTCCCGTGAGGTTGCCGTTACATACGGAGCTACCAACGAATTCTGGGAGGGCGACCCGAACTACTACGGACCAGGCAACTGCGGTCTCGATGTCGGCCAGAGCGGACTTACTATGATGGACTGTCTCTATGGACTTCTTGTAAAGTCGGGCTGTGAAGCGGGTAACGTTATCGGTATAAATATTGCCGGCGACCTTCCGACCTTTATCGACCTTATGAATAAAAAGGCAAAAGAAATCGGAATGACAAATACCCATTTCAGCAACACTCACGGACTCTGGCATCCCGATAACTATTCTACTCCCTATGACCTTTATCTTATGTGCCGTTATGCTTATGAAAAACATCCTACGCTTATAGATATTGCCAATGCACAGGAATATGTTCTTCCTGCCAACACATATAACCCCGAGCCTTACACAATTGTAAATACAAACTCGATGATAAGAAACATTGACGAAAATGTTTATTATTATGAATACGCAAAGAATATCAAAACGGGAAGCATAGACGTTTACTGGGACGAAGCAGGTAATGAGCATCCCGGCTTTATGAATCTGGCATCTACCGCCACACAGAATGGATTTAACTATATTCTTATAACTACAGGCGCACCTTACCATAACACAGAGGGAACAAAATCAAACGGTCACTTCCTCGACCATATAGCTATGTATAAGTGGGCATTCCGCACCTTTGACATTATGGAAGTAATCACTGAGAACAGTGTTATCACAGACGTTGACGTAGATATGGGCGAAGAGGCAGACGTAGTTGTATTAAAGCCTTCGTCGGGTTTCTCCACCCTTCTTCCTAAAAATCTTGATACAAACGTTATCCAGCAGGATATAACCATAACTGCCGATATGAATGACAATAATGAGGTAGTTGCTCCTGTTGAAAAGGGACAGGTTATGGGTACAGTGGAGCTTATACTTGACGGAGAGGTTATTGCAACCCGCAATCTTGTAGCTTCACAGAGCATATCCCTTTCACAGTTTGAATATACAATGCGTATGATAAACAGTATATTTGAAAAAAGCTGGTTCAAGCTTTGCATCGGGAGCCTCGCGGTTCTTATTATTGCAGACCTTATCCTTAACGGCGTAAGAAAAAGCCGTATTGCGAAGCTTGAGGCAAGACAGAGAAGAAGAAATAACGTATCTAAAAAGTGGTAATTATTTCTGTCTCTTATTAATGATTTATCGGATAAGAATTTTATGAACATACAGATAATTGCTCTTGGAAAATTAAAGGAAAAATATCTTACTGACGCTATGAAGGAATACGAAAAGCGTATTTCCGGGTTTGCAAAATTCAGCGTCACCGAGCTTGAACCTATAAAAATATCGGAAAATCCTTCGGAAGCGGAAATAGCCTCCGCTCTCGAAACCGAAGCAGATAAAATTATCCAGAAAATACCTTCGAACAGCCTTGTTGTTGCTATGTGTATTGAGGGCAAGCAGTTCGGAAGCGAAGCCTTTGCGAAAAAAATAAATGAAGCAGGGGTAAACGGAAAAAGTAACATCGTTTTTATCATCGGAAGCTCTCACGGGCTTTCGCCGAAGGTAAAGAATATGGCACAGATAAAGATGAGTATGTCGGAGATGACATTTCCGCACCAGCTTGCGAGAGTTATGCTTTCGGAGCAGATATACCGTGCCTTTACGATAATTAATAACCGCAAATATCACAAATAGAAAGGAAATATAAAAATGAGTGAAGTTTATCTTGACGACAAATTCCAGGGAGTAATGGTAGGTCTCGCTATCGGCGACGCATTCGGATATCCTATCGAGCTTATGGATTATGAATCTATCTGTGAGCGTTTCGAGAAGCTCGGCTGTCTCGACCTTGCGGTAAGCAAGCGTTCTGGTACCGCACTTTTTACCGATGATACACAGCTTTCTCTTTTTACTGCCGACGGTCTCCTCTGGGCACACAGTGCAGGTGCTGATGACGGCAGAGTAAACTATGAGGATTATATTTTCCTTGCATACCAGGTATGGCTCTATACACAGACAAAAACAGTAGCGGGTAAGGAATATGCTTGGCTCTTCGACCCTTCACAGAATCCTTATAAGCTCCGTCTTTTAAAGGCAAAGGGACTTTACAAAAAACGTACCGCCGACACAAAGAATATAGACGCACTTCTTAAGATAAGAAATATGGCATACGGTACTCCCGAAAATCCTCTTAACGATAACAGAGATAACGGTGCGGTAAAGCGTGTTGCTCCCGTAGGTCTTTACTTCTACAACGATACAAAAAAAGCCTTTGATATGGGCTGTCGTGCGGCTGCAATCACTCACGGAAGCCCCGTAGGCTATATTGCGGCAGGCTGCTATGCTGCAATTATTGCCGAAATAGTAAGCGGTGCAGAAATCGAAACCGCTGTACGTACCGTTATCGGACTTCTTGACGGAGTTGCTGACGGCGAAATTTTAAAGAAAACTCTTTGCTATGCTCTTGAGCTTGTTGATAAACAGGATATCGACCTTCGTACAGCAGTAACAAAGATGGGCTACGGCTTCGAGGCTTATGAAGCACTTGCAATTGCTGTTTATTGTGCGGTAATGCATTACGAAAGCCCCCGCTACGCTATCCAGCTGGCGGCAAACCACGATGGTGCAAGCGATACCTGTGCTTCTATGACAGCGGCAATGATGGGTGCATATTACGGCATTCAGGGCTTCCCTAAGGGCTGGGCTGATAAGCTTCAGTACAAGAATCTTATTTCCTCTATGGCTGAAAAGCTTTTAAAGGCTGTTGCAACTACCGAAGACTATAACGTTGACGGTGAAGAGGAAGAAGAATAATCGTTCGGATAAATTGTACCCTTCGGTACATATCGTGAAAAGGAGTTTGCTATGCCGAGAAGTTCAAATCAGAAATTAAAGCTTATGGTGCTTGCGGATATTTTCCGTTCGGAATCTGACGAGGAGCATCCTCTTACTCTTGCGGATATTATAGAAAAGCTCGGCAATAACGGAATAGAAGCTGAGCGTAAAAGTCTTTATGATGATATTGCTCTTCTTAATCAGTACGGAATGGATATTGTAAAGTCGGGCAATTCAAGAAGCACTGTGTATTATCTCGCAAGCGGAGATTTCGAGACTCACGAGCTTAAGCTTCTTGCTGACGCTGTAGCCTGCTCCAAATTTATTACCGAAAAGAAATCGAGAGAGCTTATTGCTAAGCTTGGAACCCTTGCAAACAGATATGACGCGGGGGAAATAAAGCGAAATGTTATTGTTTCCGACCGTGTAAAAAACGCAAACGAACAGATTTATTACAACATTGATACTATCCAGCAGGCAATAAGAGAAAAGAAAAAAATAAAGTTCTTATATTTTGACTATGACCGTAAAAAGAGCAAGAGATACCATAACGAGGGAAGACATTCCGTTGTTTCTCCCTATGCTCTTTGCTGGCGTGAAGAAAACTATTATCTTGTAGGCTATTATGAGAAATATGACGCTGTGTCAAATTTCAGAGCCGATAAGATTGAAAAAGCGGAGATAATATGGGACGAGAAGCGTGTTGAACCGCCTAAGGATTTTAATCTCAACGAATATACAAAAAAACGCTTCGGTATGTTCTCCGGCGAGGATATAAGAGTTACCCTTAAGGTACATAATTCGCTTTCGGGCGTTATCTTTGACCGTTTCGGGAAAAATATAACTGTATATTCCTCCGATGATGACGACCATTTCATTATTAACCAGCCTATCACAGCAAGTCCTATTTTTTACGGCTGGGTATGCCAGTTCGGAAACAAGATAGAAATTCTTGAACCCGAAGCTATCCGCAAGGATTTTAAAAAGTATGTGAACGGCATATATAAAATGTACACTTAAAAACGAAAGGAGCCTTATAAGTGCTCTATACCATTGATGTTCTTATAGATAAAATAAAAGCAAGCGACAAGCAGTATGATATCGATAAAATAGTTGCCGCTTATGAGGTTGCTGATGAGGCTCATTCGGATACAAAACGAAGCTCGGGCGAGCCTTATATTACCCATCCTATAGCTGTAGCCTGTATCCTCCTCGAATTCTGTATGGATACAGACACGCTTGTTGCCGCTCTTCTCCATGATGTTGTCGAGGATACCGATATATCTCTCGAAACATTACGCAAAAAGTTCGGCGAGGATGTAGCAAATCTTGTTGACGGCGTTACAAAAATCGGTCAGGTTCCTCTTAACACAAAGGAAGAACAGCAGGCTGAAAATATCCGTAAGATACTTATGGCTATGTCCAAGGATATCCGTGTTATTATCATAAAGCTTGCAGACAGACTCCATAATATGCGTACGATTATGTATCGCCCACCCGAGAAACAGCGTAAGAAGGCTCTCGAAACAATGAACTTCTATGCTCCTATCGCACACCGTCTCGGTATGAGTGCGGTAAAGGAGGAGATGGAGGATATCTCTATAAAGATTCTCGACCCTTACGGTACAAGAGCAGTCGAAGATATGCTCGATACCCATAAGGAGCAGAGAGATACCTTTATTGATACAATAACAGGACGTATTCGTGAAAGAATAAGCGATATCGAGCCTCCGCCCGTTATCGAGGGAAGAGTAAAGAGCGTATATAGTATCTATAAAAAGGTTTATATAAAGGGAAAAAGCTTCGATGAAATATATGATGTTTATGCGGTGCGTGTAATCGTCCAGTCGGTAATCGAATGCTATAATGTACTCGGTATAATCCACGATATGTTCAAGCCTATTCCTTACCGCTTCAAGGACTATATCGCAACCCCAAAGCCTAACCGTTACCAGTCTCTCCATACTACCGTAATTGGAAGAGAGGGTATTCCCTTCGAGGTACAGATAAGAACGGTTGAAATGCATAATACCGCACAGTACGGTGTCGCTGCACACTGGAAATACAAGGCAGGTCTTACAGGCAAGGTTGCCGGAGAACAGAGATTCGACTGGATAAGACAGATTCTCGACCAGCAGCAGGAGGGCGACGATGTCGAACAGATTGCAGACGCAATCAAGGTTGACCTTGCTCCCGATGAAGTATATGTATTTACTCCTAAGGGCGATGTTATCGTACTTCCTCTCGGCTCTACCGTTATAGATTTTGCTTACGCTATTCATACTCAGGTAGGACATAAAATGACGGGAGCGAAGGTAAGCGGACGAATGATACGCTTCGATTACCAGCTCAGAACGGGCGATATCGTCGAAGTAATGACTACCCAGTCTCAAACTTATGGGCCTAATCGTAACTGGCTTGAAATCGCTAAAACAAGCGAAGCAAGAGGCAAGATACGTGCTTGGTTCAAGAAGGAATGCCGTGAAGAGAATATTGCCGAGGGTATGGCCGCTCTTGAGGGCGAGTTCCATAGAGCAAGCATTATTCCTACTCCTGAATTTCTCAATGAAATCGCTGTAGCACAGAAGTTCAGCAGCGTTGATGATTTCTATGCGGCTATCGGCTACGGCGGCGTAAAGCTTTCGAAGATTATGCAGAGGGTAAAGGATATGTACGCAAACCGTATGGCAGCGGCAAATCCTGTTTCTGTTGACGGAAACGAAGCCCTTAAGAACACAATCGCAAGAAAGCAGAAAAGCGGCGTAATCGTTGAAGGCATAGATAACTGTCTTATAAAGTTCGCAAAATGCTGTAATCCTCTTCCCGGCGATAAGATTGTCGGATTTATTACAAGAGGCTATGGTGTTTCGGTTCACAAACAGGATTGTACAAACGTAGTAAACGCAAGTCCGCAGGATAAGGAACGCTGGATACACGTTATGTGGGCGGCTTCGGGTCAGACTGAATACTATAACGCTACTATAGATATTATCTCCGAGAATATGACCGCTCTTGCGGATGTAACCTCTACCATAGCGTCAAGCCGTTTCGTAATAAGCAATATTTCCGCTCATCCCTTAAAGAACGGAAACGGCAATATTGTTGTTACTGTTGAAGTAGCCAGCGTTGAACAGCTTAATGCTCTTATTCAGCGTATCCAGAAGATAAACGGCGTTATCTCTGCCGAAAGAACAGGTATTCTTTAAAATATTTATCTCGAAAAACCGAGCGAAGCGAGCAAATAAAATTTTCGGTCAAGCCTTTTATAAAAGGCTTGACGGGGATAAGGGGCGGCAGCCCCAAAAAACTTGTGAACATTTCGCACGGCCTGAAAGCAGGATTTGTAAATAATCGTAACGACAGCTTAAAAAGCTGTCGTTATTTTTATCTTTATCGGTTGCAAAAAAAAATGAAATATGTTATAATAATTATAATTACGCAATAATAACAGGAGGTGCTTTTAAAAATGGCATACAGACTTAATCTCGGTGCCTGGAACAGCGTTTTTGCCGTTCCCTCGTGCGTTGTTGATGAGAATATTAAAATAGCAAGCGGCGAGCATATAAAAGTGCTTCTTTATATGCTAAGAAATTCGGGGAATTTGTTTTTAAGCGAGGATATTGCTTCGGCTGTAGGCGTTGATAAGAACACAGTAGAGGAAGCCTTTATCTTCTGGCAGAATGTAGGCGTTATTTCGGGAGAAAAGGGCGAGCTTATGCCTTCGGCTTCGGAAAGAATTGAAACGGCAAAGCCTGCTATAACTGTTCCCGAAAGGAATACCGCCGTAGCGAAGCTTACTTCCGATACACAGTTTCCGCCTAAGGAGATTGCTAATGCGGTCAACAGCGACAGAGCCTTCCGCTATCTTTGTGAGACCTTTGAACGTCACGCCGGAAGACCCACAAAGCACAGCGAACGCAATACGCTTATGGTCATAACCGAAGAGGTAGGAATACCTGTAGAAGTAGCGGTTATGATGGTTGAATATTGCTTTTCCATAGATAAGGCAACACCCGCATATATGAAAAGCGTTGCTAAGGACTGGTACGAAAGCGGAATCGATACTATTGCAAAGGCAGAGGAACGCATAGCGGGACTTAAAGTACGTAACAGCCTCGAAGGAAGACTCCGCACGAAGTTCGGCATGGCAACAGCCTTTTCGGCAAAGCAGAAGGAATACATAACTGCCTGGTCAGAGCTCAATATAGCGGACGAGCTTATTGACGAGGCCTATGAAAAGACCCTTAACAGCACAGGAAAGCTAAGCTTTCCCTATATGGATACGATTTTAAGAAGCTGGGCAGAAAAGGGATATACTACCGTCGAACAGGTCAACAGCGAAAAGCCCTCAGGTTCGAATAATGCCTCGGGCGGTACAGCTATGAGTTTTGATATAGATATGCTCGAAGAATCCGCATACGAGAGATACAGGAGAAAGAAATGAGTTTTGATTCAAAATATTATCATATCGCTGAGGCACAGCTTTCTGAACGCAAAGCGAGAAATGACCGCCTTTTAGCGAAAAACCAGAGCGAAATCGCTGTAAATTATCCGGAAATCGCTGAGATTCAGGCTCGTCTTTCCCGTACGACCTCAAAGATAATACAGCTTATAGTAAGCCGTTCTTCCGATTTTGAGGAGAAGTTCGGCGAGATTGAAAAAGAAAATCTCGAGCTTCAGCGTATGCTTGAGCAGAGCCTCGTAAAAATAGGCAAAAGCCCCGATTATCTTGATGTAAAATATACCTGTAAGAAATGTAAGGACAGCGGATATTATGACGGACGGCGATGCGAATGCTTTTTTGAAGCGGTAAAGGCGGCGGCTATGGAAGACCTTAATAAATCCTCTCCCCTCAGCCTGTCTGATTTCAATGATTTCAGTCTTGCGTATTACGACGACAGCCAGCCTGTTGCTTTCGGATGCACAGCAAGAGAAATTATGGGCGAGAACCTCGATTTCTGCCGTAAGTATGCCGAAGATTTCCATTTACCCTGTAACGGTATTCTGATGCGTGGTGCTACAGGTCTCGGAAAAACTCATCTTTCGCTGAGTATTGCGAACGAAGTCATAAAAAAAGGCTACAGCGTTATTTACGGTTCGGCTCCCGACCTTTTCGGAAAGGCGGAACAGGAGCATTTCGGCAACAAGGAAAGAGTAACTCTTGAAATGCTGTATGATGCCGATCTTCTTATAATGGACGATATAGGAGCGGAATTTGAAAGCAAGTTTTATGTTTCGCTTTTCTATACGATAATAAACAACAGAATGAATTCGGGAAAGCCTACGATCGTAAGCACGAATTTAAGCCTTAACGACCTTCTTTCACGTTACGGCGACAGAACCGTTTCCCGATTAAAAACGATGGACGACCTTCCTTTCGCCGGAACAGACGTCCGTCTTATAAGAGCAAGAGAAAAAAGAAATTAATACAAAAGAAAAGGAATGATTTAAATGAACCGACTTATAGCTATTGTTGGACGTCCTAACGTAGGTAAATCCACATTATTCAATAAGCTTATCGGCCAGCGTCTTTCTATCGTAGAGGATACTCCCGGTGTTACCCGTGACCGTATCTACGGAAAGGCTGAGTGGCGCAACAAGGGTTTTATGCTCGTTGATACAGGCGGTATCGAGCCCGACACAAAGGACGTTATCCTTTCCCAGATGAGAGAACAGGCACAGCTCGCTATCGATAGTGCCAACGTTATTATCTTTGTAGTTGATATAACAACAGGTATGACCGCCAACGACCAGAGCGTAGCGGATATGCTTCTTAAGAGCGGCAAGCCCGTTGTGCTTTGTGTAAACAAGTGTGACAGCGTAGGTGAGCCTCCCGCTGAGATATATGAATTCTACAACTTAGGCCTTGGCGACCCTATCCCCGTTTCATCCGTACACGGTCACGGCACAGGCGACCTTCTCGACGCTGCCTTCGAGTTTATGCCCGAGGATGATGCCGACGATTATGATGACAGCATAATAAAGGTTGCGGTTATCGGTAAGCCTAACGCCGGCAAATCCTCTCTTATCAACAAGATTGCAGGCGAACAGAGAGTAATTGTTTCCGATATCGCCGGTACGACCCGTGACGCTATCGATACAGTTATCGAGAGAGACGGCGAAAAGTATGTATTTATTGATACGGCAGGTATCAGAAGAAAATCCAAGATTACCGAAAGCGTTGAAAAATACAGCGTTCTTCGTGCCTATATGGCTATTGACCGAGCAGACGTATGCGTTATTATGATTGACGCAAACGAAGGCTATACCGAACAGGACAGCAAGGTTGCCGGCTATGCTCACGAACAGGGCAAGGCCTGTGTAATTGCCGTAAATAAGTGGGACAGCATAGAAAAGACAGACAAAACAATGAACGAGTTCAGAAAGAAGCTCGAGGTTGATTTTTCCTTTATGTCCTATGCTCCCTTTGTATTTATCTCCGCACTTACAGGTCAGCGTATAGACAAGCTTTTCGAGCTTATCAGATACACAGCGGAGCAGAACTCACGCCGTATCACAACCGGTATGCTTAACGACCTGTTAAGCTATGCTACCGCCCGTGTTCAGCCTCCGTCAGATAAGGGCAAGCGTTTAAAGCTTTACTATATGACCCAGGCTTCCACAAAGCCGCCGACATTCGTAGTATTCTGCAACAGCAAGGACCTTTTCCACTACTCATATCAGCGTTATATTGAAAACCAGGTTCGTGAGTCCTTCAGCCTCGACAGCACCCCCATACGCATAGTAGTCCGTGAACGCGGCGAATAAAGCGTTCCGCTTTACCCTTTGCCTGCCTTTTAGGAACTTGTATTTATCCGAAACAGGAGTAACGGCAGGGAAATAAAGAACAGCTTTACTGAACGTTTAAAGCGTGCCGCCTATCCCTTTGCCTGCCTTTTAGGGACTTGTATTTATACGAAACAGGAGTAACGGCAGGGGAACAAGAACTGCTTTACGGAACGTTTAAAGCGTGCCGCCTATCCCTTTGCCTGCCTTTTAAGGACTTGTATTTATTCGAAGCAGGAGAAACGGCAGGGGAATAAAGAACAGCTTTACTGAACGTTTAAAGCGTGCCGCTTTACCCTTTGCCTGCCTTTTAGGAACTTGTATTTATCCGAAACAGGAGAAACGGCTGGGGAACAAGAAACTGCTTTGTTGAAGCAAAAACGGTATGTAAATCTATAAAAAATCCTATAATTAAGGAGATTATAAATAATGGGCAACAATATTTTTCTTACGGTACTTTGTTTTGCGGCGGCGGTAATAATCCCGTATCTTATTTCGGGAGTAAACTCCGCTATCATTGTCACAAAAATCAAATCCGGCGAAGATATACGTAAGATAGGAAGCGGAAACGCCGGCCTTACAAACACCCTCAGAACACAGGGAAAGATAGCGGCACTTTTCGTGCTTTTAGGCGATATTTTAAAGGGCGTTATCTCTATTCTTATCGTTCATTTTCTATTTAAAGGTCTTCTCGGAATCGACACTTACGAACACACTGCAGGCTATGAATGGATAAATTATTTAGCAGGTGTTTTCGCGGTTCTCGGACATATTTTCCCGATCTATTACGGCTTTAAGGGCGGTAAGGGAATACTTGTTACCTTCTCGACTATGCTTGCGATAAACTGGATTCCCGCACTTATTCTTTTGGGTATATTCGGTATTTTTGTAGCGATAACAAGATATGTTTCTGTCGGTTCTATAATTGCCGCAAGCTGTTATCCCTTTGCTGTACTGCTTTTCGGTTATATGAATGATAACCCTAATGTATGGTTCAGCTTTATCTTTGCTTTCGTAATAGGCTTTATGCTTGTATTTATGCACAGATCTAATATCGTAAGACTTAAGAACCATACCGAGAAAAAGCTTGGCGAAAAGAGCAAGTGATTTTTAGGAGGACGTTATGGCAATCGATAAGGAAATCATCAAAAACGAAACGACTTTCTGGGGTGAAATATCCTCAAAAGAATACGAAAGAGCAAAACAGGAGCTTTCTGAAGAGGATTTCAAGAAGCTTTACAGAATAAAAAATAAGGGTACTGATGATGAAGAGTACCAGAAATTCAATTCTGCAGAAGATGATGAAATCGACAGAGCCCTTCTTATTAATCTCTTAATAGAACAAAAAGAAACCAATAAGAAGCTTAACAGTATAAAGAATATGCTTATATTCTTTACAATTCTTACTATTATTTCTCTTATAGTTCCAATAATTTTATCATTTTCATCTTAAAAAACAAGACGGCACCGAAATGCCGTCTTTTCTTTATTATTGTCTGATATAAATGCCTTGTTCTTCGATATATTCTTCCATATCAGCCTTCATATCTGAAACCCAGTTGTCGTCTGGGACGAAGGTTTTTTCTTCGTCCTTAACGTCAACCTTTTCTTTTTCATCGTTCATCATACTTTTTCCTCAAGCACTGTGCTTGTCTTAGCCTTTTCGAAAAGCTCGTCAACGCCTTCGGGCTGTTTACCGGAAACGAGAGAACCAACTACTACAGCGATAAGAGCGAGTACGAAAGCGGGGAGGAGAGAATAAACGCCTGTGCCACTGCAGAACTGTTCCCATACTATTACAGAAACACCGCCTGTTATCATACCTGCAACTGCTCCGACAATGTTCATTCTCTTCCAGAAGAGAGAGAGGAGGATAGCAGGACCGAATGCGGCACCTAAACCTGCCCAGGCATAGGATACAAGACCCATTACCGAGCTTTCGGGATCAAGAGCGAGGAAGTAGGCGATAATTGCTACTACGATAACTGTGATTCTTGAGATCCACATCTGTACCTTGTCGCTTGCGTCCTTCTTGATGAGAGCAAATACGTCAGCGGTAACAGCGGAAGCGGTTACGAGAAGCTGTGAATCAGCTGTACTCATAATAGCCGCAAGAATAGCACAGAGGATTATACCGGCGATAACAGCGGGAAGGAGAGTAGAACTCATAAACATAAAGATACGTTCAGCGTCACCGATATTGTTGAACTGTGTGAGAAGGTCCTCGTTGCCGGGAGCGTGGAGATAACCGTAGCCTGCAACGCCGATAAATACAGCGGCACCGAGAGTTACGAATACCCAGATACAAGCGATTAAACGGGACTTCTTTATAAGATCGGCACTCTTTATAGCCATAAATCTTACTAAGATATGGGGCATACCGAAGTAACCGAGACCCCAGGCGAGACCGGAAACAATAGTCTGCCAAGCGAAACCGCCTTCAGCATTATTGAACATGCTGAGGTAGTTTGAAGCTAAATCCTTTGTTTCCATAGCGTTGTTTACTACGCTCATAAAGTCGGGAGTTGTACATACACAAACGATCGGAACAACGATAAGAGCGACAAACATTAATATGCCCTGGATAACGTCAGTCCAGCATACAGCAAGGAAGCCGCCGAGGAATGTGTAAGCAATGATAAGAACTGCACCGATTGTAAGCGATACTGTGTAATCAAGATCAAATACAAATTCAAAGAGCTTAGCACCGGAGCTGAATGCAGAGGCTGTGTAAACAAGGAAGAAAATAAAGATTATGGCCGCACAAACGAAACGTACAACGGGGGACTTGCTGCCGAAACGATTCTGGAAGTATTCGGGGATTGTGATAGAATCTCCGGCTGCTGCAGACATCTTACGAAGTCTTGTAGCAATAAGCTTCCAGTTAAGGTATGTACCAATAAAAAGACCAATTGCTATCCAGCTTTCGGTAAGACCGGATACAAGAATACTTCCGGGGAGACCGAGAAGGAGCCAGCCACTCATATCGGAGGCCTGTGCAGAAATAGCTGTTGACCAGCTACCGAGCTGTCTTCCGCCGAGGAAGTAGTCGCTCATATTTTTGGAGCGTTTAAAACTGAAAATACCAAAACCTATCATTATCATAAAGTACAGTATAAACGCTACCAGTGTGAATGTGTTAGATTGCATAAAATAATATCCTTTCAAAAAAACTTTACTGTAATTTTACCATATTATCACAATAAAAGCAATAGCAAAGCGAAAAATCGACATTATCCACAAAATCGGCTTTGCTTATTGTTGTTTAAAATAATAAAGGGATTTTTATTTATTTATTTTTCACAAAACATTTATTGACATTTTTAGTACATAATGATATAATTGTTAGAGTGCTAACAGTTAGGAGGCGAACTAAAAAAATGGACGGACCGAAGCATATAAGCTATGTAATAAGGCATTTGTGTCATCTTATGGACAGAGGTTTTTGTGCCAACAAGAATGAAAACCTTGATGCGACTCCTTATCACGGACGTATTATCGGTTATCTTTTTAAACAGAATGACAAGGATATTTTCCAGAAGGATATAGAAACCCATTTCGGGATACGCCGTTCAACGGTTACAAAGATACTCCAGCTTATGGAAAGCAACGGACTTATAAAAAGGACGGCAGTTCTTTCTGACGCAAGACTTAAGAAAATTACTCTTACGGAAAAGGCAATCGATATGCACGAGCATTTCCAAAAGGAAATCGACAGCTTCGAGGAAACTCTTTCCAAGGGTCTTACCGAAGAAGAGCTGGAATGTTTTTTCCGTATAGCAGATAAAATTTATAACAATCTCTCTGAACAGGAAAGGAATGATACAAAGAAATGATAAAAACACTTTTAGCGAGAGTAAGGGAGTTTAAAGTTCCCTCGATTCTTACGCCTGTGTTTATGGTAGGCGAGGTATTTATGGAGGTTCTTATACCTTTGCTTATGGCTTCGCTTATTGATAACGGTATCAACGGAAACAACGGTGAGGGCGACCTTAAGCACATACTTATAGTTGCAGGTCTTCTTGTTGTATGCTGTGTTATATCGCTTTTTGCAGGTGCAGGCGGAGGAAAGTTCGGAGCTGTCGCATCAACAGGCTTTGCGAAAAATCTCCGTAAGGATATGTTCCATAAGGTACAGGAATATTCCTTCGAGAATATCGACAAATTCTCTACCGCAAGTCTTGTGACCCGTCTTACTTCTGACGTTACCCGTCTCCAGGACGCATACCAGATGATTTTAAGAATTGCGGTAAGGTCTCCGATAACTCTTATCTTTTCGCTTATAATGGCGTTTTCAATCAACGCTAAGATTTCGATAGTTTTCTTATGTGCTATCCCGATTTTAGCTATCGGTCTTGCACTTATCATGACCCACGCACACCCTGTTTTTGAACGTGTTTTCAAGCGTTATGACAAGCTTAACAGCGTTGTACAGGAAAACGTTTCGGGAATGAGAGTTGTAAAGGCTTTCGTAAGAGAGGAACACGAAATCGAAAAGTTCAAGGGCGTTTCGGGAGCAATCTATGACGATTTCTGTTACGCTGAAAAGCTTCTCGCTTTTAACGGTCCGCTTATGCAGTTATGTATGTACGGCGGAATGATAGCTATTTCCTGGCTCGGAGCACAGTTCATCGTTGTAGAAGGCACTCTTACAACAGGCGAGCTTATGGGTATTATGACCTACGCTATGCAGATACTTATGAGCCTTATGATGCTCTCGATGATATTCGTAATGATAACAATGGCAAGAGCGTCTGCTGAACGAGTATGCGAGGTGCTTAACGAAGAAAGCACTCTTAAAGACCCCGAAAAGCCTGTTACAGAAGTAAGAGACGGTTCGGTATGCTTTAAGGACGTTTCCTTCGCATATAAAAAGGGCGGAAGTCTCGCACTTACGGATATTGACCTTAATATAAAGAGCGGTGAAACAGTCGGAATTATCGGCGGTACAGGCTCATCGAAATCTACTCTCGTTCAGCTTATTCCTCGTCTTTATGATGTAACCGAGGGCTGTATCGAGGTAGGCGGAGTTGATGTAAGAAAATATGATATTGATACGCTTCGCAACGAGGTAGCTATGGTTCTCCAGAAAAACACTCTTTTCTCGGGAACAATAAAGGAAAATCTCCGCTGGGGTAATGCCGAAGCGACAGACGAAGAAATTATCCACGCTTGTAAGCTTGCCTGTGCAGACAGCTTCATAACCACCTTCCCCGACGGCTACGATACATATATAGAACAGGGCGGTACAAACGTTTCCGGCGGACAGAAGCAGAGACTCTGTATTGCAAGAGCCTTACTCAAAAAGCCGAAGATTCTTATTCTTGACGACTCTACGAGTGCGGTTGATACTGCTACAGACGCTATGATAAGAAAAGCCTTCAGAGAAGAGATTCCCGATACAACAAAGTTCATTATCGCCCAGCGTATTTCCTCCGTACAGGACGCTGATAAGATTATTGTTATCGAAGGCGGTAAGATAAACGGTATCGGAACTCACGAAGAGCTTCTCTCTTCAAATGAAATCTATAAGGAAGTATATTATTCACAGCAGAAGGGAGGGGACGACAATGGCTGATAAAAGAAAAAAGGAACAGGAACAGGCTCCGCCTATAGCAATGAAGGGCGGTGGAATGAGAGGCGGTCCCCGTGTTGTGGGTAAGGTAGGAAAACCCGATAAGGCAACCGTAAAGAGACTTTTAGGCTATATTTTCAAGGACTATAAGCTTCATTTCTTTTTCGTGCTTATCTGTATCCTCTGTAGTTCCCTTGCAGGCGTAGCAGGCTCTCTCTTCCTCGAAACGCTTATTGACGATTATATTACTCCTCTTATCGGCGTTGACAGCCCCGATTTCAGCGGACTTTTAAAGGTTCTTTGCGTTATGGGTGTAATTTACCTTGTGGGTATGGTTTCGACCTTCCTTTACAACAGAATTATGGTTACCGTTTCACAGGGCGTACAGAAGAAGATACGTGATGAGATGTTTGAAAATATGCAGTATCTTCCCATAAAGTATTTCGACCAGCGTACCCACGGCGATATTATGAGCCACTACACAAACGATATCGATACTCTCCGCCAGATGCTTTCACAGAGTATTCCACAGGCTTTTTCATCATTGATTACAATCGTTTCCGTATTTATCGCTATGGTTACGACCAGCGTTTACCTTACGATTTTCGTTATCCTCTCAATTATGGGAATGATGTTCGTTACAGGCAAGATTGCAGGCAAGAGCGGTAAATATTTCGTTGGTCAGCAGAAATCCATAGCTGAAGTAAACGGCTATATCGAAGAAATGATAAACGGCCAGAAGGTAATAAAGGTATTCTGTCACGAGGATACAGCAAAGGAAGATTTCGACAAGCTTAACGAAGAGCTTTGTCTTAATGCCCGTGAGGCAAACACCTTTGCAAATATCTTAGGCCCTATCAACAACAACCTCGGTCATATCCAGTACGCACTTATTGCCGTTCTCGGCGGTATTCTTGCGGTAAATAAGATAGGCGGTCTTTCCCTCGGCGGAATAGCAGCCTTCTTACAGTTATCAAAGAGCTTTACAATGCCCGTAAACCAGATAAGCCAGCAGATAAACTATATCGTTATGGCTCTTGCGGGTGCAAAGAGAATATTTGCTCTTATTGATGAAAAGCACGAAGACGATAACGGCTACGTTACTCTCGTAAACGCAAAGCACAATCTTAACGGCGAAATTGAAGAAACTGAAGAGCATACAGGCTTATGGGCGTGGAAGCATCCCCACGAAAACGGTACAACAACATATACTGAGCTTAAGGGCGATGTTGTTCTCGATATGGTAGATTTCGGATATACCGAAGAAAAAATGGTTCTTCACGATATTTCTATTTTTGCTGAACCGGGACAGAAGATTGCCTTTGTAGGCTCAACCGGTGCAGGCAAAACCACTATCACAAATCTTATTAACCGCTTTTACGATATTGCAGACGGCAAGATACGCTATGACGGAATAAATATCAATAAGATAAAGAAGGCAGATTTACGCCGTTCTCTCGGTATAGTACTTCAGGAAACCTGTCTCTTCACAGGAACGGTTATGGAAAATATCCGCTACGGTAATCTTAAAGCAACGGATGAAGAGGTTTATGCGGCAGCAAGACTTGCAAATGCTGACGATTTTATCCGCCGCTTACCACAGGGCTATGATACGATGCTTACCGAAAACGGAGCACAGCTTTCACAGGGTCAGCGTCAGCTTATCGCTATTGCCCGTGCGGCAGTAGCAGATCCGCCCGTAATGATACTGGACGAAGCAACCTCGAGTATCGACACACGTACCGAAGCTATCGTACAGATGGGTATGGATAGTCTTATGAAGGGCAGAACAGTATTCGTTATCGCTCACAGATTATCTACGGTTCAGAACTCCGACGTTATTATGGTTCTCGAAAAGGGAAGAATCATCGAACGAGGAAACCACGAAAAGCTTATTTCCGAAAAGGGCAAGTACTATCAACTCTATACAGGTATGTTCGAGCTTGACTAATGGTGTAGTCCTTAACTTAAGCGTTTATGGACATTATTGAGGGAAACCCTTTTGAAAAAGGGCTTTCCCTCAAACTCCCTTCCGAAAACTTTCAGTTTAAATTTGAGACCCACAGGGTATTTACCCTGTGGGTCTCGAATTTATATTAAAAGTCTTTGGAAGAGGGTTCGGGAGAAAGCCTTTCTTCAGAAAGGTTTCTCCCGATAATACTCACAAATATTTAAGTAGAGAACAACACCATACAGTGTTTTGTTGAAAATGACGGTATAAAAAAGAACGGCATCTCTGCCGTTCTCTTATATCGCTTTTAGTTCATATACTCACCGCTGTATTCGAGGAGAGTTACGGTATTTACTCCGTCAACCTCACGGAAACGTGCAACGGAAGAAGTATCATTGTGCTTTATTTTAACTTCTATCGTAAGCTCAACGTTTTCGCCGTTTACAGTCTTGTTCTTAAGGCGGTAACGCATTCCGCCGAGTATTGCGTTAACGTTCTTTTCCGCATTTTCAGCATAGCGGATAATAAGAAGATAGTTCTTTCTGTCCTTCTTTATAAGGCTGAAAACTATGTAGATAACTGCAATAAGAGCTGTACCGAAAACTGCTACGAAGTAAAGACCTGCACCCGCTGTAAGACCCGAAGCGATTGCCCAGAAAAGAAAGCCTATATCGAGGGGGTCTTTTATTGCCGTTCTGAAACGGACGATAGAGAGAGCACCGACCATACCGAGAGAAAGAACAACGTTCGAGCTTATGGTCATGATGATAAAGGCGGTAATTGCTGTTATCATTACGATAAGCACGTTAAAGTTCTCGCTGTACACGATTCCACGGTAGCAGAAGCGGTAAACAAGATAAATAATAATTCCGCATACAAGAGCCGACACCATAGATGCAATCATATTTGCGGGTGAAAGCTCGGTAAAGTTGAGATTGTCGCTGAAAAGCTGTATTGTTTCGTCGATGATGCTTAATGTTCTCATTTTATCCTCCAGTTTTATAGTCCGTACTTCATAATCTTCGCCTTATCGGTACATAAAGTAAATTTCGAAACTGCTTCCTGTCTTAAGGAAAGCCCCGAAAGAATTTCGCCGACATAGTTCGGAAGAAAATTATCGTATTTAAGTTCAAGAATCGCCTCGTTTCCTTTTTGTACAGGATAAAAGACCGCGTCCTTTGAAAACATATCAAAGGTATTATAACAGACGTGAAGACTGCTGTCAAGGGTTACTCTTACATTTCCTGCCTGACATATATACGGTGCTCGGATATAGTCAACAATAACCGCCGGCTTAAGCCCCGAAGCACATACCGAGGTGAAGAAATCTTCTCCTGCTGTATCGTAAAAACGTTCCTCGCCGAGAAAGTCCGTATCGCCGTTTATGATTTTAACGTACTCGTCATAGGTAAGTATTGCATTCTTTTTATAACCTACGTTATCGTCCTTTACCTTCTCTTCGAGCCTTATATATGAGGGGGCGAGGTCGTATGTACGGATTCTGAACTTCTTTCGGTTCATATTTCCGCTCATTTTATCGCGGTAAGCGGTATGGTAGAGATTATCGAAGTAAAGACTCGTAACACGGTACGCACCGTCTTTTACGTTCTTGTCCTTTTCGAGAACGGCGTCAAGCCTGCCCTTTAATATTGCATATATACCGCTGTTTATGGGATATTTGAGTTCGTGTCGGTATTGCATATTTATCCTTTCTCGCCCGAAACGGCAGCAATTATCTTCGCTATGTTTTCCTCTATGCTGCTATCTCCGCAATCTATACATATATCAGCATATTTTTTATAATAGGGACTTCTTTCTTCGAATATATCGCTTACGCTCATCCCTTTTTTAGCGGCAATACCACGGGTCTTTATGTTCTTAAGCCTTTTTACAAGCTTTTCACAGGACACCTCGAGATATACACATATTCCGTTTTCCTTAAGATGTTCCATTCCGTCCTCGCAGAATACCGCACTGCCGCCTGTGGCGATAACGGTGTTTTCTCTTGCTGTAACAGAAAGAAGAGCCTGTTCTTCCATAACACGGAAACGGTCTGTGCCGTATTTGTCAACTAAATTCTGTAATTTATCCTGTTCTCTTATCTGTATGATAAGGTCGGTATCGATAAAATCCATACCAAGAGTTTTTGCGAGTATTACGCCGACGGTACTTTTACCGCATCCCGGCATACCCGTTAAGATTATGTTTTCCATAGCCTTGTCCTTGTAATAATGAAATAAATCCTTGCGGATTTGTGAAATATCCTTCGGATATGAAATACGCCTTACGGCGAATGAAATATGCTTCGCATATTGTGGTGTCAGCTTCGCTGACGATTTTAAAATTTTTTAATAATCGCCGTAGGCGATACCATAACGCGCCGTAAGAATGAAATAAATCCTTGCGGATTTGTGAAATATCCTTCGGATATGAAATTTGCCTTACGGCGAATGAAATATGCTTCGCATATTGTTGTGTCCGCTATGCGGATGAATTTAAATAATCGCCGTAGGCGATACCATAATGTGCCGTAGGCACATTTCATATTTGCAAAGCAAATATTTCATTTGCAACGCAAATTTCATACGGCAAAGCCGTATTTCATTACAATCAGTACCAGGTCGGTACGAGTCCCTCGAAATTATTGTATTCTCTTGCTGTTTTTTCAGCGTAAGCTACTGCTTCGTCGATAGCCCTTCTGCTTCGGGGGTAAGCAATACATATTCCTCGGATGATTTCTGCTGCTGTATAGTAGCCCATAAGTGCGAAGAAGTTTCCGGGAATGCTTCCGCCGAAATAGCCGTTTATCTGTCCTCTTGAGAAGGGTACGCTGCAGGAGCGTCTTATACACTGGAAATCCATATATGGGTCGCCCCAGCACCAGCGGTCAAAGTCTATAACGCCGTATTCGCCTTCAAGGTCAAAAATAAGGTTGCCCGAGCGGAAATCACCGTGAATTGCAGTCTGTGGGCGGTCTTTAAGAAGGTGTCTGTTGGAGTTGAGGAATTCTATTGTTTTGTCCGAGCCTCTGAAGGTTATCTTTGTTTCAGCGAAACGTCTGAGAAGCTTGTCCAGCCTGTCATTGAAATATTCATCCCAGGGCATTATGTCATCGGGAGCCTTTACACTATGGATAAGCTTTAAAAGCTCGCCCGCCTTTTCGCCGAGCTTAGCCTGTTCGGGGGTATGAGCGTTTAAAATACGCTTATCAGCGTCAACACCCTCGACCCAGCTGTAAATCGTGTAAGCAAGCTTGTCCTCGTTACAGGCCGCAACCTCTACGGGTACATTCATATTAAGCCCTAAAACATCGTGCATATACTTTGCGAAAATAGCACTGTCACGATGATGCTTATAATTGGATATATCGCTTGTTCTTAAGATAAGCTGAATACCGTTGTTACGGATTATATGATATTTATTTTCGCCCGAATATCCGGTTTCAATAGGAGTTATCTCGAGCCAGTTGGGATAATCCGCAATGTCACAGAGTTCTTCGAATACCAAAGTTTTTTCAGCACCTTTCTATAGTTAACGGGCATTAAAAAAGCCTGTATTTTTTGTTTTTTACGAGGTTTACAAACTCGCCCGCACTCTCAATTCTCTTTTCAAATGAAACGCCGTTGAGCTTGTCCTGGTTAGCGGAATGGTTATCGCTTCCTGCAAAAGGAAGAAGGTCATAGCTTTCACAGTACATTGCCGCCATTTTATTTTCAAATTCGGTTCTGTTTGAGTTTACTATCTCAACTCCATCGCATTTTCTCGGGAGAAGATGTATCATAGGTATATAGCTTGCTTCTCTGAAAGGATGAGCGTGAATGATGATTCCGCCGTTATCTCTTATAAAATCGCAATAGCTGTTTACATCGAGGTCCATAACTATTGGATTTTCCTTAAGCCATTCCTTGCTTAAGCCGTAAGTGAGAAAATCTGCTCCCTTATAGGAATATTCCCAGCCGAAATATACATCCAAGCCTATTTCGTTGCCTTTTTTCTTTGCGTTTTCATAGCCTCTTGCGAAGCATTCTACCTTTTCCTCCCAGGTATATTCGCGGGGAATAGCGGAGTTTCCGTTAAAGAAATGGTCAGTAACGATAATACCTGCATAGCCTCTGCTTTTATAGAACATAGCCTGTGCCGCTCCTGTGGCAGAAGCACAGGCACTTGCTTCACTGGTGTGAACGTGGGTCTCATATTTAAACATAGTTTTTAACTTCTTCCTTTTATTCTGTACAAGCGGATATATAGTTCTCCGCTGCAACGATTTTTCCGTTTTTAAGAGCGATACGGGGTACTCTTGCCCCTACCGCACATAAAAGCTCATATCCTATAGTGTCGATTTTGTCGGCGAGAGCGTCAACAGTAAGCTCTTTTATCGTATCCGAATAAAGAACTGCCGTATCACCTGCCTTAACCCCAGCACCTGTAACATCTACCATCATCTGGTCCATACAGACCCTTCCTCTTATGGGACAGAATTTCCCGTTTATATAAACCGAACCGTTGTTGGAAAAGCGTCTTGAATATCCGTCTGCATAACCTACTGGAATAACAGCGATTTCGGTATCCTTTTCAACAGTAAAGGCTCTTCCGTAGCCTATGGTTCTTCCTGCCGGGATAGTTTTTACCTGGCATACCTGTGATTTAAGGGTAAGGACAGGTGTAAGCTTTATAGGAAGCTTTTCGGCGGTGCTCGGCATACAGCCGTAGGTTATAATACCGCTTCTTACGATTTCGCCGGAAAAGTCGGGGTGATAAAGAATTCCTCCGCTGTTCTGTGAATAAACAGGGATATTATTACAGGGAAGCACAGAGGAGATTTCTCTTAGAATTCGTTCCTGTTCTTTTGTGAAAACGATTTCGTTTTCACAGAGACTATCCGAACAGGCAAAGTGTGTATAAACGCCTTCGATTTTAAGCCCTTTAAGAGCGGTAATTTCCTGTAATTCTTCCTTAGATTCGATACCGATACGGCTCATACCTGTATCGACTTTTATATGTACTCTTATTGTAACATTGTTCTTTACAGCGAAATCCGAGAGAGTTTTTGCGAATTCCGTATCGCCGACGGTCTGGATAAGATTAAGATTTACTATATCGCTGAACCATTCCTCTTCGTTTCCGCCGAAAATAAGTATATCCGCTTTAGGGAGAAGGTCTCTTAACTCCTTCGCTTCACCCATATTTGAAACACAGAACTTATTTATGCCGAGGCGGAAAAGCTCCGGGGCAATAAGACCAACCCCGTGACCGTAGGCATTCGCTTTTACTACCGCCATTATATCTTTATTTTTTGTATATTCTTTTATTTCTCTTATATTATTTCCGAGGGCGTCGAGGTTTATTTCTGCCCAGACTCTATGTAAAAGCTTTTTCATATAGTCACGCTTTCTTTTGTGTGTTTATTGATAAAAATCCTAAAAGGACAGTTAAAATTATTATTTTCCTGTTGTTTTTTCGGAAAAAATGTGGTAATATATATCTGTAGTTATTTTTTTGGAAATACACTATTTATTATATACCAAATCTGTGATAATTTCAACTGTTTTTCAAGTAAAAATATAAAAATATGTGTAGTAACAGACATTATGCGACAGAAAGGAAATGTTATGAGAAGAACGAAGATCGTATGTACTTTAGGTCCCGCCACAAAGGATGATGAAATTTTACGTCAGCTTATCGAAAACGGTATGAACGTAGCCCGTCAGAACTTCTCTCACGGAACCCACGAAGGTCATAAAAAGACCCACGACCAGATAAACCGTATCGCAAAGGAGATGGGAAAGCCCATAGCTACCCTTCTCGATACAAAAGGTCCCGAAGTACGCCTTAAGAAATTCAAAGGCGGTATGAGACCCGAAATAAAACAGGGCAGTACCTTTATTCTTACCACAAGCGAAACCGAAGGCGACGAAACAAAGGCCTCCATAACATATAAGAATCTTCCGAAGGATATCAGAATCGGAACAAGAATACTTATCGATGACGGAAATATCGAGCTTCGCTGTACTGATATAATCGAACACGGCGACGAAACAGCGGATATTGTCTGTGCAGTTATAAACGGCGGTACTCTTTCGGACAATAAGGGCGTAAATATCCCCGGCGTAAAGCTTTCTATGCCTTATTTAAGCGAAACGGATATTTCCGATATCCGCTTCGGTGCAAAGGAAAACTTCGATTTTATCGCTGCTTCCTTTGTAACCTGTGCACAGGACGTACTTGATGTAAGAAAGGTCTTAGAGGAAGAAAACCGTACCGATATAAGAATTATCGCAAAGATTGAGAACGAAGAGGGCGTTCGCAATATAGATGAAATCCTCCGTGCTGCCGATGGAATTATGGTAGCGAGAGGAGATATGGGTGTTGAAATTCCTTTCGAGGAAATTCCGAGATTACAGAAAATGCTCATAAAGAAGGGTTATAACGCCAACAAACAGGTTATAACCGCTACCCAGATGCTTGAATCTATGATTAATAATCCCCGTCCCACAAGAGCCGAGACTACTGACGTAGCAAACGCTATTTATGACGGTACAAGTGCTATAATGCTTTCGGGCGAGACAGCAGCAGGCAAGCATCCTGTTGAAGCAGTAAAGACAATGGCACTTATTGCGGAAACGACCGAAAAGGCTATAGATTATAAACACCGCTTCTCGAAGCTTGAGCTTCCTGTAACGGTAAATGTAAGCTCCGCTATTTCCCACGCTACAGTTTCCGCCGCTATGGACCTCGGAGCAACAGCAATACTCACTGTTACAAAAACAGGTACAACAGCACGTATGCTTTCAAGATACCGCCCTGTATGTCCTATAATTTCCTGTACAACAAGCGAAACAACTCTCCGTCAGCTTAACTTATCCTGGGGCGTAACTCCTCTTATGGCTGAAGAGCGTATGACAAGCACCGACGACCTTATTCACCACGCTGTACACCGTGCCTGTGAAGCAGGCCTTTTACAGAACGGCGACCTTGTAGTTATTACAGCAGGCGTTCCCTTAGGCGTTTCGGGTACAACAAATCTTATGAAGGTTCATATCGTAGGTGATGTACTCGTTACAGGTACAGGCGTAACAAAGGGCTCTGTAACAGCACAGGTATGTGTATGCAAGAATGAAGAGGAAGCCCTCGAGCGTTTCGAAAACGGCCAGATTCTTGTAATTCCCCAGACAAGCAATAAGATTCTTCCCTTGCTTAAGACCGCTTCGGGCATTATCGCTGAGGAAGCAGGTGCAGAAAGCCACGCTGCAATCGTAGGTATGACTCTTGATATTCCTGTAATCGTAGGAGCAACCAACGCAAGTCTTATACTCCGTTCGGGAACTTCGGTTACTATGGATGCGGAAAAGGGTATGGTATCTGCACAGGCATAATCTATATATCCTATTTTCTTAAAAAAGAAAGGTAAATATATGAATTCGAAAAGAAAAAGCAACTGGTATATATACCTTATAACGCTTATTGCGTCATTCGTTATATTAGGCTTCTTCGTAAGCAAGATATGGGACTCGCTTTTCCCGACGGAAAACGATTCCGAAAACGCATACAGCGTAAATAATACCGATTACCGTCCGAGTGCTGATATAAAGCTTACGGCTCTTGTAATGCTTTCGGAAATGAAAGCGGGCACTCCCGATTATTATATGCTCGCAAATTACCGTCCCCGTGACGAAGCAATTGTATTTATTCCTCTCCCCGAAAACCTTTATGTAACCTATGACCGTTATTCGGGAAGCCTTTACGAAATGTACAGCAACTTAGGAGCCGAAGCGGTAATGGGCGGTATAAAGGAGCTTACGGGTATAGAATGCGATACTTATGTAAAGTTCGACAGACTTTCCTTTATAGATTTCGTTGACCTTACGGGCGAGGTTTATGTAAATATCCCTGTAGATATTACCGAAACGCGTACCGAGACAAAGCTTAAGGTAGAGGTTATGGAAATAGATGGCGAGCTTCAGGAGGTTACCCGACAGGAAAAGGAAGAAGTCGAGGTCGTTATCTTCCCCGGCGGAACCCAGTATTTTGACGGCGAAACTCTTTATAACTATATAACCTACGATTTCGGAAAGGGCAGGGATTACCAGCTCGCAATAGCAGGCTCAGCGGTTATGAATATGGTAAACCGCAATTTCAGAGACCTTTCGTCAACGGAATTACAGGGCTATACCGAAAAGATAATAAGCAGTACTGATACAAGCTTTATGTTCAGCGATTATGTTGAATTACAGCCTGTACTCCAGTACACTACAGACAACAGCATAAACCCCTGTGAATATTATATTCCTTACGGCGAGGAAAACGGCGGATATTTCGTTTTAGCTGAAAACTCCGCACAGACTATGCGTGACAGGTTCAAGGTCGAGCTTAAAGACGAAGACGATAAGAAATAAGGATATAAAGCAAAAATCAGATAATTTTAAAAGCCTCTTTCGGTATTTACAACGGAAGAGGCTTTTAGATTGATGAATGATGAATGATTAAGGTACGCCCGTCGGGCGTTAATTTAAATAGTCGGCTTTAAAAAGGTATTCCGCTTTAAAGTTTTATTTATATCCGTCTGCCTGCAGGCAGACACAACAATCATTCATTCTTCATCATTAATTTTTCATCAGAAAGTTTTATTATTGACTTTTGTATATGCTTCTGCTATAATAAACTCAAAAAAACAAGGGGGAGATATTGTATGAAATTTAAAATCAAACACGAAAATCCTGCAACGATTATTGTATGTTTTGTTTCCATAATTCTGGCATTTTTAATTTTGTTTATTTTTTCAAGCTGGGATATTGCTCTTTTTATATGGATAGGCGGTATGGGCGTGGGAAGTATAGCTGCCGCTATTTATTTTATCGAGCAGCTCGTAGGTACTGCAATTATAATTAATGACAGGACTATAATTATAAAGCATCTTATTCGCCGTAAAAAGATTTCTGTCCAGGAAATCTGTGATATTGACATTGAAAAATATAAAAGATACCGTTCGGGTGGCAGATACCGCCGTTCCTACACTGAATATCGTATGAGAATGACGATAAATCTCCTCAGCGGGAAGCTTGTACTTACGGATAAAGCGACAGCAGTAAGAAGTCGATTTTTATCCTACGAATACGAAGAGATTCCCGATGAAGAGGTAAATCTTCATAAGGCATACCTTGCTATAAGACAGAGATGCATCAAATACAATAACTGGCAGGTTTCGGAGACAGAAAACCCCGATTCATCAATCAGATAATAAACAGGGTGAATACTTTTACAGAAGCATTATACGTTTTTATCGGGAGAAACCTCTTCCAAAGACTTTTAATATAAATTCAAGACCCACAGGATAATCCTGTGGGTCTTGAATTTAAACTGAAAGTTTTCGGAAGGGAGCTCGAGGGAAGCCCTTTTTCAAAAGGGTTTCCCTCGATAACATCTGTAAATTATTCATCGTCCTTTTTGAAGGCTTCGTTTTCTGCCCAGAGATTTTCCAAAGTCATAAGGGTTTCATCAAGCTTCGGACGGCATCTTTCTCCCACAGCAACAAGAAGAGCGTTTATAAGGCTAAGAGGAGCAACGAGGCTGTCTGCAAAGCTTACCATATCGCTTTTTGCAAGCAGAAGCTCGTCGGCATATTCCGCAAGGGGCGAGGTAAGGGAGTCGGTTATGGCAATTATATCAGCACCCTGTTTTTTTGCATAAGCAGTAGCGGTAATTGTGTTTTTGGAATAGCGGGGGAAGGAGATTGATATCATAACGTCCTTTTCGCTTATTCTTAAAAGGCTTTTAAGAATACCGCTGGAGTTTATGGGGCTTACATATATTACATTCTCAAAGGCAAGGCTTAAATAGTTGTGTAAGAAACGGGAAAGAATATCGCTGCTCATAGCACCGAAAATATAGATTTTTTCTGCTGCAACGATTTTATCTACGGTTCTTCCGAAGCTTTCCTCGCTTACGTTTTCGAGAGTTGTCTTTATTCTGTCCATATCCTGTGTAAGAACGTTCTTTATAAGGTTTTCGCCTGCAAGGCGGTCGCTTGCGATATCGAGTCTCTGGAGAGTAGTAAGGCGGTTTTTGCTGTAGTTCTGTAACGCCTTCTGCATTTCAGGATAACCCTCGAAGCCCATTTCTATAGCAAATCTTACAACGGTACTTTCGCTTATATTTACTGCCGCACCAAGCTTTGCGGCGGTCATAAAGCAGGCTTTTTCATAATGGTTAATAATAAAATCGGCAAGGTAACGCTGGCTTTTTGAAAATTCGGGCATCTTTGCCTCTATATCTGAAAGAAGATTGTTATGCATTTTTATCCTCCGAGACATAATTAATAAGAAAAAGGTCACAGCCTTTTTTTGCACTACACATTGTAGCACACAAAAGAAAAAAATGCAAGAGATTTTTAAAAAACTTGCATAATTTTTACCGCCTTTGAATAATTTAACCTGTAAAGGCTTGATAGAGGGGAGGATTTATGGTAAAATAAAGCTATACTATTATTAAGGAACGTGAAAAATGGAAAAGAATTTTGATTGTATCGTTATCGGTGCAGGTGCGGCAGGTATGTATGCCGCTGTCCATTCTGCCGCCAACGGCTATAAGACTGCAATAATCGAACCTAACGAAAAGGTAGGCAGAAAGCTTGCAATCACGGGAAAAGGACGCTGTAATGTAACAAACAACTGTGACAGCGACGAAATTATGAAGAATATTCCCCGTAATCCGAGATTTTTATATAGTGCATTGTCTATGTGTTCTCCTGCTGATGTTATGAGCTTTTTTGAGGGCGAGGGCGTACCCCTTAAGACCGAAAGAGGAAACAGGGTTTTTCCTGTCTCCGATAAGGCTTATGATATTGTTGACGCACTTTTTTTCAGAATGAAAAGAGAGGGCGTTGAAATAATAAGGGCAAAGGCTGTTGCCGTTAATGCGTCCGAGGGCTTTGTAACAGGCGTAAAGACTGATAAGGGCGTTTTTAATTCTCCTAAGGTAATTCTTGCAACAGGCGGAATGTCATACCCCGTAACAGGCTCAACAGGGGACGGATATAAGATAGCCCGTGCCTTAGGGCATACCATAACTCCTTTAAAGCCGTCTCTTGTGCCGATTGAGACAGAAGAAAACTGTGGCGAGATGATGGGGCTTAGCCTTAAGAACTCTGTTCTTTCGGTACGTGATAATGAAAAGAACAAGGTTATTTTTAAGGAATTAGGAGAGATGATTTTTACCCATTTCGGTGTTTCGGGTCCTCTCGTTTTAAGTGCAAGCTCAAGAATGGAAGAGATAACAGAGGGAAGATACAGTCTTTTTATCGACTTAAAGCCCGCATTATCCGAAGAACAGCTTGACGCACGTGTACAGCGTGATTTTGCTGAGCGTAAGAATATGCAGCTTGATAACGCATTAAGAAAGCTTCTGCCCGAAAAGATAATAGAACCGCTTTTAAAAAAATGCGGCATAGATCCCGAAAAACAGTGTAATTCTGTCACAAGAGAAGAGAGACTTGCTCTCGTAAAAACGATAAAAGCCTTTTCTCTTAAGCCTGTTTCCTATCGTCCCATAGCCGAAGCGATAATAACCGACGGCGGTGTTTCGGTTAAGGAGATTAATCCGAAGACTATGGAATCGAAAATAGTAGGCGGACTTTATTTTGCAGGAGAAATTATTGATGTAACAGGCTTTACAGGCGGTTTTAACCTTCAGATTGCATTTTCTACAGGCTATGCGGCGGCACAGTGAACCACAGGCGGTTCGGTGAAATTCGCCTGAGGCGAGTGAAATCTGCTTCGCAGATGAAATGTTTGCAAAGCAAATATGAAATGTGCCTTCGGCACGTTATGGTATCGGCTTCGCCGATGATTTAAATAAGGCATTTAATCTTTCAATTCGTCAGCGACGCTGACACAACAATATGCGGAGCATATTTCATAAGCCAAAGGCTTATTTCATATTTGCAAAGCAAATATTTCATTCGCCGAAGGCGAATTTCATTGAACAAGTCCTTTCGGGCTTGTTTTTGATATATTTTTGTCAATTTTGAAATTTTTTACATAAAATCCTGCCAATTTCTATATCGTATATGTGAACTTTTGGGATTTTTTAAATTTTTTTGAAATTTTTTCACTAAACATATTGCAAAATTCTACAAAATATGCTATTATACCATTGTTAATTAATTTATGACAGTATCCGCTGTCATAATCAAATCTATTTTTTCAGGAGGAAAGTTCCAATGGCAATCAAGAACCAGTATCTTAACGACTTACTTGAAAGAGTTAAGAAAAGAAATGCAGGCGAACCCGAATTCATTCAGACTGTAACTGAAGTATTAGAAAGTATCGAACCTGTTGTTGAACAGCGTCCCGACTTTATCGAAGCAGGCGTTCTCGAAAGAATCGTAGAACCCGAAAGACAGATCACATTCCGTGTTCCGTGGGTTGATGACAACGGCAAGACACAGGTAAACAGAGGTTTCCGTGTACAGTTCAACTCCGCTATCGGTCCTTACAAGGGCGGTTTAAGATTCGCTCCCAACGTATATAGCGGTATCATCAAGTTCTTAGGCTTCGAACAGACATTCAAGAACTCTCTTACATCCCTTCCTATGGGCGGCGGTAAGGGCGGTTCCGACTTCGACCCCCAGGGTAAGTCTGACGCAGAAGTTATGCGTTTCTGCCAGAGCTTTATGACAGAGCTCTCCCGTCACATTGGTGCTGACCTCGACGTTCCCGCTGGTGACATCGGTGTAGGTGCAAGAGAAATCGGCTATATGTTCGGTCAGTACAAGAGACTCAGAAACGAATTCACAGGCGTTCTTACAGGTAAGGGCATCCAGTACGGCGGTTCTCTTATCCGTCCCGAAGCAACAGGCTACGGTGCAGTTTACTACACAGTAGAAATGTTAAAGCACTTCGGCGATGACATCAAGGGCAAGACAGTTGCTATCTCCGGCTTCGGTAACGTTGCTTGGGGCGTTGCTCTTAAGGTTACAGAGCTCGGCGGTAAGGTTGTAACAATCTCCGGTCCTGACGGTTATGTATATGATCCCGACGGTATCAACACACCCGAAAAGATTGGCTTTATGCTTGAAATGCGTGCTTCCTGCCGTAACAGAGTACAGGATTATGCTGATAAGTTCGGCGTTCAGTTCTTCGCTGGCCAGAAGCCCTGGAGCACAAAGGCTGACATCATTATGCCTTGTGCTACACAGAACGAAGTTGGTATGGCAGAAGCTGAACAGATCGTTGCTAACGGCGTTAAGTACTACGTAGAAGTATCTAACATGCCTACAACAAACGAAGCAGTAGCATTCCTTAAGTCCAAGGGTGTTATCGTAGCTCCTTCCAAGGCTGTTAATGCCGGCGGTGTTGCAGTTTCCGGTCTCGAAATGTCCCAGAACTCTATGAGATACAGCTGGACAGCTGAAGAAGTTGACGCTAAGCTCAAGAGCATCATGAAGAACATCTTCGAAGCATCCGTAAGTGCTGCTAATACATACGGCCTCGGCGATGACCTCGTTGCAGGTGCAAACATTGCAGGTTTCTTAAAGGTTGCTGAAGCTATGAAGGCTCAGGGTTGCGTATAATTAATAACAGTATAAAAAATTGACTTAATGTGTGGAGCAGGAGAGCAGTACAAGGGCAGTTTTAACTGTCCCTTTGTAACTGCACCCTGCTTCACTTTTTTTAGAAAGGATTCTACAATGAACTATATTAATTTACTTGATGCTGCCACAGCAGATGAAACTGTCGAAGAAGTTGTTGAGGTTGCAACTGAAAGCGTAAACCGTGTAGGCGATATGATTACAGGCGTATGGAATGGATTCGTAGGTAAGCTTCCTACAATCATTATCGCTATCGTTATTCTTATCGTAGGTATGCTCGTTTCTAAGATCATACTTAAGATTATGGGCAAGGCTATGGATAAGTCCAAGCTCGACCTTACAATAAGCCGTTTCGCACAGTCTGCCGTTAAGATCGTACTTAACGTACTCGTAATAATTATCGCTCTTACAACTCTCGGTGTACCGATGGATTCCATTATTGCCGTAGTAGCTACAGCAGGTGTTGCTGTCGGTCTCGCACTCCAGAACAGCCTTTCTAACCTTGCAGGCGGTTTCCTTATTCTTATCGAAAAGCCCTTTAAGGTTGGCAGCTACATAAAGTGCGGCGGAGAAGAGGGTGTTGTTGAAGCAATCTCCATTCTCTACACAAAGATTATGACTGTTGATAACAAGGCAGTTTTCGTTCCTAACGGTACAGCAGCTAATTCAGTAGTTGTAAACTTCTCTTACCCTGAAACACGCCGTGTTGACCATATCATCAACATTTCCTATAACGAAGATCTCGATAAGGCTATTGCTTCTATCAACAAGGCTATTGAGGGCAACGCTATGATACTCCGCGAAGGCGACAAGGCTCCCTTTATCCGTCTCGTTTCACAGGACGCAAGCAGCCTTGGTATTACTGTTCGTCTCTGGGGTAAGGCTGATGATTACTGGGCAATTTACTTCGACTCTCTCGAAGCTATCCGCCGTCAGTTCGTAAAGGACGGTATCGATGTACCTTACAGCCAGCTTGATGTTCATATTAAGAATAATTAATTGCAATAATTTGTAGAACAAAAGATAAATACAGAAACGGCCGTCATCTTCGGGTGACGGTTGTTTTATTTTTAAGAAAAAAGCATTAAGGCGAGTGTTAAAACACCCGCCTTATTAACTGTTATAATATTTTTTCCATTCCTATCTTCTGTGGTACAAGGCCCATTTTTTCGTAGAATTTAATGGCACTTTCGTTGCAGCTCCATACGTTGAGCGTTACGTTATAACAGCCGTTTTCCCTTGCGAAATCGAGAACTGCATTATAAAGAGAGCTGCCGATATGCCTGCCTCTTATATTTTCATCAACACACAGGTCATCAATATAAAGGGTCTTTATATCGGTAAGAATATTGTTGTCAATATGCTGCTGGAATATACAGAAGGCATATCCCATAACCTTATCGTTTTCGTCTGCCGCAATAAGCACAGGAGTTTTTTCATTTCCGATAATAGCAATTATTTCTTCATCAGTATATTTACGGAAGTTACCTTTAAAAATATCGGGACGTCCGTTGTGGTGAACTGTAAGAACCTGTAAAAGAAGGGATTTTATTCCTTCGAGGTCTTTTATTTCCGCTTTTCTTATTTTCATACTTGTCTCACTTTTCAAACATAATGTTTTCTTTTACCTTATCATCAACACCGAATTTATATCCTATATGTGCGGCAATGGGAGATATTATGATGTAGAACAATGCTGAAGCTATAGGAAGCCAGAGAGGGTAATCGGCAAGTTCCGCATCCTTCATTCCCGAAAGAATTATAAGCGGTCTTACTGTACCGTTAAGGAAATAGTGGGCAAACATATATTCACCGCTTATATTTATTAAGCCGAGCTTACCAAACAGAATAATGATACTTGGAACGGATATGATTATGCCGATAATAAGCCCTAAAACAATCCAGCGGTATTTCGGCACCGACTCTACACGATGGTTTTTTAGCATAGATTTTTCTTTTGTACCGTCCTTCCAGCCTGCTGTAAATAAAAGAGAGGCATAGATAAAAACGGTAAGAATAAATGCGACAAAGCATACAAACCATATTGAAATCATAGGTGCAATAGAAATTATCATAATTCCGCTGAGTATGTTGCCGAAAAGGGCAAAAGCAAAACCTTTAAGAAATATTTTTAAAATATGATCTCTCTGCATATTTTCTACCTTTCTGCAAACAACTATACCATAACCGAAAGGAGCGGTAGAGTATGTTAAAAAAGCACGATATTGATATTTTAAACTGTATTTATAAGAACAGCCGTATGGCGTCAGACTGTATAAAACAGGTTTCGGAAAAATGCGATGATAATGAACTGAGAAGCTATATCGACCGTCAGCAGAAGCATTACGAAAGCACCTGTAAGGAGCTTAAGTCTGAAATCGAGAATTCGGGCGGACTTGTTGAAGAGGTTCCGAAAATGGAGACCGCTATGGCACATATGGGCATAAGTATGAAAACCTTTGCCGATGACAGCCGTAACAACCTCGCAAAGCTTATGTACAATGGTACAAATATGGGTATTATCGATATAGCCGAAACCGTAAATCATTGTAAAAACGCAAGCGACGAGACGCTTAAAAAAGCAGAACGTCTTTTAAGCCGTGAGGAACAGTACGCCGACGGGCTTAAGCGTTTTCTTTAAAGAGTAGGCTTTAATTCGATTTCGCCCTCGTCATAGATGCCGTAAATTCTTCCCTGGTCATCCTCCCAGCCGTCGAATTTACCGTTTATGATATTATCGAGAAGTATAAGAGCACGTTCGTTTGCTATTTCTGCCCTTTCCTTATTTGCGGTAAGGTCGTTTATTTTTCTTACTACAATATAAAGGTCGTCGGGGCAGGCTTCTACATAGTTGCACATATAAGCAAACTCGCTGTCTTTTATCTTGTAAAGATATCCGTCGGCCTGTGGGCAATCGGGATAAAGCTCCTCAATATTAATAAGATTAGAGTAATTCTCTTCGGTTATCTCCTTAAGTGCAGGAGTGTCAACAATATACATCTGAGCTTCGCCGAAATGTATCTCGCCGGCAGCCTTTGAGGCGGAAGCCATCATATAATCGTATTCGGGATTATCGCTTAGGTCGATATTATAAACATCAACGTGGATATATCCGTTATCATCAAAATTAGGGCAGTACTTTTCAAAGGCTGTCTCAAACTCCTTTGTTTTATATTGGATTTCAGCAGCTATTTTATTATCCTTTGTAAGAACAAGGATACGTGCGTCTCCTTTTTCCTTTGCAACAACGTCATAAATTAAAAATCCCGCAACAACAACAAAGAATGTGATTACGATAACGTGCCATTTATAATGATAGAAAAAGTTTTCGATTTTTTTCTTACCCTTAAGAGGTTCATATTCAGGCTTTTCTTCTTCCTTTATAACTTCACTTTCTTCGATAAGCCCTTGCTTAAGCTTCAATAATTCTCTTTTATCATCCTGGAGAGACATTTCTACACTTCTTTCTTTTAAATATATATTACTTATTATACCGCAAAAACAGGTTATAGTCAAGAAAAAGGGGATGATATTTATTTCACGGAGTTTTCACGAAAAGAAAGCCCCGCATTTTGCGGGGCTTAGTCTTATTTTTAATCACTTCTTCTCAGGCTTCATTGTGGGGAACAATAAAACATCGTGGATAGAAGCACTGTCGGTAAGGAGCATAACGAATCTGTCGAGACCCATACCGAGACCGCCTGTAGGTGGTAAGCCGTATTCGAGGGCTGTAAGGAAGTCCTCGTCGATTTCGGCGTTAGCACCCTGCTTTCTCTTTTCTTCAACCTGCTTTGTGAATCTTGCACGCTGGTCGATAGGGTCGTTAAGCTCGGAGAATGCGTTACCGAATTCACAGCCGTTGATAAAGTATTCAAAACGCTCTGTAAATGCGGGGTCGGAAGGCTTTCTCTTTGCAAGGGGAGAGTTTTCTACAGGGTAATCATAAATGATTGTAGGCTGGATAAGGTTATCTTCAACGAATGCTTCAAAGAATGCGATAAGAACGTCGCCCTTTGTTGAATCCTTCTTTTCAAGTTCAACATTCTTAGCCTTAGCAGCCGCTCTTGCGTCTTCGTCTGTTGCCCAGTCCGCAAAATCAACGCCTGCATACTTCTTTACCGCTTCAATCATAGTGAGTCTTTCCCAGGGCTTGCCTACAGCGATTTCCTTACCCTGGTAGCTTACTGTGTCGGTACCGCATATCTTGAGAGTAACTGTACGGTACATATTTTCAATTAAGTCCATCATTCCGTAGTAGTCGGTATAAGCCTGGTACATTTCGATGGAAGTAAATTCGGGGTTATGAGTAGCGTCCATACCTTCGTTTCTGAAGATACGGCCAACTTCATAAACTCTGTCAAAACCGCCTACGATAAGTCTCTTTAAGTAGAGCTCTGTTTCTATACGTAAGTACATATCGATATCGAGAGCATTGTGGTGTGTTACGAAGGGTCTTGCAGCTGCACCGATTTCGAGAGTATGGAGTACGGGAGTATCAACCTCAAGATAACCGAGGTTATCAAGGTAGTTTCTTATTTCACGGAGAATAAGAGAACGTGTTACGAAGGTATTCTTAACCTCGGGGTTAGCGATTAAGTCGAGATAACGCTTTCTGTAGCGTTCTTCCTTATCCTTTAAGCCGTGCCACTTTTCGGGGAGGGGAAGGAGAGACTTCGAGAGAAGAGTAATTTCCTTTGCGTGAACGGAGATTTCGCCTCTTCTTGTCTTGAATACGAAGCCTGTGATACCAACGATGTCGCCTAAGTCCCAGGTCTTGAATTCCTTGAAGTTTTCTTCGCCGATTTCGTCAATCTTAACATAAACCTGCATTCTGTCGCTTCCGTCACGGATATCGATAAAGTTAGCCTTACCCATATCTCTCCAGCTTGTGATACGGCCTGCAATCTGTACAGTTTCGTTTTCGAGCTCCTCGAAACGTTCTCTGATTTCGCTTGCTAAGATAGAAACAGGGAACTTTGTGATTTCGTAGGGATTCTTTCCGCTTTCCTTTAATGCGGAAAGCTTTTCAAGACGGATTCTATGCTGTTCGGAGAGCTTTTCCTGAAGCTCTTCCTCGGTTAATTCTTCTTCTAAAATTTCGTCTGCCATTTTTTATATGTCCTTTCGATTACTTGCCAATGTCGATAATTTCAAACTTGAATGTGCCTGCAGGCGCTTCTACGTCAACAACGTCGCCCTTGCTGTGGCCGATAAGAGCCTTTCCGATAGGAGATTCATCAGAAATCTTGCCTGCATCAACGTCAACTTCCTTGGAACCAACAATGTGGAGAACGAGGATTTCGTCTTCGTCGATATCCTTAACAGTAACTGTGTTACCGAGCTGAACGTGTTCAGTAGAGAGGTTATCTTCGTCGATTATCTTAACATTCTTAAGAGTTGCTTCGATTTCAGCAATTCTTGCTTCGATAAGACCCTGTTCGTTTTTAGCTTCGTCATACTCGGAGTTTTCGGATAAGTCGCCGTAGCCTAAAGCTACCTTGATTTTTTCGGCAACCTCACGTCTCTTGACGCTTTTAAGCTCGTCGAGCTCTTCCTCGAGTTTCTTAAGACCTTCGCTTGTTAATACTGTCTGTTTTGCCATTGTTTTATGTCCTTTCTGTTTAATTACTTGTATTTGAGTTCGCTATAGAGATTATTACTTCTACAGCTTTCTTATATTGTACGTCATAGGAGTCGGCATAATTCGAAGGCTCGGCTTCAATTATACCTGTATATTCGACAACGAATTCGGGTTTTATACCCTGTTCGTTATAAACGCTTTCGGGCTTTTCGGGAACGATAGTAGCAACGGAGATTTCTACGGCCGTACCGTCGCTGAAGGCTCTTGCTTCCTGTAATGTACCGTAGCCCATTGTAGCAGTACCTACTGTTTTTCCGCCAGCACCGTCTCTGAGTGCTATCGCTGTAAGCTCAGCGGAACCTCCTGTTTTTTCATTGGTGATGATACTTATAGGAAGAGAGGTAGCGCTTTCTCCCGAGGTTTCACCGATAACCTGGTAAGAATTATTGCGATATACAGCGGAAGCAATGGTCATTCTTCCTACAAAGGGGCTTACTATCTCCGCAACAGAAGAGTAGTTACCGCTTGTACAGTTTCTGAGGTCGAATATATATCCTTTTATTTCTTCGATACTGTAAGCGTCAACAGATGCCTGTACCTGCTGACCTGTAAGCTTGTTTATATCGGAGATTGCGAAATAGAGTATTCCGTTATCGAGAAGCTCAGCCTTAACAGACTTGATTTCGAAAGACGCTCTTGTGAGCGAATGAGTAGTTTCTTCGCCGTCGTGTCTTACGGTTATGCTGGTTTTTGCACCTTCATCGCCGAAAAGGATAATGTCTTCTGTTTTATCGTATCCGATTTCAAGAACATTCTGACCGTTTACGTAGGAAATAATGTCATTTACGGCAATTCCTGCTTCGGAGGCGGGAGAATCGTCATAAACCTTTACGACTTTGGCGTATCCGCCGTCGTTCTGTGTTTCGATACCGAGGCTTACGAGGATACCGCTGTCCAGCATATTCTTGTAATAGTATTCCTTAGTTGTATAGTAATCGGAATACTTGTCTGAAATGCCGTCGAGGAAGCCGGCGTAGATACCCGACTTTATGCTGTCATCGTTTATTTCGTAGAGCGAATAGTTTCGTACGAAGGCATCAATTTCCTGGATACGGGTATTGATTTCGGTACGATGCTCGATGCCGGCGATTTT
Organism: Ruminiclostridium sp.; assembly: GCA_017624025.1. Lineage (GTDB taxonomy): Bacteria > Bacillota > Clostridia > Oscillospirales > Ruminococcaceae > Ruminiclostridium_E. The sequence continues at coordinate 12,708 of JAGANY010000053.1, read as the reverse complement.
TTCGTTATAGATATTAAGGGAAACCGTCATTGTCACAACGAAGGTTACCGCACAGGCGATCGCTATAAGGCTTATAGCGATACCCAGTGATATTTTCTTATTCATTTTATGTCAGTACCTTTCAGAAAGGAAGATTACGGAACGGCAACATACTGAAGCGGGTCAACTCTTGAACCGTCCTTACGGATTTCGAAATGGAGGTGTGGACCTGTTGACCAGCCTGTTGAACCGACAGCGGCAATAGTATCGCCCTTATTTACCATCTGTCCTACAGTTACATAGATAGCACTGCAGTGTGCGTAGAGGGACTGGTAACCGTTACCGTGGTCAATAACCACATACATACCATAGTCATATCCGGGAGTATATGTTGTTTTTGCAACAATAACCTCGCCGCCCTTCATAGCGTAGATATTCGCGCCGTTGATACCGCCGTTTCCGACGTCGATAGCACCGTGGTTTCCGCCGCGCCAGGGGTCATATCCGAAGTATGTAGTAATAAGCGTGAATTTAGGGTCGAGAGGCCACTGCCATTCACCGTTATCATAAACTACCGAGTTACTTGCGGCGAGCTGTGCTCTTCTTATAATTTCGTCAATTTCCTTTTCGTAAGCTTCGATTTCGGACATACTTACGGAGATTTCGTAGTTGTACTGGTCCTTTAAGCTTTCGAGGTTGGAAATTTTCGAGGTAATATTGTTGTATTCGCTTGTGTACTGAGCGGCAAGCTGGTTAGCATAAGCCTTTTCTTCATCGAGAAGAGTCCATTCCGCTTCGAGGTCCTTCTTCTGCTGTTCGAGGTCAGCCTTATCCTTTTCGAGCTGTTCAACGTCCTTTTCAAGCTGAGCCTGGTCTTCCTCGAGCTGATGGATGTCATCGAGAAGCTGCTGCATAAATTCGTAGTTCATTTCGCTCGCACTCTGCATCATTTCTGTTTTTACGAAAATATCGTAGAAATCCGCTGAGCCGGCGATAACGTTGATAACATCATCGGTGTTATTTATATACATAGTACGGATAATCTGACCGAAGCGGTAGATATTATCCTTATTCTGTGCGTCGAGTCTTACTATCTCAGCCTTTTTTTCTTCAATTTGTTTTTCGGTTTCTGCAATAACTGTCTCAACGCCTGCTATTTCAAGCTCCTTTTCGGCAATCTCGCCTTCCTTTACATAAAGCTTGTTGTTGAGAAGGTCGATGCTTTCCTGTTCGAGAAGAAGCTTGCTGTAGTAATAGCCCTGTTTCTCTTCGTTGTCGGCAATGTCGCCTTCGGTTGCAGCGATTTTATCTTCGAGGTCTTTAATATCCTCTTTATTCTGCTGAATAAGTGCTTCAAGCTCAGCCTGTGTGGTTGCCGCACGGGTAGGAATACCTGTTCCTGTGCCCATTATACCACATATAAGGCAGGCTAAACACGAAAAAGCTGTCGAACGAAGAATTTTGCTTACTGTTTTTCTTTTCATTTTTTCTCCTTCCGAGGGTCTGAGGGGTGTGAAATCCTTATACCTTTAAGTACTTAGCGGTGCTTATAACTGTACCGATAGCTCCGAGAAGTGCACCGAGTATGCAGTTTGCAGCAAGTACGATCCAGGTTACGCTGTCGAAGGAAATTACTTCAACAAGACCGAAGATCTGCCAGATTTCGAGATTTTCCTTGAATAAGCCTACAACGGCTTCATAAGTTATCTTTGTGATGAACCAGGAAGCGGCACCGGCAACGATACCTATAAACATACCTTCAATAAAGAAGGGTATTTTTATAAATGCGTTTGTCGCACCGACAACCTTCATAATGTTAAGCTCCTTCTGGCGAGCGAAAACGCTGCTTCTTATGGAGTTATAGATAATGATGATGCTTGTAAGTATCATTACCGCAAGGAGTGCAACACCGATAAAGGTAAGGGTTGAACGGATATCTACAAGAGCGGAAGCGAAGTCATAGGGAGCTACGACCTTTTCAACGCCTTCGATTGTAGCGAACTCGTCGGCAGTCTGTGAAATAAGGGAGATATCCTTTACCGTAACACGGAATGTATGGGGCATAGGGTTTTCTTCGAGGTAATCGAAGAGCTCAGCAACATCGGGCATAGATGCCTGCTGGTCTGCCCAGGCTTCTTCCTTTGAGTAGAAAAACACATTGTCTGTGTTTGCGTTGATATTGATAGCGTCGGTAATATGTGTAAGAACGGTTTCTTCAACATCGCCGTACACAAATACTTCGATTTCGTTCTTCTCTTCGATATTAGAGAGGATAACGCTGATGTCCAGAGCTACGAGAGTGGAAAGACTTACGAGGAAAAGGCTTACCAGAAGTACACAGAAGCTTGCGAAGGACATCATAGTGTTCCTGAAAACAGAGCTTACGCCCTTTTTAACCAGGAAGTTGAAATTACTCATTCTCATAATAAGTATTCTCCTTCTATGTAATTATCGTAATCTACTGAACCGTTTTTAAGGTTTATTATTCTTCCGCCGAAATGCTTTACTATCTGGTGATCGTGGGTAACCATTATAATAGTTGTACCGCATTCGTTGATGTCTTTTAAAAGCTCAACGATTTCGTATGAAAGCTCGGGGTCGATATTACCTGTAGGCTCGTCGGCAATAATTATTTTCGGGTCACAGGCGAAGGCTCTCGCTATAGCAACACGCTGCTGCTCACCGCCCGAAAGCTGGCTGGGATAACATTTTGCTTTTTCGCCGAGCTTTACTAAGTTAAGAACATAGGGAACTCTCTGGCGGATATATTTTTTTGACTGGTCGGTTGCTCGTAAAACGAAAGCTACGTTTTCATATACTGTAAGATTAGGGATAAGGCGGAAGTCCTGGAATATCATACCGAGACCTCTTCTGAAATAGGGGAGCTTACGGTTTCTGAGCTTGGACAGATTATAGTCGTTTACAAATACACGGCCGCTTGTAGGCTGTATCTCTCTTGTCAAAAGCTTTAAGAGGGTACTCTTGCCGGCACCGCTGTTGCCGACGATAAATACGAATTCGCCGTCGTTTATACGGATATTTACATCGTTAAGAGCGTCTATACCGCCTTTAAGGCCGTCGTTATAATGAACGTCAACGTTCTTTAATTCTACCATATATATAAATCTCCTTTCTTGTTTCATTTACATTTTCCGACAATTTTAAGGCAAAACTACCCTATAAATAAGACGGCGGAGAATGTAAAAAGGTTGCAATTAAGAGAAAATGTTACGTAAATTAAGAAAAATAAGGATTGGTTGTCTCTGTTTTTTGGAGAGTTCTACAGTTTTTTCTGTTAAAAAATACCATATAAAACACCGTACGAGGCGGCATAATTTAAGCCGCCTCGAATGATGTAGGATTATTAGAACTTAACAGGGTCTGCCGAGAGGTACTTTCTGACCATAAGTGCAATCTTGAAGATGATAGCGTGGTCGAATTCTCTTAAATCGAGACCGGTAAGCTTCTTGATTTTATCAAGTCTATATACAAGTGTATTTCTGTGTACAAAGAGCTTTCTTGAGGTTTCGGAAACGTTGAGGTTGTTTTCGAAGAAACGCTGGATAGTAAATAATGTTTCGTGGTCGAGGGAATCGATAGAGCCCTTCTTGAAAACTTCCTTTAAGAATGTTTCACAGAGAGTTGTGGGGAGGTGGTAGATAAGTCTTGCGATACCGAGGTTATCGTAGCTTACGATGTTCTTTTCTGTATCGAATACCTTACCTACTTCGATAGCGATCTGAGCTTCCTTGAAGGAGCGTGCGAGATCCTTTACGCCCATAACGGGAGTACCGATACCTACGTTTACACGTGTGAAGAATTCGGTCTGGAGAGTATCGGAAATCGAACGTGCGAGCTTTTCGAGATCCTTTACATCGATATTGTTCTTTATTTCCTTAACGAGAACGATGTCTGTTTCAGTGATGTTGAAAACGAAGTCCTTGTTCTTGTCGGGGAAGAGGTTCTGGATAACGTCATAAGCGGAAACATCGTTTGTGGAAACGATATTGATAAGGAATACAACTCTGCTTATATCGGCATTGAAGTGAAGTTCTCTTGATTTGATGCTTATATCGCCGGGGAGAACGTTATCGAGAATGATATTCTTGATAAAGTTGTTACGGTCGTACTTTTCATCGTAGTACTGCTTGATACTGGAAAGGGAGATTGCAAGAATGGACGCATACTTGCCGGCGATTTCGTCTGTGCCTTCTACAAAAACAGCGTAGTCGGGCTTTACGTGAACGCCGAAGGGCTTATATGTATAGCCGTCGCGGATAAAAATGTCGTGGGATTCGCCGAGTTCAATAGAGAAGAAGTCGTTGCTTGTGCCGATTCTTGAAAGCTCACTGCAGGCTACAACAGTTGCGTTTTCATCGATAACGCCGATAACTCTGCCTATTGTGTCTCTCATTTGGTGTACAACACCCTGGAATAATCTGTTTGACATAATAATGTTCCTTTCCGGGCTTCAGCCCGCCTTGATATATCCGCTTTGTGGCTCTTTGCATAAATGCAACGCAAGGGGCGGAAAATATCAGTTGTTGTTTATGGATATACCGTACGTAATGCGGTATAAAAATACCTAATATATATTTTAATAGAAAACTTAAAAAAAATCAAGTCTTTTATGTGAAAAATGTAAATTTTTCTTATAAAATTTTTTACATATTGCCAAAAAGGGCTTTTTATGATATAATAAAACCTAAATAAACTTTAAAAAAGGAGGCATTTTATGAAAAAACTTATTAAAAATCATATAATCGCTTCTGCCTTTTTTGAGGATAAGGGGCGAATGTGACTTTTTTTACATCCCCGGCATTAATACAAGAAAGGAAAATTAAGAAAATGAGCGAAAAATTCTATATAACGACCCCTATTTACTATCCCTCTGGAAACCCCCATATCGGACACTGCTACACAACCGTAGCCTGTGATACTATCGCCCGCTTCAAGAGAATGCAGGGCTACGATGTTCTTTTCCTTACAGGCACTGACGAGCACGGTCAGAAAATCGAGCTTAAGGCTAAGGAACAGGGCGTTACTCCTAAGGAATATGTTGACCCTATCGTTGATAACTTCAAGAAGCTCTGGGAAACAATGAACGTAAGCTATGACAGATATATCAGAACTACTGACGATTATCATATCGAAACAGTACAGAAGGTATTTAAGGAGCTTTATGACAGAGGATATATCTACAAGGGTAAGTACACAGGCAAGTACTGCACACCCTGTGAAAGCTTCTGGACAGAGTCACAGCTTAAGGACGGAAAGTGTCCCGATTGCGGAAGAGAAGTTATTGAGGCTGACGAAGAGGCTTACTTCTTAAAGCTCTCTCTCTTCGAAGATAAAATCCGCAAGTTCCTTACAGAAACAGATTATTTACAGCCTGCTACCCGTGTAAACGAAATGGTAAACAACTTTATCAACGCTGGTCTCGAGGATTTATGCGTATCCCGTACAACCTTCACCTGGGGCGTGCCTGTTGACTTTGATGAAGGCCACGTTGTTTATGTATGGGTTGACGCTCTTACAAACTATATCTCCGCTCTCGGCTATAAGAACAGTGCTTATAACGATTATGACAAGTACTGGCCTGCTGATATGCACATGACAGCAAAGGAAATCGTACGTTTCCATTCTATCGTTTGGCCTATTATCCTTATGATGCTCGAATTACCGCTTCCTAAGAGACTTTACGGTCACGGCTGGATAAACTTCAACGGTCAGAAGATGAGTAAATCTCTCGGCAACGTTATCGACCCCTTTGTTCTTGCTGAACGCTACGGTGTTGACGCTGTACGTTACCAGATTCTCCGTGATATGCCCTATGGTTCCGACTGCAATTTCTCCAACGAGATTATGATAAGCAGAATAAATACCGACCTCGCCAACGATTTCGGAAACCTCGTTTCAAGAACAGTAGCGATGGTTGACAAGTATTTTGACGGCTGTCTTATAAGCGACAAGCGTTCCGGAAAATACGATGATGAGCTTAAGGAAATGGCTGTTTCTCTTAAGGCTAAGGTAGAGGAGGCTGTTGATAACGCACAGCTTTCAAAGGCTCTCGAGGAAATCTTCAAGGTTGTTTCCCGTGCAAACAAGTATATTGACGAAACAACACCCTGGGTTCTTGCAAAGGACTCTTCCGACAGAGACAGACTTTGTGCTGTTCTTTACTATCTCCTTGAAACAATCCGTATTACATCTACTCTTCTTTATCCCTTTATGCCTACAACTATGCCTAAGGTATGGGAACAGATAGGTGCGGAAAAGAATATAACAACCTATGAATATGCAGATAAATTCGGTGCTCTTCATCCTTGTGTAAGAGTAAAGAAGGGCGAAGTATTATTCCCGAGAATTGATATGGAAAAGGAAATCGAAGAGCTTAACGCACTCCTCGGACCGAAGAAGGAATATAAGGAAGACGAAGACCTCGATAAGGCAAATATCATCACAATCGACAAGTTTGCTGAAATAAAGCTCAGAACAGGTGAAATCGTAGCCTGTGAAAAGATGAAGAAGGCTAAGAAGCTTCTTAAGATACAGGTTGACGACGGAAGAGACGGAAGACAGATAGTTTCGGGCATTGCCAACTACTATACTCCCGAAGAGCTTATCGGAAAGAAGATAATATTTGTTGCTAACCTCGCTCCCGCGAAGCTTTGCGGAGAAGAGAGCCAGGGTATGCTTCTTGCCTGTGACTCGGGCGACGATGTTAAGGTAGTATTCCTTGACGGAGATATTCCTAACGGAAGCACAGTAAGATAAAAGCGAAGGGTGAAAAGTGAAAAGCTATGGTGTCTGCCTGTCGGCAGACGGATTTAAAGATAGCTTTAAAAATGTTTGTTTTAAATCATCGCCGTAAGGCGATACAATAATCCTTCATTTTTCATTATTAATCATTCATCAAAAAATAAGACCGCCGTATTTCTACAGCGGTCTTGTTATTTTTAAAAAGAGAGAAGAGGGAAGAATTATTTTTGGGTATAATTTGCTGTCGGTTTCTTTATAAAAAGCTTTTTTAATGAGTCTTTGTGCAAAAGCTTTCGGCTGTCAGCTTTACCCCCATAGCGAAGCCTGCTGTGTACATTTCCCGACCGAATTCGTATTCCATACTGAAAAAATTACCGATAAGACTTTCCAACAACTTTTTCTGCTTTTTTGAAAGAGATTTTTTTAATTGCTCTGTTGTTCTTTCGTAACGTGCAAAATTAGAGGAATAAACGGGATTTTTAAAATTAACTTCGTTGGGACGTAATTCGCCTTGATAAAATTCTCTGATTATACTCATAGCTACTCCTTGACGTTGATTTTATAATATGATATAATATTCTATTAAGGACAAGGCGTGTTCGCCCTGTCCTTGTGTGCTTTTTATATTATATCAGATTTACGCGATATATTCAAGAGTTATATTACACAAAATATCAGGTTTATCTGATATTTTGTTGGTGCATTTTTAATAGAGGGATGAAAAATGGCAAGAAGTGAGGCTCAAAAAAGAGCAGATAAAAAATATGCAGAAACGCATGAAATAAATTACACAACTATTGGAATGAGAGTTGAAAAGAAAAAAGCGGAAATAATAAAAGAGCAAGCTGTGAAACAAGGTGTTTCTCCCAGCAAATTCTTGCTTCTTGCCGCAACATACTGCATCGAGAATAATATTGATTTAAAAAATGAATAATGTAGTATAACCTAATACATATTTCTTTTCTTGACGTTGATTTTATAATATGATATAATATTTATTAAGGACAAGGCGTATTCGCCCTGTCCTTGCGTGTTTTTTATATTATATCACGTTTGACGTGAATAGTCAATGTTAAATTTTACAAAAATATGACGTTTTACGTCACTAATGTTGTGCGTTGTGCAGAGAGGTAAAAATGAAAGAACTCAGAAAAGGCGAAAATAAAACTTTAAACAGCAAGCTTGAATGGCAAAAAGAATACGATTCTAATAAAATGAAGGTAACTGGAATTAAACATAGCGTAGAAGAACGAGAGAAATGGGAAAAAGCCGCTGAAAAAAACAATATGAAATTATCGCCTTTTGTTAGACTTTGCGTAAAATACTGCATCGAGAATAATATTGATTTAAAAAACGAATAAAGATTTCAAACGGAACTGATAAGGATAACGTTATGATTGCCGATAAAATAAGACCGCCGTATTTCTACAGCGGTCTTTTTGTTATGCTATTTCTTTTGCATTGCCGTTTTCCAGTATTTCTACGGCGTGGTTATGCATTCTTAAGATGTGTCTCGGGCTGTAGCCCATTTTCTCGGATATTTTCTCCCAGTTTTCGCCGAGTATGTAACGCCTTTCGAGAACGATACGAAGATTAGGGTCGGTAAGGGAAGCGACTAAGCCTCTTATTTTTACTTTTATCTCTACGAGGCGGTCGATTTCTTCGTTTATCTCGTTTTCAAGTTCGATTATTCTTGCGGTCGTTCTTCCTTTTCTTTCATTGTAGGGACCTTTTGAATGACTTTCGGAAAAGGTTGAGGCAGTTACCTTTGTTGCAAGTGCTTTCAGCTCGGCAATCTGCTCAAGCTTTGAGTTAATGGCGTTATTGATTTCCGAATGGCTGTTTAATAATTCTCTGATATTCATAATTTCCTTTCTCCTAAACAACAACGGCGGTTATACAATCGGGGCAGTATATTCTGTCTGAAGCCTCGAAGGCTCTGTCGCCGTTGAATAAACCGCTTCCGCATTCACTGCAGAAGACTTCGGGCTTTTCTGTTTCTCCTCCGCATATTCCGCATACCTTATATATATCATTATCGTATGAGTCGGAAATATCGGCGGTTTTTACGTTGGTTCTACAAATTCTGCATCGGTACATTATACTCCTTTCGTTGCAAATTCGGGTTGGTTGGGTCAGTCGTTGCATTTTTGGGATAAGCTTAGTATAGCACCATAATCGACTTTTGTCAACCCAAAATTGCAACAAAATGTATTTTTTTCTAAAATATGTTGCATTTTCGCAACAATTGTGCTATAATGTAAAAAAGACAAGAAGAATGTCGTTTCGGAAAGGAATAAAAAAATGAAAAAGGATATTATGAACCGTATGAAAATACGAAGAACCGAGCTTGGCTACAGCTTCCAGGAGCTTGCCGATAAAACAGGCTTAAGCAAATCGACGCTCCAGCGTTATGAGACGGGAGCTATAGATAAGCTCCCTATAGAAAAAGCCTCGCTTATAGCGGAAGCACTTCAGATGCCTGTGGAAAGGCTTCTCGGCTTCGACCTGCCGTCAGAAAATGTCTGTGATATAGATAATGTTTTCAATATTCCCGTTTATGACAGCGTAAGTGCGGGCTTCGGGGCTTATCCCGACAGCAGTGCGGTTGGATATAAGCCTTCCTATATTGCCAACGCTTCGGAAGCGGGCGAATATCTCTGGATAAACGTAAAGGGCGACAGTATGTCCCCGAAAATAGAGGATGGAGACAAGATTCTTGTCCGCCGTCAGGACAGTGTTGATAACGGAGCGGTGGCTGTTGTGATGGTTGATGACGAGGCGGTTGTAAAAATAATAAAGTACGGTCTTAACTGGGTAGAGCTTCATTCCATAAACCCTCATTATCCCGTACGCCGTTTCGAAAAACAGGAGGCTCTCCGCATAAGCGTTGTCGGACGGGTCAAGGAAGTATGTAAAAGACTTTAAAAAAGCTTCGGGAGAAGCTCTTTTAAAAAGACTTCTCCCGATAAATACATATAATGTTTTTAAAGTAAAAGGAATTACTTCTTGAGACCGCCGAGTAAGTCGCCGAGACCGCCGAGCTTATCAGCAATACCGTCAAAGGAAACCTTAGCCTTAACGCCGTCAATAACACTCTTAATCTGATCGTCGGGAAGGTCAACGCCGAGAACGCCTTCAACAGCCTTTATAGGGTTAGCCTTAAAATCTGCTGCAAAATCGGGGTCAGCCTTTACCTTTTCTACGATTTCTTCGATTTTTGCTTTAATGTCCATTGTTATTTCTCCTTTATAAGATGGTTTTATCAAAGACGGCAGTTATACCGCTTCTTACTTAATCAAGAGCACCTGTTATTAACCATTCGGGAATAGCACCGAGATTGTGAAGCGTAACAAAGAGGCGGATAAGAAGGGTGATTACTGCAATAATTATTGCAGCAATTGCAAGACCCCGGAATCTCTTTCCCTTAACGAAACCGATGATTGCGGATACAAGAGCGAGAGGCTCAAGTATAAGTGTAATTACGAAAGCACCGATAATGGATGCAACAAAGCCGAAAATTGTAAAAAGGTCGAATTTTGTCGGAATGTTGTTATTGTAAGGGAGGTTCTGAACAGGTGCGGCGGCACGTATAGGAGAACCTAAATTTTCAGCGGAAGGGTTTGTGAATGCGGTAGAACCACAGCCACAGCAGAAATTATTCTCATCTTTATTTACAGCACCGCAGTTAAGACAGTTTTTCATAGTTTTTTCCTTTCCCGATATGTAGTTAAAGCTTATATTATAGTGAAATTATACCAAAAATGAGCTTATTTGTCAAGGCGGAGTTACTTCTTTGTAAAAAATATAAAAGAGGGAGAAAAAATGCTTAAAACCCTTGACAATGACGGACAAATATGATAAAATGTTATTACCTCGAAAAGGGGCTTATTTTTTTGCGTAAATTTTTACGGAAAGTCCCTCCGCAGTTAAGGGTATTGCGGATATGCGAGGGAGGCTTAGTTCATTCAAAAGAATGAATAATAAAATAGGAGGTGCCGAAAATGAGAGTTAAAATTACACTCGCATGCACAGAGTGCAAGCAGCGCAATTACAACACCAAGAAAAACAAGAAGAATGACCCTGACAGAATCGAGCTTAACAAGTTCTGCAAGTTCTGCCGCAAGCACACTCTCCACAAGGAAACCAAGTAAGGAGGATTAAGATGGCTAACGAAAAGGCAGCAGCAAAGACTCCTGCAGCCCCCAAAAAGGCTAAGAAGTCACCTTTAAAGTATTTTAAAGATGCCAGATCCGAATTCAAAAAGGTAGTGTGGCCGTCAAGAAAACAGGTTATCAACAACACAATCGTTGTACTTGTTTCCATGGTGGTTTCGGGTATCGCAATCTGGGGCGTAGATTCTATATTCATGCTCCTGATTAAGCTTATGCTTGGCAAATAAGCAATAACGACGCAAAATTAAGGTAAAAGGGGATTAAAATGTCAGAAGCTAAATGGTATATTTTACACACCTATTCCGGTTATGAGAATAAGGTTGCAAACGACATAAAAACATTGGCAGAAAACAGAAATCTTCAGCATCTTATCGAAGATGTAATGGTTCCGATCGGCCCCGCAACGGACGATTACGGCAAGCCCATTCTCGACAGAGAAGGCAACCAGAAGGAAGAAAAGCTGTTCCCTTGCTATGTATATGTTAAAATGGTTATGACAGACGAGTCCTGGTATATCTGCCGTAATACAAGAGGCGTTACCGGTTTCGTTGGACCCGGATCAAAGCCTATTCCGCTTACAGAGGAAGAGGTAAGAAACTTAGGCGTTGTTAAGGAAGTTAAGGAAGCTACAGTTGCAGTCGGCGATATGGTAAATATCATATCCGGTGCACTTGAAGGCTTCGAGGGTACAGTTAAGGAAGTAGATGAGGCAGCAGGCACTGTTCTCGTTACAGTAGCAATGTTCGGCCGTGAAACACCTACAACCTTAGAATTATCAGCAGTTGAAAAAATCAACTAATGTTACGTTTTTTTTGGAGGTAATTAAAAATGGCTCAGAAAGTAGTCGGATTTATTAAATTACAGATTCCCGCAGGTAAAGCTACACCTGCTCCCCCTGTTGGTCCTGCTTTAGGTCAGCACGGTGTTAATATTATGGCATTCACAAAGGAATTCAACGAGCGTACAAAGAATGACGCAGGTCTTATTATCCCTGTTGTTATTACAGTTTACGCTGACAGAAGCTTCTCTTTCGTTACAAAGACTCCCCCTGCAGCAGTTCTTATCAAGAAGGCTTGCGGTATCGAAACAGCTTCCGGCACACCTAACAAGACAAAGGTTGCTAAGATCACTAAGGCACAGGTTCAGGCTATCGCTGAACAGAAGATGAAGGACCTTAACGCTGGTTCTATTGATGCTGCTATGTCTATGATCGCCGGAACAGCTCGTTCTATGGGCGTAGAAGTTGTTGACTAATTTATTCACAACAAATTAAGTACGATTAATAAAATTAATGCGTGGGAGGTTTTATACCGTTTGACCACAAGGAGGATTTTACAATGAAGCACGGAAAGAAATATGTTGAAAGCGCAAAGCTCGTTGAAAACGGTAAGTTCTACGAAGTAGGCGAAGCTTGCGATTTAGTTTGCAAAACTGCTAAGGCAAAGTTTGACGAAACAGTTGAAATTCACATCAGACTCGGCGTTGACTCCCGTCACGCTGACCAGCAGGTAAGAGGCGCTGTTGTATTACCCAACGGCACAGGTAAGACTGTAAGAACAATGGTATTTACAAAGGGCGATAAGATCGCTGAAGCTCAGGCTGCAGGTGCAGATTACATTGCTGATGATGATACAGTAAAGAAGATTATGGATGGTTGGATGGACTTCGACGTTGTAATCGCTTCTCCCGACATGATGGGTGTTGTTGGTCGTTTAGGTAAGGTTTTAGGTCCTCGTGGTTTAATGCCTAACCCTAAGGCTGGTACAGTTACACCTGACGTAGCAAAGGCTGT
>JAGANY010000052.1 GCA_017624025.1 Ruminiclostridium sp. | reverse complement strand
TCAAATACCGAAAGGAGTATTGCTATGGAAAAAATACTTGACTGGAATAAATATCTTGATACCGCGGCACAGGTCGTATCCGAAGGTATCGTTATGCTTAAGAACGAAAATAACGCCCTCCCTCTCGACAAGGATGAGGAGGTTGCACTTTTCGGCCGTATCCAGTTTCACTACTACAAAAGCGGAACAGGCTCGGGCGGAATGGTAAATGTTTCAAAAATTGTCGGTATTCCCGAAGGTCTTTCTGATGAAGGCATAAAAATAAACAAGGAGCTTTCCGACGCTTACGAAAAATGGATACTTGAAAACCCCTTCGATATAGGCGAAGGCTGGGGCGGCGAACCCTGGTCACAGAAGGAAATGCCTCTTGATGATGACCTCGTAAATAAGGTTGCAGAGGCTTGCGGCACAGCTGTTGTTGTAATAGGCAGAACAGCAGGTGAGGAACAGGAAAACCGTGTTGAAGAAGGCTCATTTCTTCTTACAGAAACCGAAAAAGAGATGCTTTCTAAGGTTCGTAAGGCATTCGGAAAAATGGTAGTTCTTCTTAATGTCGGAAACCTTATCGACATAGATTATATCGAGGGTCTTAACCCCGACTCTCTCCTCTATATCTGGCAGGGCGGTATGACAGGCGGTACAGGTACAGCGGCAGTTCTTTCGGGTAAGGTAAGCCCCTCGGGCAAGCTTCCCGATACGATTGCTTATTCTATAGGCGACTATCCCTCTGACCCGTATTTCGGAGATATAAACAGGAATTTCTATACCGAGGATATATATGTCGGCTACCGCTATTTCGAGACCTTTGCAAAGGATAAGGTGCGTTATCCTTTCGGCTATGGTCTTTCATACACTACCTTCGATGTAAAGGCTCTGTCTTCCGAGATAAATGATGATGTTATTTCGGTTGAGGTTTCCGTAAAGAACACAGGCTCATACAAAGGCAAGGAAGTAGTACAGCTTTATCTTGAAGCTCCCCAGGGTGAGCTTGGTAAGGCGGCGAGAGTGCTTTGCGGTTACGAAAAAACGAAGGAGCTCGCTCCCGAAGAAGAGCAGATTTTAAAGATAGATGTAAAGCTTTCTGATTTTGCGTCCTACGATGATTCGGGCGTTACAGGACATCGTTTCTGTTATGTTCTTGAAGCAGGCGAATATAAGCTTTATCTTGGTACAGATGTAAGAAATGCTTCTTATGTAGCAGGTAAAAACGTAGAAGAACTCATAGTTACCGAAACCTGCCGTCAGGCTCTTGCTCCTGTACAGAGCTTTGACAGAATGAAGCCCGTATCTGAAAACGGCGGTTACAGCGTAGCCTTTGAGCCTGTTCCTCTTAACGAGGTTGACGAGGAAAAGAGAAGACTCGACAGCATCCCCGATGAAATTGGGCAGACAGGGGATAAGGGTATAAAGCTTTCCGATGTTGCTTCGGGCAAGAATACTATGACTGAGTTCGTGGCACAGCTTACGGATTATGACTTATCCTGTATAATCCGAGGCGAAGGTATGGGAAGTCCCCGTGTAACCCCCGGTACAGCCTCTGCCTTCGGCGGCGTAAGCGATACTCTTACGGCTCTCGGTATTCCTGCAGGCTGTTGTTCTGATGGCCCTTCGGGTATGAGAATGGATTGCGGCACAAAGGCGTTCAGCATTCCGATAGGTACCCTTGTTGCTTCAACATTCAACAAGGAGCTTGTAACAGAGCTGTTTACAATGCTCGGCCTCGAAATGACAGCAAATAATATAGACTGTCTTTTAGGCCCCGGAATGAATATTCACCGTCATCCCCTCAACGGAAGAAACTTCGAGTATTTTTCCGAAGACCCATTCCTTACAGGAACAATCGCAAAAGCAGAGCTTGACGGTCTTCACGGCGTAGGCGTTACAGGAACGATAAAGCATTTTTGCGGCAACAATCAGGAAACAAACCGTCACTTCCTCGAATCTGTGGTTTCCGAAAGAGCCTTAAGAGAAATCTACCTTAAGGGCTTCGAAACAGCGGTTAAAAAGGGTAAGGCGAAAACGGTAATGACTACCTACGGTATCGTAAACGGACTCTGGACAGCGGCAAGCTTCGACCTTAATACCGTAATTCTCCGTGATGAATGGGGCTTTGACGGATTTACAATGACAGACTGGTGGGCTAATATAAACCAGCGCGGCCAGTGGGCAGACAAGAGCAATTTTGCGGCTATGGCAAGAGCACAGAACGACGTATATATGGTTTGTGCCGACGGCGGAAAGCATAACGACAATACTCTTGAGGCTCTCGGAAACGGCACGCTTACAAGAGCAGAGCTCCAGCGTAATGCGGCTAATGTTCTTAACTTCATCATCGGAACAAACGCTATGAAGAGGCTTATGGGCGAAGAGACAGCTGCAAAGGTTATTAACCGCCCTGATTCCGAAACGGGTTCCGGTGAGCTTTCGAAGCACTATGATATAGACGGAACACTCGTATTGTCTGCCGAAACCATAGATGATTTTGATAGTATCTGTACCGATAAGGGCTCGGAATACAGCTTTGCTCTCGACGTAAAGAAGCTCGGACGCTATTCCGTAACTGTTTCGGCAAGCTCTACACAGAGCGAGCTCGCACAGATTCCCGTAACATTATTCACTATGGGTACAGCGGCAGCGAACTTTACCTGGAACGGCACAGGCGGAAAGCCCGTAGAGATTACAAAGCAGATAAATATGTTCTCCGCATTTACAGCAATAAGATTCTATTTCGCACAGAGCGGTCTTAAGCTTCACGGCATAAAATTTGAGTATCTCGGCGGTTTCGACGATGATAAATATAATTTCGCAAGCAACAGCTGAAATAAATAATCGCTTTCCGTCCTGCAGGATAACTGCAGGGCGGAATTTTTATATCAGAAAAGTTGATTTTGTATCAAAAAAGTGATATAATGTTCTAAATGAGAGAGGAGGTTAAGAATGAATACTAACCAGGATCTTAACTACCACCTTTATGTACAGAAAATACACGGCTTCAGAAGAACCCCGTTCCATACCGAATTTGAAAAATATATGGCTGTTCGTTCGGGTAACGTCGAGGTCGTAAAGCGTAATTTTGCTATGGTAAGGGATAACTTTTTTGAAGGTAAGGGAACCCTTTCCGATGACCCCGTAAGAAATATGCAGTACCATTTTGTTACTGCAGCGGCTCTTATAACGAGAGTGTGTGTAGAGGGTGGATTAAGCCACGATACAGCCTACACCTTAAGCGATATTTATATCCAGAAAGCAGATAAATGCAAGTCCTGTGAAAAGCTTATAGATCTTCTCGAGGAGATGCAGGTGGATTTCGCACAGCGTATGCACGGGCTTAAAAAAGAAAATGTTATTTCGCTTCATATACGTAAGTGCATTGATTACATATACGAGCATCTTCACGAAAATCTTTCGATAAAAACCATTGCGGATTATTTTGATCTTAACCCGTCATATCTCTCGAAGCTCTTTTTAAAGGAGACGGGAACCTCCATAAAGGATTTCGTAACAGAAGCGAAGATCTCTACCGCTGAAAATATGCTTAAATACTCGGACTTTTCATATCTCGATATTTCTCTTGCCCTCGGCTTTTCTTCCCAGAGTGCGTTTATAAGCGTGTTCAAGAAAATAAAGGGTATTACTCCGAAGAAATATAAGGAAGAGTATTATATGAGCAGTTTCGGTAACTAAAGTCAGTTTTTTGAAATATAAATCGTCTTTCTGATATTAATTCAGTCTGTTAGTATGCTATTATGATAAAAAGGAGGGGCGGCTGAAGCGAAAGCAATAAAAAACCGCCTGTGTGATGATTATGAAGAAAAGATTAGTACGAGGCCTTGCTGCTATGATTATGTCAGCATCTTTGCTTGCTTCCTGTGCGACTGAGCCGGCGGAAACAACAACCGCAACAGAAGCCCCTGTTGAAACAACAACGACAACAACAGAAGCCGTTATGGAAGAAGAGGTAATAAATACCCCTGTAGCATATCACGGCGAGATGATTGCCGACGGAAACCGCCTTATCGGTTCAAAGACCAACGAGGTCGTAAGAGTAACAGGTATGAGCTTCTTCTGGAGCAACTGGTCACAGAAATATTATAACGCCGATTACGTTGACCTTATGATGGATGAATTCGGCTGTGAGGTCGTACGCTGTTCCTACGGTATCCAGGATGACAGCGTACCTTATGACAGAAGCTGTGAACCGCTTATCGAGGACGTTATCGAAGCGGCAATCGACAGAGGTCTTTACGTTATAATCGACTGGCATTCTCACGGAGCACATCTCGCACCCGACGAGGCTGTTTCATATTTCGGCGGACTTGCTGAAAAATACGGAAGCTATGACAATGTTATTTTCGAGCTTTATAACGAACCTAAGAATGTAGGCTGGGATAAGATAAAGGAATATGCTGAAATCGTAATTCCCGAAATAAGAAAGCATTCCGACAATCTTATTATCGTAGGTACTCCCAACTGGTCACAGGATGTTACAGCGGCGGCAAGCAATCCTGTTGTCGGCGAGAATATTGCTTACGCACTCCATTTCTATGCGGGCACACATAAGCAGTGGCTCAGAGATAATGCCGATAAGGCTATGGAAGCAGGTATTCCGCTTTTCGTAACCGAATGGGGCAGTGTTAATGCAGACGGAAACGGCTCTATCGATAAGGAATCCACAGCTGAGTGGTTCGAATGGATAGATAAGAACCAGCTTTCAAGCTGTAACTGGGCAATCAACGATAAGGCCGAGGGTTCAAGTATCTTCGTATCTGACAGCAATATAAGCGAAACAGGCGAATTTATGAAAGCGCTCATAAAGGAACGCACAGAGAATGCTCCCTGGAGAGGCTGATAGTTTTTAAGTTAATAGTGAAGAGTGAATAGTTGTGGTATTGCTTTCGGCAATAGATTTTAAAAACTACGCTATTAAGATAGAATTTTCAAAAAAGAGACGGACGGTATAAATTTACCGTCCGTTTTTGGCTGTTGATATATTCTGTTTATATGGGAAGCATTCACAGGTTTTTTGGGGCTGCCGCCCCTTGCCCCTGCCAAGCCTTTTGTAAAAGGCTTGAGCGAAAACTTTTTTGTTATCTTACAATCTTATATCCGCTTATTTTTCCCACAACAGCTCTGAGTCTGAATACTGCTTCGCTGTTTTCGGTATAGAGAGGTGTTATTTCCTTTCCGCCCGAAAGAGATATGAGACTTTTTGCATCCTTTATAAATACCGTTATGTCGCTGTCATAGGTGTTGTCGTCAACATAAGGATAAACGACAAAGGTATCATTGTCATAAGCGAAAATACTTATCTGACCCTTTCCGCTGTAACGTATGCCGTTTACGGAAAATTCCTTTCTTATGCGGTCAAGCACAGTTTCGGGAAGATACTTTATTTCCGAAAAGGCTTCGGGGAGAACAAGGGTATAAAGCTGACCCTTTCCGTAGGTGTCGAGAGCAAAGATAGTGCAGGCTTCTTCCTCGCATACAGCCTTACATACTGCTCCCCAGGTAGAATTGTTTCTGAATTCGAGGAGAGGGAAGGAAAAGGATTTTTCGCAACTGTCTCTTTCCCAGCGGTTATAGAAGAAGGAGCTTTCCGACGCAAAATCCTTTGCGGTAAGGGTTCTTCCTCTGTCGCGGATAGAGGTAAGGCGTTCGATTCCTTTCCCGAGAGTTGCTTTTATAAATCCGCTTGTAACGATTGCTTTTCCGCCGTCAGCAACGTAGCGTTCAAGCTTATCCACAATGTCCTTATCGTAAGCGGATGAAGCTGTGAGGAGCATTGTCGGTGCGTCTGCTTCAAATTCGGGTACGGGAAGCACAGGGAAGCCGTTCATACCGAGGAAATCGTGAACGTTGTCCTCGCCCTGTGACGCATTTGGAATATAACAGGGTACGCCAACAGGTGCTCCGAGGTTTCCTATAAGCTCGTCAAGCTTATCAAGCATAAATCCGATAGCGGGAACATTGACTGTGTTATAAAGGCTCTGGAAACAGAACATCATAATCTCACGAGGCTTCGAGAGAGCGGTAAGATAAGCCTGTTCAAGATAGTAGTCAAGCATTCTGCAGTCATAGGGGTCGAACCAGCCTCCGCCGTTTCTTCCGGGAGCGGTCTTTTCCATATAATGCATAAGCGAGTAGGAGAGATAGCGGGGCAGGTGCTGGTCGTGGTTTACGGGGTCACGGGTTTCGGTACCTGTATAGATATAATCGAAGATCTTCTTCTGGGATTCGGGGTCATAGCCTGTTTCCTGGTAGGATTCTGCCCAGTTGGGATATTTTATTGTTATCTTACAGTCGGGATTTACTGCCTTAGCGGGAGCGATAACGTATTTTTCCGAAGCCTTATATAAAAGGTCGGTACGGTAAGCCTGCCAGCTTCCGTCAGTAATTCCGTGAGCCTTGTTGTATTCGTCTCTGCCCTTTCTGCATTTTTCACAGGTGCAGTTTGTGAAGAAGAAATCGTCGATAATAAATGCGTCAAAAACTCTCGCATTCATTTCGCATATTTCCTTAAGGGTATTCATCATTATCTCGTCATTGTAACAGAGTACGTTGAAGATACGCTGTTTTTTCGGCTGTCCTTCGGGGTCGGGCATACTTGTAGTAATACCGCCTTCGGTTTTTATGCCGTTTTTTCTGAAAATATCTCTGCATAGGGTAAGCTCTTCTTCTGTTGCACGGCAACCGTCTCTGAAGGGTTCGATATAAACCTTATCGAGACGGAGATATTTATTGAAGAAGTCTATCTCCTTCTGAAGCTTTTCTTCGGTGACGTTTTTAACGCCGTTTGCGATATAGTAAACAACAAGTTCAAAATTCTTATAATTACCCATAACGGAATTTCCTTTCGTTTTTAAGTCTTTACATAAGTATAATAAAAAGCCTCTGCTTTTTATATCCGTAAAGCCGAGTTTATATCAAAAAAACGATATAATGTACTTTAATTATAACACACCGCAAAGGCTTAATCAATGAAATCCGGATGAAAATATTGATTAAAAACGATATATGTGGTATAATTATTTTATACGAAAAAAGCAGGTGATAAAATGACAATAAACGGCTTTCAGAAAATGACATTACTGGACTATCCCGGAAAGGTAGCCTGTACTTTATTCACAGGGGGATGCAATTTCCGCTGTCCCTTCTGTCATAACGCTGTCCTTGTTACAGGCGGATGCAGTGAGAGCTATTCCGAGGAAGAGATACTTTCTTATCTCGAAAAGCGTAAGGGAATTCTTGACGGAGTATGTATAACAGGCGGAGAACCGCTTTTACAAAAGGATATAACCGATTTTATAAGAAAGATAAAGGCTCTCGGCTATTCCGTAAAGCTCGATACAAACGGAAGCTTTCCGGATAGGCTTAAAAGCCTCGTTGACGAAGGACTTGTGGATTATGTGGCGATGGATATAAAGAATTCCATTGAAAAATATCCGCTTACAGCAGGCTGTGACCAAAAGCTTATACCTTTTATAGAGGAAAGCATAGATTTTCTTTTAAGCGGTAAGGTCGATTATGAATTCAGAACTACAGTTGTAAAGGAATTTCATAATGCTGACGATATATTCTCTCTCGCAAAGAGGATAGAGGGAGCGGAAAAATATTATTTACAGTTCTTTGAAGATTCGGGCGGACTTTTATGCGAGGGTCTCAGTGCTGTTGATAAAGATACAATGGAAGCTATGCGTATGAAAGCAGAGCCTTTTGTGAAGCGTGCAGAGGTACGCGGAGGCTGAAATAAAGCAGGAAAATGATGCAGACAGGTATTGTGCTTGTCTGCATTTTTTTATAACCGACCACAATATATTGTGGTTTGCCTATTGACAAGCCACAAGATATGTGCTATAATCAAGATACTCTATTATGAAAGGAATGGTCTGAAAAGAATGTACAATGTAGTAAAAAGAGACGGTAAAATCGTAGATTTCGATCTTTCTAAGATCTCCGTCGCTATAACACAGGCGTTCAATGCCTGCAAAAAACAGTATAATCCCGATATGATCGATTTTCTCGCTTTAAAGGTAACTGCTGATTTCGAGCCGAAAATCGTTGATGATATGATTTCCGTTGAAAAGGTACAGGACAGCGTTGAGTCTGTTCTTATCAAGGCGGGTTATGACGAAGTAGCAAAGGCTTATATCCTTTACCGTAAGCAGAGAGAAAAGATACGTAACCTTAACGCTACTATCCTCGACTATAAGGAAATCGTAAATAACTACCTCGACGTAAACGACTGGAGAGTAAAGGAAAACTCTACCGTTACATACTCCGTAGGCGGTCTTATCTTAAGCAACTCCGGTGCTATCACAGCTAACTACTGGCTTTCCGAAATCTATGACGAGGAAATCGGCAACGCACACAGAAATGCTGATATCCATATCCACGATTTATCCATGCTTACAGGCTACTGTGCAGGCTGGTCCTTAAAACAGCTTATCCAGGAGGGCCTCGGCGGTATCCCCGGAAAGATTACTTCCGCTCCCGCAAAGCACCTTGCTACCCTCTGTAACCAGATGGTAAACTTCCTCGGAATTATGCAGAACGAATGGGCAGGTGCACAGGCGTTCTCATCCTTTGATACATACCTTGCTCCTTTTGTAAAGGCAGATAACCTTTCTTATGACCAGGTAAAGAAGTGTATCGAATCCTTTATTTACGGCGTAAATACTCCCAGCAGATGGGGTACACAGGCTCCCTTCTCCAACATTACTCTTGACTGGGTAGTTCCTAATGACCTTGCAGAGCTTAACTGTATAATCGGCGGTAAGGAAGCTGATTTCAAGTATAAGGATTGCC
>JAGANY010000051.1 GCA_017624025.1 Ruminiclostridium sp. | reverse complement strand
CGGGAGAAACCTTTCTGAAGAAAGGCTTTCTCCCGAACCCTCTTCCAAAGACTTTTAATATAAATTAAAGAACCACAGGCAAGTCCTGTGGTTCTTTAATTTATACTGAAAGTTTTCGGAAGGGAGCTCGAGGGAAACTCTTTTTCAAAAGGGTTTCCCTCGATAATACCCGTAGATACTTATATAAACAATTACTGGTTAGCTATTGCGTAGAGTTCTTCTGTTGCGGTTTTGATTTCTTCGGCAACAGCCTCAATTACGTTACCTGTTTCGGTTGTACTTGTGATATTGTTATCAACATTCGACATAACCTCTGCAAGAATCTTTACAGTTTCTTCGATTTCCGAAGCAATCTTAAGTACTCTTGATGTTTCAGCCTTTACGAGCTCATCGTTTTCATCAACAACAGCGGTAGTTGACTTTGTGTTTGCAGCGAGATTTCTTATTTCGCCCGCAACAACAGCAAAGGTCTTGCCTGCCGCACCGGCTCTCGAAGCTTCAACAGAAGCATTAATCGAAAGGATATGGGTCTGTTCTGTAATATTTCTGATAGACCCTGCCATCTTGTGATAGATTTCGTTTACCTTTATGATACCAGCAACTGCCTCGTTGATTTCGGCACACTTACCGCGAAGAAGCTCGAGCTTTGTCTCGACATCCTTCATCTCGGCAGAATTTCCTTCGCAATGTTCAGCAATAACATCGGTATTTTCACAGATTCTTTCAATATTGCCCGATATACCTGAAACAGCGTCAACGATAAGACGGTTGCGGTTTCTTATTTCATTATTTGCGTTTTCAATCTTAGAAGCGGCAAACTCAGCCTGTTTAACTGAATACTGGTGACAGTTCTGGGGAACGTTAAGACCCTTCGCCACAGCAATTGCCATTTCTTCACAGGATTTGTAGCCGCAAGCACGGCAGTCGAAATGCTGCTCGGTATATGTCTGCTTCATAAGGAGCGAATATGCACCCTTTAAATCCTGTTCGGTTATTAATCTTTCCTTTATATTCTTAGGCTCATATTTTCTTACGAAATCCTCGAAACGAAGCTTCTTTTCAAATTCCTGGAACTGCTTGTCTGCTTTAGGCCAGCCTGCAGTCTGTTTTTCTCGTCTTTCAAAGGAGTCTTCGCCGATACGGCTTGCCTTCGATACATAACGGAAGATATCCTTTTCGCTGAAGTTTGTGCCGGGGCCGGAGATACAGCCGTTAGCACAGCTTAAAACGTCATATACAACGGGACGCTCGCCTTCCTTTGCGTTGTAATAGTAATCGAGCTCCTTATAAACGTGTCCGACGCCCTCACAGTTTCTTACGTCGAGACCGGGAACAGCGTGGAGAAGGCATTCCTTAAGTCCGCCGGGCTTAGGATATATCTTACCGCAGAATGCGTCGGGATTATCAAACTTAAAGTATGCATTCTTGTCATACTTATAGTTCTTTTCCATATATTCGACAAAACGCTTATAGGTTACGTTATACTGAACAAGTCCGGTTTCCTCGAACTCGAAGCCTTTCGCAATACAGGGAGAGATACAAGCTATATCACCCTTTATTCCCATATACTTACGGAGATAAACAGCTGTACAGGATATAGGAGAATGAATCGGAGAGAGTGAGGGGATAAGGTCGTGACGGTGTTTAAGAACATATTCGGTAATAGCGGCACAGGGCTGTGATACAACCTTTCTTACACGCTTTTCCTTTAACGCCTTTATATGCATATATGTACAGATATCTGCACCGAAGGAAACATCGTAGATACGCTTTATGCCGAGCTCTCTTAAATGAGCAAGCATAGCGTCAGCGTCGGGCTCGGTAATGCGAAATGCGGGAGCAACAATAACTGTAAGGTCAACCTTTCCCTTTATTGCTGCAAAGAAACGGTCGGTATCATCCTTATACTTACGTGCACCGTGAACACAGCTCTTTACACATTCGCCACAGCTGATACATTTATCCTGGTTGATATGTACTATGGAATGTTTTCCGTCCTCAGCAAGAACAGCTTCATTTGCCTCAAAAACAGGACAGACTCTTATACATGCATTACAACCTATGCATTTATCCTTATCAATCGATACAAACATAGCAAACCTCACATAATAAGATTTTTAACAGCCTCTCCGTGATAACCTGTTAACATTGTTGATTTTTTCTCTATATAATTACAATAATTATAACTTAATTTTAACAATATGTCAACAGATATATTCGTTATCGACAAAATTTCGGTATTTTAAACAACAAATTAATACTCATATACTCAAAAGTTACAAAAACAAATTAAAAACCCGCAAAGAAACAAAAAAGCGATGCAGAAACTGCACCGCTTTTCGTTTTTTTACAAGGTTGAGTAAGTAAAATTACTTGAGTTCAACAGTAGCGCCAGCTGCTTCAAGCTTAGCCTTGATTTCTTCAGCCTCTGCCTTAGCAACGCCTTCCTTAAGAGCCTTAGGAGCTGCTTCAACGAGTTCCTTGGATTCCTTAAGACCAAGACCGCAGATATCCTTAACTGCCTTG